>JBMOQT010000061.1:0-14572 GCA_049320945.1 Pseudomonadota bacterium
TCTCCTGGGGACTGCTCTTGTTGTCGAAGCCCACCACTTCCAGCTTCTGGCCCAGCACGCCGCCGCTGGCGTTGATCTTGTCGATGATGGACTGGAAGTGCTTGAGTCCCGCTTCGCCGACGTTGGCGAACGGACCCGACAGGGGATCGATGTAGGCGATCTTCACCTGCGCGGCGGCGGAGCCGGCGATGAACAGGGCGCCGGCGGCAAAAGCCAAACGAACGGATGTCTTGACTGACATGTCTCCTCTCTCCTGTATGTAGCGGTGCTACGACAAAAAAAGCCCGCGGTCCGAGACAGCGCGGGCGGGTTTCCTTATGGATGCTGCATCTGGCAGTTGGTGGGCTGCGAGGGGCGCCGCCGTTGTAGCCATCAGGCAGCCCGCCAACACCCATTTATGCGTCTTCTTGTCGCTCATGTCTCTCCTCCTCGCAACGTCCGACCCCAACCCAGCTTGTTGAAAACGCGAGCAGTTTTGTTACATCTTTCGCTCTGCGGAACTCTATTTCGCTGTTTTCGAAAACATGGTATCGTCGGCCATCGCGTTTGTAAACAACTTTGCGCATCCGCATAGAAAAGCATGGGGCCGCTGTGCAGAACTGCGCAATCCGTTTTCCGACAGGAGGAGAGAAGGAAATGAAAGGCTTGATGATGAACATGCCGCTGATGATCTCGTCCCTGATCCGCCATGCGGATCGCTGCCACGGGGACACGGAGATCGTGAGCCGGCTCACCGAGGGCGGCATCCACCGCTACACCTATGCCCAGGCCCACAAGCGCGCGCGCCAGCTCGCCAACGCCCTGCTCGCCCTGGGCGTGCGGCAGGGCGACCGCATCGGCACCCTGGCCTGGAACAACCACCGCCACTTCGAGCTCTACTTCGGCGTCTCAGGCATCGGCGCCGTGTGCCACACCATCAACCCGCGCCTGTTCCCGGAACAGATCGCCTACATCATCAACCACGCGGAAGACGCCTATCTGTTCATCGAAGCCAGCTTCGTGCCGCTGCTGGAGAAGCTGGCGTCCCAGTGCCAGGGGGTGAAAGGCTATGTGCTCATGACCGACAAGGCGCATATGCCGCAGCACACCACGCTGTCCAACGTACTGTGCTACGAGGATCTGATCAACGCCCATTCCGACGAGCTGGAATGGCCCGAGTTCGACGAGAACACCGCCTCCTCCCTGTGCTACACCTCGGGCACCACCGGCAACCCCAAGGGCGTGCTCTACTCCCACCGCTCCACGGTGCTGCATGCCATGGCGGCAGCCCTGCCCGACAGCGTCAACATGTCGGCGCGCGAGAGCATTCTGCCCGTGGTGCCCATGTTCCACGTGAACGCCTGGGGCGTGCCCTACGCGGCGCCCCTGGTCGGCGCCAAGCTGGTGTTCCCCGGCCCCGGCCTGGACGGGGCCAGCCTGTACCAGCTGTTCGAGCAGGAGCAGGTCACCCTGAGCCTGGGCGTGCCCACCGTGTGGCTGGGGGTGCTGCAATACGTGGAGCAGAACGGCCTCAAGTTCTCCAGCCTGCGGCGCACCACCGTGGGCGGCTCCGCCTGCCCGCCGGCCATCATGCGCACCTTCCAGGAGAAATACGGCGTGCAGGTGCTGCACGGCTGGGGCATGACGGAGACCAGTCCCCTGGGCACGGTCAACACCTTCAAGGCCAAGCATGCCGCCTGGTCCAAGGAGGACAAGCTGGCGCTGCAGGCCAAGCAGGGCCGGCCCCTGTACGGCGTGGAGCTGAAGATCGTCGATGCCGACGGCAAGGACCTGCCCCACGACGGCAAGGCCTTCGGCGACCTGCTGATCCGCGGCCCCTGGGTGACCAGCGGCTACTTCAAGGGTGAGGGCGGCGCGGCCCTGCGCGACGGCTGGTTCCCCACGGGGGATGTGGCCACCCTGGACGCGGACGGCTACATGCAGATCACCGACCGCTCCAAGGACGTGATCAAGTCCGGCGGCGAATGGATCAGCTCCATCGACCTGGAGAACGTGGCGGTGGGCCACCCGGCGGTGGCCGAGGCGGCGGTGATCGGCGTGCCCCATCCCAAGTGGGACGAGCGCCCGCTGCTGCTGGTGGTGAAGAAGCCGGGCATGGAAGTCACGCGCGACGAGCTGCTCAAGTTCTACGAAGGCAAGGTGGCCAAGTGGTGGTTGCCCGACGACGTAGTGTTCGTGGATGCCCTGCCCCACACCGCCACCGGAAAGCTGCTCAAGACCAGGTTGCGCGAACAGTTCGCCGGCCATAAGCTGCCGACCGCATAGGCGCAAGAACCGCACTTGAAACCGCCTTCAATGCAGAGGGCGCAAAGACGCAGAGGACGCAAAGGAAACCATGGATATTTACCTGGCGAATGAGCGGTATTCTTCCCGCAACTATTGTTCTCTTCGTCTTTCTTTGCGTTCTTTGCGCACTCTGCGTTCTCTGCGTTAAATGCGCTTTTTTCCAACCTCAACTGCGATACAACATGGATCAAAGAGACAAACTGTACATCGACGGCCGCTGGGTGACGCCGGCGGGCAAGGCCCTGATCGACGTCATCAACCCGGCCACGGAAGAAGTGATCGGCCGCATCCCCGAAGGCACGGCCGACGATGCCCGGGCCGCGGTGGCGGCGGCGCGCCGGGCCTTCGATGCCTGGGCCGCGACCGCGCCCGCGGAGCGCGCCGGCTACCTGCAGAAAATCCACGAGGGCCTGAAGGCGCGCGCCGACGAGATCGCCCGCACCATCACCGGCGAGATGGGCATGCCGCTGAAGCTGTCCCAGCGCATCCAGGCCGGCTCGCCCATCGCCACGTTCGGCATGTACGCCAGGCTGGCGGCCGAATTCCCCTTCGAGGAGCGCGTGGGCCATTCCCTGGTGGTGCGCGAGCCGGTCGGGGTAGTGGCCGCCATCACCCCCTGGAACTACCCCCTGCACCAGATCGCCGCCAAGGTGGCGGCGGCACTCGCCGCCGGCTGCACCGTGGTGCTCAAGCCCTCGGAAGTGGCGCCGCTGAACGCCTTCATCCTGGCGGAAGTGATCGACGCGGCGGGGCTGCCGGCAGGCGTGTTCAATCTGGTCACCGGCTACGGCCCGGTGGTGGGCGAGGCGCTGGTGACCCACCCCGAGGTGGACATGGTCTCCTTCACCGGCTCGACCCGCGCCGGCAAGCGCGTATCGGAGCTCGCCGCCCAGACGGTCAAGCGGGTCGCCCTGGAGCTGGGCGGCAAGTCCGCCTCAGTCATCCTGGACGACGCCGACTTCGCCGCGGCGGTCAAGAGCACGGTCAGCAACTGCTACCTGAACTCGGGCCAGACCTGCACCGCCCACACGCGCCTGCTGGTGCCTGCCGCGCGCTATGAAGAAGCGGCGCGCCTGGCCGTCGACGCGGCCCGGGCCTATCGCCTGGGCGACCCCTTCGACGCCGCCACGACCCTGGGCCCGCTGGCCTCCGACATGCAGCGCAGCCGGGTGCGCGACTATATCCGCACCGGGCTCGAGGAAGGCGCCGAGCTGCTGTGGGGCGGCGCCGAGGCGCCCGAGGGGCTGGCCAAGGGCTACTACGTGCGCCCCACGGTGTTCGGCCGGGTCAGGCCCGACAGCACTATCGCCCAGGAGGAGATCTTCGGGCCCGTGCTGTCCATCCTCACCTACCAGGACGAGGACGACGCGGTGCGCCTGGCCAACGCCACCATCTACGGCCTGGCCGGCGCCGTGTGGTCGGGCAGCGAGGAGCGGGCGCTGGGCGTGGCGCGGCGCCTGCGTACCGGCCAGGTGGACATCAACGGCGGCGTGTTCAACCTGCACGCTCCCTTCGGCGGCTACAAGCAGTCCGGCAACGGCCGCGAGCTGGGCCGCTACGGCCTGGAAGAGTTTCTCGAATACAAATCCCTGCAGTTCAAACCCGTCAAGAGCGCTTACTGAGCGTTCAGAAAAATGCTTTACAACACTGAACGCTCAGCCCTCACCCCCACCCCCTCTCCCGCTTCGCGGGCGAGGGGAGCTTCGTGCAGGAAATGGTCGCCGACCATTTCCTGAGAACTCACCAACCAGGAGGCACCGGTATGCTCAAGCTATGCGGTTTCAGCGTCAGCAACTACTACAACAAGATCAAGCTCGCCCTGCTGGAAAAGGGCATCCCCTTCGAGGAGGAACTGGCCTACCCGGCCCAGACCGAAGACTTTTTCAAGGATTCGCCCATGGGCAAGGTGCCCTTCCTGCGCACCGAGCGCGGAGTGCTCACCGAATCCCAGGTGCTCACCGAGTACCTGGAGGACATGTACCCGGAGCCGCCCCTATACCCCAAGGACCCCTTCGAGCGGGCCAGGAACCGCGAGCTGATCGAGCACCTCGAGCTGCACGTGGAGCTGCCGGTGCGCCGCCTGTACGCCGAGGCCTTCTTTGGCGGCACCGTGTCGGACGAGACCAAGAAGGAAGTGGAGAAGCTGCTGCGCAAGGGCTTGCGCAGCCTGGGCAAGCTGGCGCGCTTCTCCCCTTACATCGCCGGCGACAGCTTCACCCATGCCGACTGCGCCGCCTGGTGTCACCTGCCCCTGGTGAGCCAGGCGACCAAGAAAATCTACGGCTACGACATGCTGGAGGAGATCCTGCCGGCGGTCAAGGCCTACCTCAAGCTGGTGGGCGAGCGGCCCCAGGTACAGAAGGTCAATGCCGATCGCAAGGCGGCGATGGACAGCTATTTCGCCAAGAAGAAGTAGGTCGAGCTCCGGCACCGGGCGCCAAGCCTCTTCTTGCCGCCCTGGTGGAAATGCCGTATTCTGACATCAATTGCAAAACATTATTTTGCTATGCGAACCAACCCGAGTGGAGTAACCGCATGGACCTGAATTTCACCCCGGAGGAGCAGGCATTCCGCCAGGAAGTGCGGCGGTTCATCGACGACAACCTGCCGGCGGAACTGAGCCGCAAGGTCCTGGAGGGCAAGCGCCTGACCAAGGACGACTACCTCACCTGGCACAAGATCCTCTACAAGAAGGGCTGGATCGCTCCCTCCTGGCCGGTGGAGTTCGGCGGCACGGGCTGGAGCGCGGTGCAGCAGCACATCTTCGACGAGGAGTGCGCCGACGCCGGCGCGCCCATGATCATGCCCTTCGGCCTGCGCATGGTGGCGCCGGTGATCATGGCCTTCGGCGACGCCGCCCAGCAGCAATACTTCCTGCCGAAGATCCTCTCCGGCGAGCACTGGTGGTGCCAGGGCTATTCCGAGCCCGGCTCCGGCTCCGATCTCGCCTCCCTCAAGACCCGCGCCGAGCGCCAGGGCGATTATTACATCGTCAATGGCCAGAAGACCTGGACCACCCTGGCCCAGCATGCCGACTGGATCTTCTGCCTGGTGCGCACCTCGACGGAAGGCCGCCAGCAGGAGGGCATCTCCTTCCTGCTGATCGACATGAAGTCGCCGGGCATCACCGTGCGCCCGATCATCATGCTGGACGGGGAGCACGAGATCAACGAGGTGTTCTTCGAGAACGTGAAGGTGCCGGCGCAGAACCTGGTGGGCCAGGAGAACAAGGGCTGGACCTATGCCAAGTTCCTGCTGGGCCACGAGCGCACCGGCATCGCCGCCGTGGGCCGTTCCAAGCGCGAGCTGAAGCGCCTGAAGGAGATCGCGCGCCGCGAGACCGCCCACGGCCGCCCCCTGGTCGAGGACCAGCGCTTCCGCGACAAGATCGCCCAGGTGGAACTGGAGCTGATGGCCCTGGAGATCACCAACCTGCGCGTCATCTCGGCGGAGCGGGAGAAGCGCGCCCCCGGTCCCGAGGCCTCCATCCTCAAGATCAAGGGCTCGGAGATCCAGCAGAGCCTGTCCGAGCTGATGATGCAGGCGGTCGGCCACTACGCCCTGCCCTATTCTCCCGAAGCCCTCGATGCCGGCTGGCAGGGCGCTCCCGTGGGCGCCGACTATTGCGCGCCGCTGGCGGGCCATTACTTCAACATGCGCAAGACCACCATCTACGGCGGCTCCAACGAGATCCAGAAGAACATCATCTCCCAGATGATCCTGGGACTGTGAGGCACAGCCATGGACTTCAATTTCACCGAGGAACAAAGCGCCCTGCAGGACACCCTGCGCCGCTTCATCGCCAAGGACTACGGCTTCGAGCAGCGGCGCCAGCTCGCCAAGTCCGAACCGGGCTTCAGCCGCGCCACATGGAAGCAGTTCGCCGACCTGGGTTGGCTTGCCCTGCCCTTCCCCGAGGAGCATGACGGCATGGGCGGCAACGCCGTGGACACCATGATCGTGATGGAAGCCTTCGGGCGCGGCCTGGTGCTGGAACCCTATCTGGCCACCGTGGTGCTGTGCGGCAGCCTGGTGCGCGACAGCGGCAGCGAAATGCAGAAGAAATCCATTCTCCCCGCCATCGCCGGCGGCGAGCTGCTCATGGCCCTGGCCCATTACGAGCCGCGCACCCGCTATGAGCTGAACCACGTGGAAACCACGGCGCGGCCCGACGCCGGCGGCTGGGTCATCGACGGCGCCAAGTCCGTGGTGCTGGGCGGCCCCTCGGCCGACCGGCTGATCGTCTCCGCCCGCACTTCGGGCGGCGCCCGGGACGATGCCGGCGTCTCCCTGTTCCTGGTGGACCGCAATGCGGCCGGCATGGCGTTGCGCGCCTATGCCACCCAGGACGGCCAGCGCGCCGCCGACATCACTTTCACCCGGGTGAAAGTGGGAGCGGACGCCCTGCTGGGCACCCAGGACCAGGGCCTGCCCGCCCTGGCCCGCGCCCTGGATTACGGCATCGCCGCCCTGTGCGCGGAAGCCGTGGGCGCCATGGCGGCGCTCAACGAGGCCACCCTGGACTACCTCAAGACGCGCAAGCAGTTCGGCCAGCCCATCGCCAAGTTTCAGGCGCTGCAGCACCGCATGGCGGACATGCTGATCGCCGCCGAGCAGGCGCGCTCCATGATGTACCTGGCCAGCGTCAAGGCCGATTCCCCGGATGCGGCCGAGCGCAGCCGGGCCGTGTCGGCGGCCAAGGCCTACATCGGCCAGTCGGCCCGCTTCGTCGGCCAGCAGGCGGTGCAGCTGCACGGCGGCATGGGCGTGACCGACGAGCTCAACGTCAGCCACTACTTCAAGCGCCTCACTATGATCAACGCCACTTTCGGCGACGCCGATCATCACCTGGGCCGCTTCAGCGATTCGTTGCTGGCGGCATGGTCATGATCTCGACCATCATCAACCGCCGCGATCTCGAATTCCATCTGTTCGAGACCCTGGACGTGGAGGCGTTGCTGGCGCGTCCGCGCTTTGCCGATCACTCGCGCGAAACCCTGACCGCCGCCCTGGACACCGCCCAGGCCATCGCCGAGGAGAAGTTCGCGCCCCACAACCGCAAGGCGGACGAGAACGAGCCCCGCTTCGACGGCGAGCGGGTGTCCATGATCCCCGAGGTGAAGGAGGCCCTGAAGGCCTTCTGCGACGCCGGGCTGATGGCCGCCGCCCACGACTACGAGCTGGGCGGCATGCAGCTGCCGGTGGTGATGGCCCAGGCCTGCTTCTCCCTGTTCAAGGCGGCCAACGTGTCCACGGCGGCCTACCCTTTCCTCACCATCGGCAACGCCAACGTCATTCACCGCTTCGGCTCGCGTGAGCAGAAGGAGCGCTACCTCAAGCCGCTGCTGGCCGGCCGCTGGTTCGGCACCATGGCCCTCACCGAGCCCCAGGCGGGATCGTCCCTGTCGGACATCAAGACCAGCGCCACGCCCAACCCGGACGGCAGCTACTCCATCAAGGGCAACAAGATCTTCATCTCGGCGGGCGACCACGAGCTGTCGGAGAATATCGTGCACCTGGTGCTGGCCAAGATCCCGGGCGGTCCGCCCGGCGTGAAGGGCATCTCCCTGTTCATCGTGCCCAAGTACCGGGTGAACGCCGACGGCAGCCTGGGCCCGCGCAACGATGTGGCCCTGGCCGGGCTGATCCACAAGATGGGCTACCGCGGCACCACCTCCACCATGCTGTCCTTCGGCGAGAAGGGCCAATGCATCGGCGAGCTGGTGGGCGAGCCGCACAAGGGCCTGTCCTACATGTTCCACATGATGAACGAGGCGCGCATCGGCGTCGGCATGGGCGCGGTGATGCTGGGCTACCGCGGCTACCTGGCCGCCCTGGACTACGCGCGCCAGCGGCCCCAGGGGCGGCACCCCGGCGCCAAGAACCCGCAGACGCCCCAGATCCCCATCATCGAACACGCCGACGTGCGGCGCATGCTGCTGGCCCAGAAGAGCTACGTGGAGGGCGGCTACGCCCTGTGCCTGTACGCCGCCCGTCTGGTGGATGAGCAGAACACGGGCGACACCCCCGAGGCGCGCAGCCGCGCCGGCCTGCTGCTGGACCTGCTCACGCCCGTGGTGAAGTCCTGGCCCTCCCAGTTCTGCCTGGAGGCCAACAGCCTCGCCATCCAGGTGCACGGCGGCTACGGCTACACGCGCGAATACCCGGTGGAGCAGTTCTACCGGGACAACCGCCTCAATCCCATCCACGAAGGCACCCACGGCATCCAGGCCCTGGACCTGCTCGGGCGCAAGGTGGTGGCCGACGGGGGCGCCGCTTTCGCGCTGCTCACGGACGAAGTGCGGCGCGACATCGAAGCGGCGGCCGGGGACGAGATCCTGCGCGAGTTCGCCGTGGCGCTGCACAAGGCCTGGGAGGCGCTCGCCGCCACCACCCGGCGCCTGACCGGGGCGGCTTCCCGGGACACGGATCTCGCCCTGGCCAACGCCAGCGTGTACCTGGAAGCCTTCGGCCACACGGTGCTGGCCTGGCTGTGGCTGCGCCAGGCGCTCGCCGCCGCCCGGGGGCTACGCGCCGGCCAGGGCGCCGATGCCGCCTTCTACCGCGGCAAGCTGGCCGCCTGCCGTTATTTCTTCCGCTGGGAATTGCCCAGGACCGGTCCCCAGCTCGAGCTGCTGGACAGTCTCGATGGGACCTGTTTCGAAATGAAACCGGAGTGGTTCTACAGATGAGCAAGCACTACAAATACTATTGGGAAGACTTCGCCCCCGGCAGCACGCGCGAGTTCGGCGGCATCGAGCTGACGCGCGAAGCCATCATGGAGTTTGCCCGCCAGTTCGACCCCCAACCGTTCCACGTGGACGAGGAGGCGGCCCGGCACTCCATGTTCGGCGGGCTCATCGCCAGCGGCTGGCACACCTGCGCCCTGGCCATGCGCATGATGTGCGACGCCTACCTGCTGGAAGCCGCCAGCCTCGGCTCGCCCGGCGTCGAGAACCTGCGCTGGCTCAAGCCGGTGCGCCCGGGCGACGTGCTGCGGGTGCGCACCACGGTGCTGGAGGCGCGCCCCATGGAGAGCAAGCCCCACATCGGCCTGGTGCGCAACCGCTGGGACGTGTTCAACCAGAAGGACGAAACGGTGATGCAGATGGAAGGCTACGGCATGTTCCGCCGCCGCCAGGCGGCATGACATGGCCAAGATCCACGTCCTCCTGAAGAAGGAAGAGCTGGACGGCCAGCGCCTGCCCGGCAAGGTGGTGGTGGTGCTGGACATCCTGTTCGCCACCACCTCCATCGTCACGGCCCTGGCCCACGGCGCCCGGGAAGTGGTGCCGGCCCTCAACGGCGAGGCCTGCCTGGCCCAGGCCAAGGGCCGGGCGCCCGGCTCTTACATCCTGTCGGGGGAGCTCAACGCCGACACCCTGCCCGGCTTCGCCCATCCCACGCCGCTCGCCCTGCTGCGCGAGGACCTGGCCGGCCGCAGCGTGCTCTACTCCACTACCAACGGCACCGTTGCCCTGGCCAAGTCCCACGCGGCGGACCACGTCTACGCCGCCGCGCTGCTCAACGGCGAAGCGGTGGTGGAGCACATCCTCAAGCACCACGGCGGCAAGACGGTGCTGATCGTGTGCTCCGGCTCGGCCGACAACTTCAACCTGGAGGACTTCTACGGCGCCGGCTATTTCGTGTCCCTGTTCGCCCAGCGCGCCGGAGGCAAGCTGCAGTTCTCGGATGCCGCCCTGGCGGCGGAAATCCTGCACGAGCGCGGCGACGCCCTGGAATGCCTGACCCGGGCGCGGGTCGGCCGCATGATGCTGGCGCGCGACCTGGAGGACGAGATCCGCTTCGCCGCCCGCAAGAATTGCTACACGGTGGTGCCGCACCTGGTGGAGGGCAGCCTGCGCCCGGCGTAGCTGATCAACACACGGAGGAGCCCATGGAGTTTCGATCCCTGCAAGTCAGTCTCGACGGCCCTGTCGCATCCATCCGCCTCAACCGCCCCGACAAGGCCAACGCCATCGATCTTCCCACCTGGCACGAGATCCGGGAAGCCATGCGCTGGCTGGACGACACGCCGGCGGCGCGCGTGGGCATCCTCTCGGGCGCCGGCAGGCACTTCTGCGCCGGCATCGACCTGGCGGACCTGGCCCGCCTCAAGGAGCAGGTGCGCCACCCCTGCGACGGCCGCGCCCGGGAGAAGCTGCGCAGCCTCATCCTCGACCTTCAGGACACCCTCACCGCCATCGAGCGCTGCCGCAAGCCGGTGATCGCCGCCATCCACGGCGCCTGCGTGGGCGGCGGCATCGACCTCATCAGCGCCTGCGACCTGCGCTACTGCAGCGCCGATGCGACGTTCTCCATCAAGGAGATCGACGTGGGCATGACCGCCGACCTGGGCACCCTGCAGCGCCTGCCGCGGCTCATCGGCGAAGGCATGGCGCGCGAGCTGGCCTACACCGGCCGCCCGGTGGACGGACGCGAAGCCCAGGCGCTGCGCCTGGTCAACCGCTGCTACGACACCCCCGAAGCCCTGCACGCAGGCGTGGCCGAACTGGCGCGCACCATCGCCGCCAAGTCGCCCCTGTCGGTGCGCGGCTGCAAGGAAATGATCACCTATGCCCGCGACCACTCGGTCGCCGACGGCCTCAACTACATCGCCACCTGGAACGCCGCCATGCTGCTCTCCGCCGACCTGGGCGAAGCCCTGCAGGCCGGCAGGGAGCGCCGCGCGCCGGTGTTCGACGACTGATCCGCGGGAGGTGAGCGCATGGAACACCACTATGCCGACATCAACGGCACGCGCCTGCACTACGTGAGCGCCGGCGCCCGGGGTCCCCTGATCCTGTTCGTCCATGGCTTCCCCGAGTTCTGGTACGCCTGGAAAGCACAGCTGGAGGACTTCTCCCGCGACCACCAGGCCGTGGCCCTGGACATGCGCGGCTACAACCTGTCCGACAAGCCGGCGGACGTGAAAGCCTACCGGGCCAAGCACCTGGTGCAAGACCTGCGCGGACTGATCGACCACCTGGGCGGACGCCCCTGCGTCCTGGTGGCCCACGACTGGGGCGGCGCCGTCGCCTGGAACTTCGCCGTGGAGTACCCCGAGTACCTGTCCCGGCTGGTGATCATCAACGCGCCCCATCCGGTGCTGTTTTCCCGGGCGCTGCGCACCAGCCCGGAACAGGCGGCCGCCAGTCAGTACATGGTGCTGCTGCGCTCCCAGAAGGCCGAGCGCGTGCTGGCGGAGAACGATTACGCGCGCCTGGTGCGCATGCTGCGCAGCGAAGGCGGAGCCGGCCGCGCCTGGCTGGGCGACGACGACCTGGAGCTGTACCGGGAAGCCTGGGCGCGCCCCGGTGCGCTCACCGGCGGCCTCAACTATTACCGGGCGTCGCCCCTCTACCCCGCCTCGCCCGACGATCCCCAGTATGAGCCCCCGCACCTGGACCCGGCCGCCTTCACCGTCTCCGTGCCCACCCTGGTCATCTGGGGCGAGCGCGACCGGGCGCTGCGCCCGGTGCTGCTGGAGGGCATGGGCGAAGTGGTGCGCAAGCTCACGGTCAAGCGCATCCCCGAGGGCTCCCACTGGGTGGCCCACGAATACCCCGATCTGGTGAATCGCCACATACGCGAGTTCATTTCGAACTGAACCGAGGAAGACACGAGTGCCGAAAGCCGAATTCCAGCATCTTTCAGAATTGCGCCAGCACATCGGCCAGGAAGTGGCCGTCAGCGACTGGCTGCAGATCACCCAGGAGCGCATCAACCTGTTCGCCGAAGCCACCGGCGACCACCAGTGGATCCACGTGGACCCCGAGCGCGCCGCCCGGGAGTCCCCCTTCGGCGCCACCATCGCCCACGGCTTCCTCACCCTGTCGCTGCTGGCCCACCTGCTTACCGAGACCATCGTCATGCGCGACGTCAAGATGGGCATCAACTACGGCCTCAACCGTGTGCGCTTCACCCACCCGGTCAAGGCCGGCAGCCGCATCCGCGCCCGCATCGTGCTGGCCGCGCTCGAGGACATCCCCGGCGGCGCCCAGCTCACCTGGAACGTCACCGTCGAACTGGAAGGCAGCGACAAGCCCGCCTGCCTGGCGGAGATGATCAGCCGGCGCTATCCGTGATCAGAGGTCTTGCGCGGCAAATGCCTGCCGAACCGCAGCACGTGTGCGGCGAGCAGGGTCTCGGCGAGAAAGCACAGCAGCGCAAGGACAAACAGGATGATTCCCGCGAGGAAAGTCGTGGGAACCACCTTCATGCTGCGTAACGCAGTGGTCTCCGCCAGGAACAGCTCCATGACCGTCAGTCCGATCATCACGCCGCAAAGAGTGAGCAGCGTGATGGATGCATTCACCAGTCGTCCGCGCAGCTTCAGGGTGTCGAGTTCCCGATAGGAAGCGGCGACGTTTTTGGCTGTCTGGGATTCCAGGCGCTCTTCAATGAGGCGGGCGCGATCGATGATTCGCGAAAGCCGCGCTGCCACGGACCCTATCAGGGAGGCCACCGCCGTCAGCAGAAACACCGGCGCGACTGCCAACTGTATGCCTTGCGATAGGGAAATGGGCTCTGTCGCGGCGACCATAAGATCGCACTTCAGAGCCCGACCAGCTCAGCGTGTACGCCCTGTTCCGTCACTTTGCACAGAATCTTCTTGGCGCTGGTGCAGTCCGGATTGAAGGCGACCAGCATGAGATGCATTTTGCCTGCGGGAACGCTGGCGCTGATGACGCATTCATCCTTGCGCACTGCCTCCTCCAGCTTCGCCAGGGCTTCCTTGGAAAGCGACTCGTCGATGTGCACCAGAACATCCGCAATCGAGATCTCCATGATGTAACCTCCTCCTCTCCATGAGCTCGGTTCTTCAATCGATTATAGGCCGTCGGAGCGCGACCATCGATCACGAAACACGAACAGCCAAAAATAAACATTGACCCGGACCGCGAATCCCTATACAGTGCGCGGGCACTCGCATCAAGCTGTGTGTCTTTGCGGCATCCTTGCTGTCTCGCTTCATCCCGAAGCCGGTTGGTTCGATTCCCTCAGTTACGTTTCTTGTGTGCCGGTGCCTCCTGGGCGTCTGCCCATATTTTGCACAATGAGGAAGGTAACATGAGTATCAAACTAGGCACGGTCAAATGGTTCAACGACGCCAAAGGCTTCGGCTTCATCACGCCCGACGAGGGCGGCGAAGACCTGTTCGCCCACTTCAGCGAAATCCAGGGCGACGGCTTCAAGTCCCTGAAGGAGAACCAGCGCGTGCAGTTCGAAGTCACCCAAGGCAAGAAAGGCCTCCAGGCCAGCAAGATTCGCGCGGCTTGAGCGCAGCTTGCTCCCATCGCAAAACCGCGGCTTTGCCGCGGTTTTTGTTTTTTCCCGCAGGTTTCAGGAGGTCGCGATATGGCCAAGGAAGAATTGCTCGAATTGGAAGGCGTGGTGTCCGAAGTGCTGCCGGACACGCGCTTTCGCGTGACCCTGGACAACGGCAACGTGGTGTCGGCCTACGCCTCCGGCAAGATGCGCAAGCACCGCATCCGTATTCTCGCCGGCGACAAGGTCACGGTCGAGATCTCGGTCTATGACTTGAGCAAGGCGCGCATCCGTTTCCGCCACAAGGACGAGCCGTCGGGCGCTCCCCGGCCGGCCCAGTTCCGGCGCCGCTGACGGGGCTGGGGAAGACCTGGCCCCTGCCGGTATACTGGCGCCCGGCACATCCCCCACGGAGAACATGACATGAAGGCTTCGGTCATCATCGGCGCGCTGCTGATCGCCCTGGGCATCGGCGCCCTGGTCTACAAGGGCTTCAGCTACAAGACAGAAGAGACCGTGGTGCAGATCGGCCCCCTCAAGGCCACGGCGGAAACGGAGAAGGAGGTGGCGATACCCATGTGGGCGGGCATCGCCGCCATCGTCGCCGGCGTCGCCGTGATCGTCATGGGCGGGCGCAAGTAGCCGCCCCTTCCCTACATATTCACGTACATGGGCCCCTCGCCGCCCTGGGGCGCCACCCAGACGATGTTCTGGGTGGGGTCCTTGATGTCGCAGGTCTTGCAGTGCACGCAGTTCTGGGCGTTGATCTGCAGCCGCGGCTGGGAGCCGTCGGGCTCCCGCACGATCTCATAGACCCCGGCCGGGCAGTAGCGCTGCTCGGGCGCATCGTACAGGCGCAGGTTGATGGCGATGGGCACCTCGGGGTCCTTCAGCTGCAGATGGCAGGGCTGGTTCTCCTCGTGGTTGGTGTTGGACAGGAACACCGAGGAGAGCCGGTCGAAGGTGAGCACGCCGTCGGGCTTGGGATAGTCGATGGGCCGGCACTCGGCCGCTT
>JBMOQT010000062.1:0-14512 GCA_049320945.1 Pseudomonadota bacterium
GGTCCATGAGATGGAAATCCACGGCGACCGGGGCGGACGGCTCGATTTCTCCGCCTACCAAAGCGGCGTCTCCGAGCTGGCGTGGATCGTCGAAAGCGGCCTGATGCAGCGCGAGCTGTGGGAGACCGTCAAGCGCCAGGCCAATGTTACCGTGCTGTGCCCGGCCCGGCCCCGGGCGCTGGAATTCGACCCCCACGCGGTGCGCCTGGCACTGGAAGACGGGCGCACGGTCCAGGCGCGCCTCCTGGTCGCCGCCGACGGCGCCGACTCCTGGGTGCGCCAAGCGGCGGGCCTGGCGGCCGACACCCTCAGCTACGGCGAACAGGGGGTGGTGGCCAACCTGGGGTGCGAGCGCCCCCACCGCAACACGGCTTTCCAGTGGTTCCGCCCCGACGGCGTGCTCGCCTGGTTGCCCCTGCCGGAAGGCCTGGTGTCCATGGTGTGGTCCACGCCCGATGCCCATGCCGCCGAGCTGCTAGGGCTGCCGGCGGAGGAATTCTGCCGGCGCGTGGCCCAGGCCGGCGACCAGCGCCTGGGGGCGCTACACCTGGTGACCCCCCCTGCCGCCTTCCCCCTGCGGCTGATGCGCCTGCCCCAGGTGGTGGCGCCGCGCCTGGCCCTGATCGGCGACGCCGCCCACACCATCCATCCCCTATCGGGCCATGGCATCAACCTGGGCTTCGCCGACGCCTGCGTCCTGGCGCGGGAGCTGGAGGCCCTGCCCGCCCACCGGGATCCCGGCGACCTGTCCGTGTTGCGCCGCTATGCACGCGCCCGGGCGGAGGAAGTGGCCCTGCTGCAATGGACCACCCACGGGCTGCAGCGCCTGTTCCGGCCGCGCGAGCCGGCCCTGTCGTGGCTGCGCAACGCCGGACTGAACCTTACCAACCGCCTGCCGGTCGTACGCGAGATTCTCGTGCGTTACGCCCTAGGCTCGAATTGAACGGAGATAGATGATGAAAAGACTGGTCGCCACCCTTGTCGTGGCACTGCTCGCCGGCTCGGCGCTGGCCAACGAAGCGGCCGTGAAGAAAGCGGTGGAAGGCAAGCTCAACTTCAAGGTGGACGGCGTGCGCAAGACCCCCTACCTGGGCCTTTATGAAGTGACCGCGGGCAGCGACGTGATCTACACCGACGAGAAAGTGACCTACTTCTTCGCCGGCAACGTCATCGACGTGGCGACCAAGAGGAACCTCACCCAGGAGCGGGTGCGTCAGCTCTCGGCCATCAAGTTCTCCGACCTGCCCCTGGAGAACGCCGTGAAGGTGGTGCGCGGCAACGGCAAGCGCGTCATCGCCACCTTCGAGGATCCCAACTGCACCTACTGCAAGCGGCTCGCCAAGGATCTGGCGACCATGGACAACGTCACCATCTACACCTTCCTCTACCCCATCCTGTCCCAGGACAGCTACGACAAGGCGAAGGCCGTGTGGTGCGCCGCCGACCGGGGCAAGGCCTGGCAGGACCTCATGGTCCAGGGCACGGCGCCCGCCGGCAGGAGCGACTGCGACACGCCCCTGGAGAAGAACCTGGCCCTGGGCCAGAAGCTGCGGGTCACAGGCACGCCCACCCTGTTCTTCACCAATGGCGAACGCATCCCGGGCGCCGTTCCCCTGGCCGAGCTGGAGCAGATGCTGGCCAAGGCGGGCGGCGGCAAATAGCGTGACACCGGGCTGCCATCCGGCAGCGCCGGCGGATTGTCCTTGGCATATTCCCGGCAGGGTGGGCCGCTCTTGTGCGCCCTCAAGCGGCCCGCTCGATATCGGCGACCACCTCATTGAGGAACCGCGCCGCCTCGCCCCCGGTGACCGCCCGGTGGTCGAAGGTGAGGGATAGCGGCAGGATGCGATGCACCGCGGGTGCGCCCGCCACCGCCACCACCTGGTCGCGGATGCGCCCGGCCCCGAGGATCGCCACCGTGGGCGGCATGACAATGGGCGCGGCGTACCTGGCGCCGATCATGCCGAAGTTGGACAGGATGATGGTATAGCCGCGCAGTTCCTCCGGCGGAATCTTGCGCGCGATCACGTCGGCGCGCATGCGGTCGAGCCCCCGGCGCAGGTCCGCCGCATCGCGGTTCGCCACGTCCCGCAGGACCGGGACGAACAGCCCGTCCGGCGTGTCCACCGCTATCCCCACGTCGATCTTCTTGAGCAGGCGCCGCGCCCCGGCATGGCCGTCGTACCAGGCGTTCAGTTCGGGCGCCGCGCGGCAGCCGGCGACCAGGGCCCGCACCAGCCGGACGGTGATGTCCGTACCTGGCGGCCAGGCGTGGATGTCGGCGTCGTCGATGATGGTGGCGGCCGCCACCTCTTTGTGGGCGAGCGCCATGTTCTGAGCCATCGCGCGCCGCACCCCGCGCAGCGGCTCGGGCGGACCGAGCTCCTCGAGGAGTTTCGCCACCCGCTGCACGTCCTGGGCGGTGACCAGCCCTTCGGGCCCCGACGGTGTGACCATGGCGAGGTCGACCCCGAGCCGGTGGGCGAGCGCCCGTACCGCCGGGGTGGCCTTGATCCCGGGGGCCGCGCGCCCGACGGGCGCGGCCGCTTCCTCCGCCGCCTGGCGGCCCACCGGCATGTGGCCGACCACCGTGCCGGCGTCCGCTTCCTCGCCCTCGAACCCGACCAGCGGCGCGCCGAGATGTACCACCTCGCCGGGTCTGCCGAACAGCCTTTCGATGCGTCCGCCGTAGGGCGAAGGAATCTCGACGATGGCCTTGGCGGTCTCGACGGAGACGAGCGGCTGGTCGACCTTCACCTCGTCGCCTTCCTTGACGTGCCACTCGACGATCTCGGCCTCCTGCAGGCCTTCGCCCAGGTCGGGCAGCTTGAAGATCTTCATGCGAACTCCAGCGCGCGGCGCGCGGCAGCGAGGATGCGCTCCACGCTCGGCATGTATTGGTGCTCAAGTCTCGGCAGCGGTACGACGACGTCATAACCGGTCACCCGCTGCACCGGCGCCAGCAGCGACGTGAGCCCGTGCTCGGCGAGTCCCGCGGCGATCTCGCCGCCGAAGCCACCGGTGCGCGGCGCCTCATGCACGATGACGCAGCGCCCGGTCTTGGCCACCGACTCCAGGATGGTCGCCATGTCCAGCGGCTTGAGCGTCGCCACGTCGATCACCTCGGCGGCGACACCCTCCTGGGCCAGGGCGTCGGCCGCCGCCAGGGTCTCCTGCATCATCGCGCCCCAGCTCACCAGGGTGAGGTCCGTGCCTTCCCGCACCACGAAGCAGACATCCAGCGGCAGGGCGCTGCCGTCGTCGGCCACCTCCTGCTTGAACAGCCGGTAGAGGCGGGTGGGCTCGAGGAAGATGACCGGATCCGGATCGCGGATCGCCGCCAGCAGCAGACCGTAGGCGCGGACGGGGGAGGAAGGGATGGCCACGCGCACCCCCGGAATGTGGGCGAACAGGGCCTCGGGGCTTTCCGAGTGGTGCTCCGGCGCGTGTATGCCGGCGCCATAGGGCGAACGCAGCACCATCGGGCAGTGGAGCCGCCCGCGGGTGCGGTGGCGCAGGCGCGAGGCGTGGTTGATGATGTGGTCGAGGGTTGGGTAGATGAACCCGGTGAACTGGATCTCCGCCACCGGCTTCAATCCTGCCGCCGCCATGCCGACCGCCAGGCCGGCGATGGCGGTCTCGGCGAGGGGCGTGTCGATCACCCGGTCGGCGCCGAAGCGCGCCTGCAGTCCCACGGTCGCCCGGAACACGCCGCCGTTCACGCCGATATCCTCGCCCAGCAGTACGACGTCCGGGTCGTGCGCCATCTCGTGGGCCAGGGCCAGGTTGACCGCTTCCACCAGGCTGACTTCAGCCATGGGAGCCTCCCCCGCGCGGCGCGAAGTGCAGCGCCTGCTGCCGCTGCTCCTGAAGCGGCGCAGGCAGCGTCGCGTAGAGATGATCGAACATCGCCTCGGGCGGCGGCGGCGGGACGGCGAGATACTCCTCCACCGCCCGGTTCACCTCATCCGCGCACTCCCGCAGGAGGGCCTCTTCCTTGCCCTTGTCCCAGGCGCCGATGCGTGCGAGATGATTGCGCAGCCGGGCGATGGGCTCGAGCTGCCACTGCTTGCTCACGTCTTCCGCGTCGCGGTAGCGGGTCGCATCGTCGGCGGTGGTATGGTCGCCGAGACGGTAGGTGAGCGCTTCGATCAGCGTCGGTCCGCCGCCGGAGCGCGCCTTGTCCAGGGCCTCGCTCACCGCGTGGCGCACGGCGATGATATCGTTGCCGTCGATCTGCCGGCCTTCGATGCCCGCCGCGATGGCCTTCTGCGCCAGGGTCTGGGCCGCGCTCTGGCGGCTGCGGGGCACGGAGATGGCCCACTGGTTGTTGTTTGCGACCATCACCAGGGGCAGCCGCCACACGCCGGCAACGTTCATGCCTTCGTAGAAATCGCCCTTGGACGTCCCGCCGTCGCCGCAGATGCAGACCGCGACGCGCGGCTCCCGCCTTAACTTGAAGGCGTAGGCCACGCCCGCGGCATGGCACACCTGCGTGGCGATGGGCACGCAGTTGGGAAAGTCGTGACGCGCCGCCGCAAAATTGCTGCCCCGCTCGTCACCACCCCAGTAGAGCAGGCTCTCCACCATGGTCACGCCGCGGAAGAACTGGGCGGCATGCTCCCGGTACGAGGGCAGAAAGACGTCCTCCGGCCGCATGGCGCTCGCCACCCCCACCCCCACCGCCTCCTGGCCCAGGGCGGAAGCGAAGGTGCCGATCTTGCCGGTTCGCTGCAGCGCGATCGCCTTCGCGTCGAAGCTGCGGGTGAGCACCATGGCGCGATAAAGCCGAATGAGTTGCGCCGGGTCGCGGGCGAACTCGGGCAAAGCCTGGACGGGCTCGCCCTGGGGATCGAGGAATTGCGTATAGCGGATTTCGAAGCTCGCCACGGTGGTCATGGGCGTATCCCCGGCTTGGTTTCCTGTTGCTACACACACGGGGGCGAGCGAGGCTTCCGATCATTCAGGCCGCCTGACAGTCGCCAGACTTTTGACTCCTCCCCTGTATTTTAGTTACTGCACATTCCCGATGAGGGAGTGCGTTTACCAGAGCGTCTCGCGCTCCGGTGTCGCCGTGATGTTATGAATGGACAGGTCGGCGCCGTTGAATTCCTGCTCCGGATCCAGGCGCAGCCCCACCGTCTGCCGGATGAGGCCGTAGATCACCAAGGCGCCGCTCACGGCAATCACCACGCCCAGCAGGGTGCCGGCAAGCTGGGCGGCGAAAGTCACGCCGCCCATGCCGCCCAGGGCGGTGCTGCCAAAGATGCCCGCGGCGATGCCGCCCCAGGCGCCGCACAGGCCGTGCAGGGGCCACACGCCCAGCACATCGTCGATCTTCCAGCGGTTCTGGGTCAGGGTGAACAGGTACACGAACAGGGCCCCGGCCACGGCGCCGGTGATGAGTGCCCCCACCGGGTGCATCAGGTCCGAGCCGGCGCACACCGCCACCAGGCCGGCCAGCGGGCCGTTGTGCAGGAAGCCCGGATCGTTCCTGCCGGCCGCCAGCGCCGCCACGATGCCGCCCACCATGGCCATGAGGGAGTTGACCGCCACCAGGCCGCTCACCTTGTCGATGCTCTGGGCCGACATGACGTTGAAGCCGAACCAGCCCACGGTGAGCACCCAGGCGCCCAGGGCCAGGAACGGGATCGAGGAAGGCGGATGGGCCGATATGGCGCCGTCCCTGCCGTAGCGGCCGCGTCGCGCCCCCAGCAGCAGCACGGCCACCAGGCCGATCCAGCCGCCCACGGCATGCACCACCACCGAGCCGGCGAAGTCATGGAACTCGGCGCCCAGGCTCGCCTTGAGCCAGGCCTGGATGCCGAACGCCTGGTTCCAAGCGATGCCCTCGAACAGGGGATAGACGAAGCCCACCAGCAGGAAGGTGGCGGCGAGCTGGGGATAGAACCGGGCGCGCTCGGCGATGCCGCCCGAGACGATGGCGGGAATCGCGGCGGCGAATGTGAGCAGGAAGAAAAATTTGACCAGCTCGTAGCCGGATTTCTGCGCCAGGGTGTCGGCGCCGTCGAAGAAATGCACGCCGTAGGCGATGCCGTAGCCAATGAAGAAATAGGCGATGGTGGATACGGCAAAATCGCTCAGGATCTTGGCCAGGGCGTTCACCTGGTTCTTCTTGCGCACCGTCCCCAGCTCCAGGAACGCAAATCCCGCGTGCATCGCCAGCACCATGATGGCGCCCAGTAGGATGAACAGCACGTCGGTGGACGACTTCAAATGCTCCATTTTCGGGCCTCCCTATGCACGAATCGGGAGCACTTAGCAATTTGTGTTCCGCGCAGCTGCCCTCTTTCGCTTCAGTAACTTGCACAACCTCCGCGGCACGCCGGGGCGTTTCCCGGCACCAGCGCGGTGCGGCGGGGCATACATCGGCCCCATTTCGGTGCGCACCGCCTCATCTCGGTGCCAGGGCCGGCGGCAGCAGCACCCACATGCGCCCCGACTGCTTCATGTTCCCCGCCAGGGCGCCCGCTTCCGGCCCCAGGCCCCAGAAGAAGTCGGCGCGCACCGGCCCCTTGATGGCCCCGCCCGTGTCCTGGGCCACCATGAGCTGGCGCAGGGGCTCGTCGGCTCCGGGCCGGGTGGTGTCCAGGTACACCGGCGCTCCCAGGGGCGTGGTGCGCGGATCGACCGCCAGGCTGCGCGCCGGCGTCAGGGGCACCCCCAGGGCACCCAGCGGCCCGGCGCTGTCGAGGGGAATGTCGCGGAAGAAGACGAAGCTCGGGTTGGTGTTGAGCAGCTCATCGAGCCTTTGGGGATTGGCCCTGGCCCAGGCCTTGATGCCCTGCATGGACGCCTGCTCCGCCGGCAGCCCGCCGTTGTTGATGAGATAGCGCCCGACGGAGCGGTAGGGGTGGCCGTTCTGGTCGGCGTAGCCGATGCGCACGCGGCTGCCGTCGGCCAGCTGGATCTGGCCCGAGCCCTGGATCTGCAGGAAGAACAGCTCGATCGGGTCCTCCACCCAGTAGAGCACCTTGTCCCTGAGCTGGGGCGCCCGCTGCTCCAGTTCGGCGCGGGAATAATAGGGCACCACCTTGCGCCCGTCCAGGCGGCCGCGCAGGCGCATGGCCTTCAGCTCGGGATAGAGCTCGCCCAGGTCGATCACCAGCAGGTCGTCGGGCACGCCATAGACCGGGTAGCGGTTCTTCCGGTCCCGGCTGCGCGCGCCCTTGAGCACCGGCTCGTAATAGCCGGTGATCAGGCCGTCGCGGCTGCCGTCGGGATTCACCAGCTGGAAGGGGGCGAACTCGGTTTCATAGAAGCGGCGCAGCGCCGCCTCGTCGGCGCCCTCCAGCTCCCGCGCCCGCTGGCACACGTGCAGCCAGGCGGGCCGCCTGGCCAGGGCCTTGCAGGATTCCAGAAAGGCAGCATGGGCCGGCCCCAGGCGCGCCTCGCGCCAGCCCGGCAGCTCCTCCCAGCGCGCCGGCTCGAGGGGCTTGGCCGGAGGCGGCGGCGGTGCCGGCGGCGTGGGGCACACCGGGCACGGCGCGCAGGCCGGGGCGGCCGGGCAGGCCTGAGGCGTCGGCGCCGGCGTCGTGGCGCAGGCGGACAGCAGCAGCGCCAGCAGGGCGGCCAGGAGGTGGTGGGCGAATCGGTGGTCCGGGCGCAGGAGGCGCCCGGCCAGAGCATGTAGCGACATCATTTTTGGTAAAGTCCCGCCTTTGTCCAAACGCGAAGTATACGTTCCCCCGCTGGGACAACCGGATATGTGGATCATTCTGCTGGAAGCGGGCGTGGCCCTGGCCCTGCTGCTGCTGATCGTGTGGTGGACCTGGCCGCGCAGGCACAACAAGGAAAAGGAGGGCGGTGATGAGTGATGTGCAGCGCCTGATCGCGCGCGCCGAAGCGCTGCTGGAGCGCATCGAGGGCCTGCTGCCGGCGTCGGCGCCGGAGCCGGACTGGCGCGCCGCGGTGGCCTTTCGCTGGCGCAAGCGCGGCGGGCGCGGCCACCTGGAGGCGGTGGCCCATCCCCATCGCATCCGCCTGCAGGACCTGCGCGACATTGACGAGCAGAAGAGCCGCATCGACCAGAACACGCGCCAGTTCGTCGCCGGCCGCAGCGCCAACAACGTGCTGCTCACGGGCGCCCGGGGCACCGGCAAGTCGTCCCTGGTGAAGGCCCTGCTCAACGAGTATGCGCCCCAGGGCCTGCGCCTGATCGAGGTGGACAAGAACGACCTGGTGGATCTGCCCGACATCGTCGAGCTGATCGACCGCCGCCCCGAGCGCTTCATCGTGTTCTGCGACGACCTGTCCTTCGAGTCCGGGGAGCCGGGCTACAAGGCGCTCAAAAGCATCCTCGACGGCTCGGTGGCGAGCGCCCCGGACAACGTGCTGATCTATGCCACGTCCAACCGGCGCCACCTGATGCCCGAGTATCTCCAGGAGAACCTGGACACCCACCGGGTGGGCGACGAGATCCATCCGGGCGAGGCGGTGGAGGAGAAGATCTCCCTGTCCGAGCGCTTCGGCCTGTGGCTGTCCTTCTATCCCTTCGACCAGGACGCCTATCTCGCCATCGCCAGCTACTGGCTGGCCGAGTTCGGCGTGCCCGCGGCGGAAATCGCCGCGGCGCGCGAGGCGGCGCTGCAATGGGCCCTGCTGCGCGGCTCGCGCAGCGGCCGCGTGGCCTGGCAGTTCGCGCGCGACTACGCCGGCCGTCATGCCCCGGCCAAGCCCCGGCGCAAGCCCGCCGCCCGTGCCCGGCAGCCGCGCTAGGGAACGGCCGTGGACCGGAAGATCGTCGACGTCGCCGCCGCCGTCCTGCTCCGCCCCGACGGCAGCTTCCTGCTGGGCCAGCGACCCGAGGGCACGGTCTATGCCGGCTACTGGGAATTTCCCGGCGGCAAGGTGGAACGGGGGGAAACGCCCTTGCATGCCCTGGTGCGCGAGCTGCGCGAGGAACTGGGCATCACCGTGGAGCAGGCCTATCCCTGGATCCTGCGCGAGTTCGTCTACCCCCACGCCCACGTGCGCCTGCACTTCTTCCGCGTCACCGCCTGGCACGGGGAGATCGACGATCTGCACCACAGCAGCCTCGCCTGGCAGCGGGTGGAGCACATTTCGGTCGCGCCCCTGCTGCCCGCCAACGCCCCGGTGCTGCGCGCCCTGGCCCTGCCTGACTTCTACGCCATCACCCATGCTGCCGGCATAGGCTGCGCGCAGCAGCTGCAGCGCCTGGAGCACGCCCTGCACCACGGCCTGCGCCTGGTGCAGCTGCGCGAGCCGGCCCTGGCCGGGCCCGAGCGCGACGAGTTCTACCGGGATGCGCTGCGCCTCGCCCTGAGCCACGGCGCGCGCGTGCTGGTGAGCGGCGACGCCGAACTGGCGCGGCGCCTGGGCGCCGACGGCGTGCACCTGCCCTCGGCCCAGCTCATGCGCCTGACGGAACGGCCCGCCCTGCCCCTGGTCGCCGCCTCCTGCCACGATGCCCGGGAACTGGCCCAGGCGGCAGCGCTGGAACTGGATTTCGTGGTGCTCGGCCCGGTGAAGGCCAGCGCCAGCCACGGCCATGCCCCGGGCATGGGCTGGGAGCGCTTCGCCGAGCTGGCGCGCGACTACCCCCTGCCGGTATTCGCCCTGGGGGGGCTACAGCGCGCCGACCTGGAGGACGCGTGGCGCGCCGGCGCCCACGGCGTGGCGGCCATCCGCGCCGCCTGGGGCTTGCTGTAAGCGTTACTGCTCGCCCTCCGGCAGTTGGCCGCCGCCCGGCTGCTCGGGCACGCGGTACTCCTCCGCCGCCCAGGCGCCCAGATCGATCTTCTTGCAGCGCTCGGAGCAAAAGGGCCGGAAGGGGCTCTGGGGCCCCCACTCCACCGGCTTGCCGCAGGTGGGACAGGCGACGGTGCGGGGTTTGGTCTTTGCCATGGCGGCATGGTAACCCACGCCCGATCAGAATTCGATCTCCCCTTCCAGGAACTTCACGGCCCGCCCGGCCAGCACCACCCGGTCGCCGCGCAGCTCGCACCACAGCTGGCCGCCGCGCCGGGACAGCTGCAGGGCGTGCAGGCGCGGCTTGCCCAGGCGCGCCGCCCAATAGGGTGTCAGCGCGCAGTGGGCCGAGCCGGTGACCGGGTCCTCGGGCACGCGCAGCCTGGGCGCGAAGAAGCGGCTGACGAAATCGGCACCGCCGCCCGGGGCGGTGACGATCACGCCGCGCCGGTCCAGGGTCGTCAGCCGGGCCTGGTCCGGCACCAGGTTGCGCACCTGGTCGGCGGAATCGAACACCGCTAGGTAGTCGGCGGCGGCCAGCACCTGGGTCGGTTGCCGCCCCAGGCCCTCCAGCAGCGCCACCGGGGCGGCGCAGGGCTGGGGCGGCTGGGCCGGGAAATCCATTTCGTACAGGTCGCCGCGCCGGCGCACCACCAGGTCGCCGCTGCGCGTCTCGAACACGATGGCAGGCTGGGCATAGCCCAGGCACTCATACAGTACATAGGCCGAGGCCAGGGTGGCGTGGCCGCACAGGTCCACCTCGGCTCCGGGCGTGAACCAGCGCAGCTGGAAGCCGCGCTCGGTAGACACGAAGAAGGCGGTCTCCGACAGGTTGTTCTCCTCTGCGATGGCCTGCAGCACCTGGTCGTCCAGCCAATAGGCCAGGGGGCACACGGCGGCGGGATTGCCGGCGAACGGCCGGTCGGCGAAAGCATCGATCTGGAACAGTCTCGTCTTCATTGGGGTTTCCCCGTGTAGTTATTCGCGCCCCGCCGGGGAGCGCCGCAAAGACGACTGCGACGGGCATGCCGTCCAGCCGCTGGAATACGGACAGCATACCTCTGGCCAGCGGCCGGGAGAACCTCATGCCGGCCGGGCGCCGCGCAACAGCATGCGGTAGAGCTTGCGCGCCCTGCCCTCGCCCGCCACCCCGTGCACCGCAGCCAGGGGCTTATGCACCCGCAGCAGGCGCGCATCGTCCGGATGCGGGCCGACGGCAAAGCCGCGGGAGCGCGCCAGGCGCACCATGGGCCGGTTCTCGGTCAGCGCGTCGGCCGCCAGGGCGGTGAACCCGGCGCGGCGCGCGAAGCATTCCAGGCGCTCCAGCAGCCAGCGGCCGACGCCGCGCCCCTGCCAGTCGTCGAGCACCAGGGCGAACTCGCACTCGCCCTCCACGCCCGAGGCGGCGTACTCGGCCAGGCCGATCAGGCTGCGGCGTGCGCCCTCGCCGGCGAAGGCCAGCAGGGTCAGCGCCCGCTCGCCGGCGTGCAGCGTGCGCGCCAGCTGGTCCGGCGGCAGCTCGGCGACGCCGCTGAAATAGCGGAAGGAGCGCGTGCGCGGCGACAGGGCGCGCACGAATTCCTGGATCAGCCCGGCGTCGCCGGGGCTCACCGCGCGCAGGCTCCAGTCCGCAGGGATGTCCGGGCCGCGGCGGCGCGCGCAGGGATTCCCCCGCGGCCAGGCGGTGACCGCCCAGCGGCCCAGGCCCTGGAACAGTTCCTCGACCACGGCCGCCTCCGTCAGCCAGCCAGGACGGGGCGCGGCAGCGGCCCGGTACGCGCCATGCCGCCGCAGCAGGGCGTCACGGCGAAGCGCGCCGGCCCCAGGGCGAACACGATGATGCGCCCCTTACCGCGCAGACCCATGGACTGGCCCGCTTCGAGGATGTAGTCGCGCGGGTCGCCGTCGCGCGTGACCCACACCGTGCCGGCGCGACAGGCGAGACAGGACGACTCGCCCGCCTCCAGGGAGTAGGACTGGTGGTCGGCAAGGACGATTTCTCCGGCTGGCGGGATGGGCCTCGCCGTGCTAGGCTTCGTATGCTTCTTGAACATGCGCGCCTCCTGTCGGGCAAATGCGTGAAGAACATTTTTCTCTCGCAGGATGCCGCGCACAAACGAAATCTACGCAGTCTTTCCATGCGTGCCGCGCATGAATAAGAAACACCGGGATTTCCCCTTCGAGTTCCTCCAGGGCTTCGAGAGCGCGGCGCGCCACCTGAGCTTCACGCGCGCCGCCGAGGAGCTCTACCTGACCCAGTCGGCGGTGAGCCGCCAGGTCTCGGCCATCGAATCCCACCTGGGCGTGCCCCTGTTCCTGCGCAAAAACCGCGCACTCGAGCTCACGGAGCACGGCCGGCGCCTGCAGGCCGCCGCCCAGGAAATGCTGCAGCGGATCAGCGCCGTGGCGGAGGGCATCCGCCGCAGCGGCGCCAAGCCGGTGGTCACCGTCACCATGCCCTTCGCCATAGCCAGCCTGTGGCTGATACCGCGGCTGGGCCGCTTCCTGCAGGCGCACCCGGACATGGACGTGCGCCTCTCCGCCAACGACCGCATCGTGGATCTGGAACGGGACAACGTGGACGTCGCCATCCGCTATTGCGCCGACAAGGATGCGCCCCCGGGTGCCGTCCGCCTGTTCGGCGACGCCGTGGTGGCGGTATGCAGCAAGAGCTATCTGAAGGCCCACCCCCTGCGCCATCCGCGCGATCTGGAGCGCCACGTGCTGCTCAAGTTCCAGGACGAAACCGGCTATCGCCACACCCAGCGCTGGGCCGCCTGGCTGGAATTCATGGGCGTGCCGCGGCTGCGCCCCGCGGCCGAGCTGCGCTTCAACCAGTACGAGCACGCCATCCAGGCGGCGGTGGAGGGCCAGGGCGTGGCCCTGGGGGTGGTGGCCGTGGTGGCCGACCTGGTCAAGTCCGGCCGCCTGGTGGTCGCATTCGACCAGCCCTTCGGCATAATGCACAGCTTCTACGTGATCACCGCAAGCCACGCCGCCGGGCGGCCGGAAGTGAAGGAATTCGTCGCCTGGCTGGCGAGCCAGGCGGAAACGCCAGCGGCGTCAGCGCCGGGCCAGGCCAAGCGGGCGCGCCGCGGCCATTAGGCGTCGAGTATCAGTTGCGTCTGGGTGACCACCGCGCACAGCCTGCCTTCGGCCGACCTGATGGTGGTCTGCCACACCATGGTGGTCCTGCCCCGGTGCAGGGCGACACACTCGCCCACCACCTTGGTGTCGACCCGCGCGGCGCCAATGAACTTGGTGCTGGAGTCCGTCGTCGTTGTGCGCTTGCCCGCCGGCAGGTTCAGGAAGGTGCCGACCGCCCCCAGCGTGTCGGCGAAGGCCATGTAGGCGCCGCCGTGAAGGATGCCGCCGCTGGTGCATAGGTTCGGGCGGACGGCCAGCTCGGCGACGACGCGCTCCGGCGCGACGTCAACGAGACGGACGCCCATGAGGCCCGGGAACAGGGGATCCAGGAGCCGTTGCAACGATTCGAGTGTGACCATGCTGATGTCCTTGTATGCTCAACAACTTGTAGGTCGGACTTTAGTCCGACAACGCCGCCTTCGCCGCAATTCAACGCCGGAAGCGCAAGATGAAGTCAGCCCGCTGACCCTTCATCGCTGAGCGTAATACTGTTCTCCTGGCACCACTCGCGCAATGCCTCCTGGGTCGCGCTTTCTTCGAACGCGTGCCATCTTTCGAGCACACCTCGAGAGGCCAAGAAATCCTTGAAGCGACGGTAAGCGCCCTTCCTCCGGAAGAAAGCAGCGACGGTGTCGTAGTCGTCGGGAAGTTCCCGAGCAGCGAACGACAGGACCAGATCTCGACCCAGATCCAGATCGTTCTTATGCGGCACCTGAATGTATCGATCGGAGGTATCGAGGTCGTCAGGGATCTCCTCTTCCAGTTCGACCACGGACGACACCCAAAAGATTGCTCCGGTGTCGATGTTGATGTACGCGCTGTTTCCGAATGGCGCGCCGGAGCTGATGAACTCGAACGCTTCAAGAAGCTCCGAGAACTTAACCGTAGCAACGGGTGGCGCTGTCATATCATGTCAAGAGCTGGGGAACATGCGCCTGGGCCGCCTGCGCTCGGGCGATCTCCTTGCTGAAGGCCTGCCGTGCGCAGAGCTTGGCCATCTTGAAGTCGATGCGCGCCACGTCTATTTCTTTGTGGTATTGAATCGTTCCTCTGCTTCTCGAAATAGAGATCTGACCCTGTCTATGTTCCATGGCCGTTCTATCAACGTTTCGTGATCCCACTCGCTTCTCGGTTCATCGGGATTGAAAAAGTTACCGCCATAGACATGTATGGCGCAAGTCATTTTGCCAACTGGATTGAGGACAGAATGGATGGTGTCGCGGCCAAGTGCAGCCACGTCGCCGACCCCGAGCGATCTGGCTCCTGCCGCCTCGATCGTCGTTGCTGTCCTGCGCCAAAAAATGTTGTCTTCCCTGCCCGAATATATGCCGACCACTGAAAACATCTGATGATTGTGTGGCATAAGACTCATGTACGGCGCCCAGACGAAGTTGATGATTGTTAGATCATGGGCTATATGGAGTGGCGTAATGCCCGCATGTTCCGGCTCACCAAGCGCCGACATCATCCCCGCGCCATCCGAAACCGCTTTTGCCACAAGCTCGCGTGCCCCGGCTCCGATTTTTCTAGACACGAATTTGGGGTTAAATCGTGTCTGAAGAAGGAGCCACAGAATGTCGAACAAATCGAAAGTCAGGGAGGTTGCGCCGGGCTCGCCGGAAGGAGCGCGTAG
>JBMOQT010000063.1:0-14396 GCA_049320945.1 Pseudomonadota bacterium
TCGTTGATCTCGCCCAGGTACAGAACCTGACGCTGCGCAACGCGTCCGTCGGCCAACCGCCGATTCTCCACCACGCTCCAGTACTGGTGGACCTTGCCATCCTTCGTGCGCCGGTTGCACTTGAGGAGCTAGGGTCTGCCGTTCTTGAGCGGTGCCTTCCGGGGCGGCGCCGGCGCCGCCCCGGGGTCGGCTTACTTCGCCTTCAGGCACTCGGCCATGAATTTCTTGCGCTCGTCGCCCTTCAGCTGCTTGTCGCCGGCTTCCTTGTTGCAGGCCTTCATCCGGTCCTGCTGCGCCGTGCCCTTGGCCTCGGCGGCGGCCGTCTGCTTGCCCCCGAGGCATTCCTTCATGAACTTCTTGCGCTCATCGCCCTTCAACTGCTTGTCTCCGGCTTCCTTGTTGCACGCCTGCATTCTCTCCTGCTGCGGCGTGAGCTTCTTCTCCGCCGGGGCGGCGGCCTTGTCCTGGGCGAGGGCCAGGCCGGCGCAGAACAGGGAAGCGACGACGGCAGCGGTCAATCTTTTCATTGGATTCTCCCTTGGTTGGATGGAAAAGGTGCGGCTATGCCGCACGGATATCAACGGCCCAGGACGGGCTTAGTTGACAAGCGCATCGTCGTCGCTGTCGCGCAGGATCTGCTGTTGGCGCTCGACGAACTCCTGGGTGCTGTCGATGCCGCGCAGCAGGAGAATGGTGGAACGCACTGCTGCCTCCAGCAGCACGGCCATGTTGCGGCCGGCCGCCACCGGGATCACCACGCGGCGGATCTGTACCCCCAGGATTTCCTGGGTGACGGCGTCCAGGGGCAGGCGCGTGGCCTCGGGCACGCCCTTCTGGGGCTTCTCCAGGTGCACCGCCAGCTTGACCTTCATCTTGCGCCGGCAGGCGGTTTCCCCGAAGACGGTGCGGATGTTGAGCACGCCCAGGCCGCGTACCTCCAGGAAATCCCGCAGCAGGGGCGGGCAGCGCCCCTCCAGGGTGTTGGGGGCGACGCGCGAGATCTCCACCACGTCGTCGGCCACCAGGCCGTGGCCGCGGCTGATGAGTTCCAGGGCCAACTCGCTCTTGCCCACGCCTGATTCGCCGGTGATCAGCACCCCCATGCCCAGCACGTCCATGAGCACGCCGTGCATGGAGACGGTCTCGGCCAGTTGGCGCGACAGGTAGATGCGCAGCGAGTCGATGACGCCGGCGGCGGAGAAGGTGGTGGAAAACAGGGCGATGTTGCCCTTGTCGCATACGGCGGTGACGACGTCCGGGACGGCACAGCCGTCGGCGACGATGATCGCCGGCGGGCGCGCCGCGGCGATCTCGTCCATGTGGTGCTGCACCTTCTCGGGCTCCTGGCGCAGCGCCCATTCGATTTCCGGCACCCCCAGCACCTGGATGCGGTCGGGATGGATCAGGTTGAGGTGGCCGACCAGATCGGCCGGGGAGACATCTTCGTGATTGACCGAAATGGCGGCTTCCAGATCGCCGCCCAGCCATTTCAGGCGCAGCTTGTCCTTGTTGTGCTCAAACAGCTGACCGACGGTCGCCTGCCGCATGGGGCTGCCAGTTGGTGAAGAGAGCATAGGCGGTGTCGGCGTCCGGTGCCTGGGAAAGCTGCTCGCGGAAGCTCTTGTCGCTGAACATCTGCGCCAGCTCGGACAGGATTTGCAGATGATGCTCGGTGGCCTGCTCGGGCACCAGCAGGATGAACAATAGGCCGACCGGCTTGCCGTCGGGCGCGTCGAAGGGCACTGGTGTGGCCAGGCGGAAGAAGGCGCCTATGGCCTCGCGCAAGCCCTTGATGCGTCCGTGGGGAATGGCCACGCCCTGGCCCAGGCCGGTGGAGCCCAGCCTCTCCCGGGCAAACAGGCTGTCGAACACCGTGCTGCGGGCGATGCCCTGGGTGTTCTCGAACAGCAGGCCGGCCTGCTCGAAAACCCGTTTCTTGCTGCTCGCCTCCAGGCCGGTCACGACATTGGTGGGCGGGAGGAGCTTGGCAATGAGGTTCATCGTCGGTTGGACGGGATACGCCGGAGAGGAACGAGAGCGTATGCCTTAGGTACTATGGGCGGCGTTAGGGGATTTCCGGAAAATGGCGCGAATTATAGCCGGAAACCCCCGTGGCGCGGTAGCGGCGTTATTCGGCCGCCTGGTGCTTCAGGGCCTCGTGGGAGTGGTCATAGGCCTTGTGCTTGTGCTTCAGAACCTGGCGGTCCAGCTTGTCGCTGAGGGCGTCGATGGCCGCGTACATGTCGCCGTCCTGGGCTTCGACAAACAGGTCCTTGCCGCGCACGTGCACCGTGACTTCCGCCCGGTGCTTCAGTTTTTCCACCGAGAGAATCACGCTCACGCTGGTCACCTGGTCGAAGTGCCGGATGACGCGCTCTAGCTTGTTGGTGACATAGTCGCGAATGGCCGGCGTGACGTCGAGGTGATGCCCGGTGATGGTCAGGTTCATGTTTGCTCCTTGTTGCGTTGCCTGCCCCCGGCACGCAGGCGCGGGGGCCTCGTGGATAACCTTGGTGCGTTCACCCTAAGTTGTGGCGCGTGGTGTCACCTCCCTAGATCGCTTTGCGCAGGTTGACCGGCGGAATGTTCAGGGATTCGCGGTACTTGGCGATGGTGCGCCGGGCCACCACGATGCCCTGGTTGCCGAGGATCTCGGCGATTTTCGCGTCCGACAGGGGCTTCTTGGCATCCTCGGCGCCAACCAATTGCTTGATCAGGGCACGGATGGCGGTGGAGGAGGCCGCGCCCCCGGCCTCGGTCGCCACGTGGCTGCCGAAGAAGTACTTCAGCTCGAAGATGCCGCGGGGCGTCGCCATGTATTTCTGGGTCGTCACGCGCGAAATGGTGGATTCGTGCAGGCCCAGCTGATCGGCGATCTCGCGCAGAGTCAGGGGCCTCATGGCTACCTCGCCGTGGTCGAAGAACTGGCGCTGGCGATCCACGATGGCCTGGGACACCCGCTGGATGGTCTCGAAGCGCTGCTGCACGTTCTTGATCAGCCACTTCGCCTCCTGCAGCTGGCTCGACAGGCCGCTGCCGTTGCCGCGCTGGCTCTGCAGGATGTCGGCGTACAGGCGGTTGATCTTGAGCCGCGGCATGGCGTCCGGGTTGAGGGAGGCGCTCCAGGTGCCGCGCACTTTGCGCACGATCACGTCGGGGACGATGTAGCGCGCGTCCACCGGCGAGAACTGGGCGCCGGGCCGCGGGTTGAGGGAGCGGATGAGCACCTGCGCCTTGCGCAGCTCGTCGTCGTCGCACTGGAGCAGCTTGCGCAGGCGCGCATAGTCGCGCGCGGCGAGCTGGTCCAGGTGCTTGCGCACGATCTTCAGCGCCAGATCCCGCTCCGGCGAGGGCTCGATGTTCTCCAGCTGCAGCGCCAGGCATTCCTGGCAATTGCGCGCGCCGATGCCCGGCGGGTCGAAGTGCTGCAGGTGCTTGAGGGCGATCTGCAGCTCCTCCGGCTCCACTTCCAGCTCCGCAGGCAGCATCTCGTGGATCTCCTCCAGGGACTGGGTGAGATAGCCGTCGTCGTCCAGGGCCTCGATCAGCAGGCGCACCAGGGTGCGGTCGCGCTCGGGCAGGGGCGTCAGGGCCAGCTGGGAGTTGAGATGGTCGCGCAGCGTGGTGGTGGCCGCCTGGATTTCCGGGAAGTCCACCTCGTCGTCGTCCCGCGCCTGGGGCGCGCGGCCGATCTCGGAGATCCAGTCGGTGCCGCCCGGCGCCTCGTTGTAGCTGCTGTCGGCCTTGGCGGCATCCAGGGATTCGGTGGGGGCCTGGAGCGCGTCGCCCGAGGGAGCATAGATGGCGGCCTCCTGCTCCGGCTCTTCGCGCTCCAGCAACGGGTTCTCCTGCAGGAAGTTCTCGATTTCCTGGTTCAGCTCAAGCGTCGACAGCTGCAGGAGCCGGATGGACTGCTGCAGCTGGGGCGTCAGGGCGAGGTGCTGCGAGAGTTTTAATTGAAGGGTTTGTTTCATGGACCGACCAGAGGGCTGTCGGTGGTGGCGTTATCGCCCGTCACAGGCGGAAATGCTCGCCGAGGTAAACCTTCCGTACGCTTTCATTATAAACAATTTCCTCCGGCTTGCCGGCCGCCAGGACGGCGCCCTCGTTGATGATGTAGGCGTGGTCACAGATGCCGAGGGTTTCCCGCACATTATGGTCTGTGATCAGCACGCCGATGCCCCGTTCCTTGAGGAAGCGGATGATTTTCTGGATTTCCAGCACGGCGATGGGGTCAACCCCGGCGAACGGCTCGTCCAGCAGAATGAAGCGCGGACTGGTCGCCAGCGCCCGGGCGATCTCCACGCGCCGCCGCTCGCCCCCGGACAGGGAAATGGCCGTGTTGTCGCGCAGATGGGCGATATGCAGTTCCTCCAGCAATTCGTCCAGGCGCGCCTTGATCTGATCGGGCGGCAGGTCCTGGAGTTCCAGCACCGCCCGTATGTTGTCGGCGACATTGAGCTTGCGGAACACCGACATTTCCTGGGGGAGGTAGGACAGGCCCAGGCGCGCCCGCTTGTGGATGGGCATGTGGGTCAGGGTTTCGCCGTCGATGCGGATCTCGCCGTCGTCGGCGGCCACCAGGCCCACGATCATGTAGAAGCAGGTGGTCTTGCCGGCGCCGTTAGGGCCCAGCAGGCCCACCACCTCGCCGCTGGCCACGTCGAAGGACACATCCTTCACCACCATGCGCGACTTGTAGCTCTTGCGCAGCCCGGCGACCTGGAGCATGCTCGCCGCGTTGATGGTCTGCGCCGGCGCGTTCATTGGCTGTCCCCGCTCTTCAACACGCGCCGTATGACCTCGGCGGCGAAGCCGCGGTTCTGCAAGAAGCGCGCTTGACGGGCGTACTCGGCGGCATCGCGCGGCGGGCTGCCGAACTTGCGGCGCCACACCTCGCAGGCGCGGTCCTGCTCGTTGTCGCCGTCCGGCAACAGGGCCGCCGCGATCAACTCCTCCGCCACGCCGCGCGCGCGCAGCTCGTGGCGCAGCTTGAGGGCGCCGAAGCGGCTCCCCTTGGCACGCACGAAGCTCTCGGCGTAGCGGGCGTCGGAAAGCAGGCCGGATTGTTCCAGCTGTTGGAGCACGGCTTGGATCTCTTGGGGCGTGCCGTGGGGGGCGAGTTTGCGGGCCAGTTCGATGCGGGAGTGTTCGCGCCGCGCGAGCAGGCGCACGGCGCGGTTCTTCAGGTCTTCAGTCATGCCTCCGCGGCAGCGGCCTGGGGCACGGCCACGCCGAGGGCGGCGCGGATCCTGTTCTCGATCTCCTGGGCCGTGTCGGCATGCTCCTTGAGGTATTCGCGCACGTTGTCCTTGCCCTGGCCGATGCGCTCGCCGTTGTAGGCATACCAGGCGCCCGACTTCTCCACGATGCGGTGCTGCACGCCCAGCTCGATGATCTCACCCTCGCGCGAAATGCCCTCGCCGTAGAGGATGTCGAAATCGGCCTGGCGGAAAGGCGGCGCCACCTTGTTCTTCACCACCTTGACCTTGGTCTCGGAGCCGACCACCTCCTCGCCGCGCTTGATGGAGCCGACGCGGCGGATGTCCAGGCGCACCGAGGCATAGAACTTCAGGGCGTTGCCGCCGGTGGTGGTCTCCGGGTTGCCGAACATGACGCCGATCTTCATGCGGATCTGGTTGATGAAGATCACCAGGGTGTTGGTGCGCTTGATGTTGGCGGTGAGCTTGCGCAGGGCCTGGCTCATCAGGCGGGCCTGCAGGCCCATCTGGGGCTCGCCCATCTCGCCCTCGATTTCCGCCTTGGGCGTCAAGGCCGCCACCGAGTCGATGACGATCACGTCCACGCCGCCGGAGCGCACCAGCATGTCGGCGATTTCCAGGGCCTGCTCGCCCGTGTCCGGCTGGGAAATGAGCAGATCCGAGACATTGACGCCCAGTTTCTGGGCGTACTGGGGATCCAGGGCGTGCTCGGCGTCGATGAAGGCCGCCGTGCCGCCCATCTTCTGGGCCTCGGCGATGACCTGCAGGGTCAGGGTGGTCTTGCCCGAGGATTCCGGGCCGTAGATCTCGACGATGCGCCCGCGCGGCAGGCCGCCGACGCCCAGGGCGATGTCCAGGCCCAGGGAGCCCGTGGAAATGACTTGGACGTCTTCCACCTCCCGGTCGCCCAGGCGCATGATCGAGCCCTTGCCGAACTGCTTTTCGATCTGGGACAGGGCGGCGGCAAGCGCCTTGGATTTGTTCTCTTCCATAAGCATTCCTCTCCAGGTTTGCGAGATTATGGCACAGTATTTGCCGCGCTGCCGGAGGCCGCGGCAACCCTCATGGTACGAAGACGATGCCGCTCCATAAAAGACTGACGGCGGAAGTCAGTGCTCATTCACGTTCAGCAATTGCAGCACCCCGAGCAGGGCATGGAGCACCGCCTGCCGGCGCACCGCCTCCCGGTCGCCCGAAAAGCGCCGGGTGTCGCTCACCGGTTCTTTGCCCCGGCGGCACCAGGCGAAGCATACGGTGCCCACAGGCTTACCAGGTGAGCCACCGGTCGGGCCGGCAATGCCCGTGACCGCCAGCGCCAGGTCGGCCCGGCTGTGGGCCAGCGCCCCCTGGACCATTTCCCGGGCGGTGGCCTCGGCCACGGCGCCGTGGCTTTGCAGGGTCTCCGTCCGCACCCCCAGGCAGTCCTGCTTGGCTGCGTTGGAATAGGTGACGAAGCCCCGTTCGAACCAGGAGGAACTCCCGCTTATAGCCGTAACAACTTGCGCAATCCAGCCCCCGGTGCAGGATTCGGCAGTAGCGAGCATTAACTTTTGCTGCTCCAGGGCAGCGCCCACCTGCTCGGAAAGCTGTTGCAGCTCGGCGTCCATCAGTCGATCACGGCCTTGATGACGGCCAACGCCACGAGGGTGTAGAGACCGGCGACCACATCGTCCAGCATGACGCCGAGGCCGTTCTTCAGGTGGGCATCGATCCAGTCGGCGGGCGGCGGCTTGAGGATGTCGAAGCCGCGGAACAGCAGGAAGGCCAGGGCTTGCCACGCCGGGGTGGGGGGTGTGAAGAACAGCACGGCCCAGAAGGGCACCATTTCATCCCAGACGATGGCACCGTGGTCGGCCACCCCCAGGCTGCGCCCGGTCCGGTCGCAGGCCAGCACGCCCACGGCGAAGGCCAGGGCCAAAAATACCAGGAAAGCGGCGTCGCCGAACCAGGGGCGCACCAGCGGGTACAGGGCCCAGGCGGCCAGGGTGCCCACGGTTCCCGGGGCAAAGGGCGACAGGCCGCTGCCCAGGCCGCAAGCGAGGAAGTGGAAGGGGTGGCCGAACAGGAAGGGCAGGTCGGGTCTGAGCATGGCCTTATTTTTCTTGGGCGAAATGGTCGTAGCCGAGCCGGTCCGGTACTACCGGCGAGCCGTCGGCGGCCCGCACCGTCAGGGTCGCCGGGGCGCCGGCCTGGATGCGGCCGATGCGCTGCAGGGGCAGGCCCAGGCGGGCGGCCAGGGCGTCAATGGCCTGGCGCGCGGCGGGAGCGGCGGTGAATAGGAGCTCGTAGTCGTCGCCGCCGGCCAGCAGGCAGCGGCGGACCAGCTCCGGGTCGCCGCAGGCGCGCTCCAGGGCGGCGACCGGCAGGCGCGCCAGTTCCACCTCCGCGGCCACGGCGGAGCGCTCCAGGATATGGCCCAGGTCGGCCAGCAGGCCGTCGGAGACGTCGATGGCGGCGTGGGCCAGGCCGCGCAGGGCGAGCCCCAGTTCCACCCGCGCCTGGGGGCGCTCCAGGGCGGCCACGAAGTCCTCCCGGAACGGCTCGGCCAGGCGCCCGCGGCCCTGCAGGTGGGCCAGGGCCAGGGCAGCCCGGCCGGGCTGGCCGGAGATCCAGATGTCGTCGCCGGCCCGGGCGCCGGCGCGGGTCAGCGCCTGCCCGGCGGGGACTTCGCCGAACACCGTGGGGCACAGGGTGAGGGGGCCGCGGGTGGTATCGCCGCCGATCACGTCCACGCCGAAGCGCTCGGCCAGGGCGAAGAAGCCGCGGGCAAAGGCGCCGATCCAGGCTTCGTCGGCGGCGGGCAGGGCCGCCGCCAGCACTGCCCAGCGCGGCTCGGCGCCCATGGCGGCGAGGTCGGAGAGATTGACCGCCAGGGCCTTCCAGCCCAGGCGCTCGGGGTCGCTATCGGGCAGGAAATGGGTGCCCGCCACCAGCATGTCGGTGCTGACCACCAGCTCCATGCCCGGCCGCGGCTGCAGCACCGCACCGTCGTCGCCCACCGCCAGCACCGTGTGGCTGGTGGGGCGGGTGAAGTAGCGGGCGATCAGCTCGAATTCGGATGGCATGGAAGCAAGGCGTGCTTGTGGGGCGGGGCGCCAGACTCCTACCCCGCGTTCCTCAAGCCTTTTTTGGTCTCGTGGGGCCGCAACTCCGCGGCCAGCTTGTCGAGCACGCCGTTGACGAACTTGTGCCCCTCGTTGGCGCCGTAATCCTTGGTCAGCTCGATGGCTTCGTTGAGCACCACCTTGTAGGGGGTTTCCGGGCAGTGGCGCAGTTCATAGGCCGCCAGCAGCAGCACGCTGCGCTCCACCGGCGACAGCTCGCCATAGGGCCGGTCCAGGTGGGGTGTCAGCAGGGCTTCCAGCTCGGCCGCGTGGCGCAGGGTGCCATTGAGCAGGCGCTGGAACAGCTCCTGGTCGGCCTTATCGAAGCCGCTGGCGGTCTTCAGGTGATTCTCGATATCGCGCGCCTCGGCGCCGGCCAGCTGCCATTGGTAGAGGCCCTGCAGGACGAATTCGCGGGCCCGTCTTCGGGGCGATTTCATGACTTCAGGCGCTTGAGCAGATTGGCCATTTCCACCGCCGCCTGGGCGGCGTCGGCTCCCTTCTGCTGCATGCGTGCCAGGGCCTGGTCGTCGTTCTCGGTGGTGAGCACGCCGTTGGCGACGGGGATTCCGGTGGCCAGTTGCACCTGGCCGATGCCCCGCGCCGACTCGTCGGAGACGATCTCGAAGTGATAAGTCTCGCCGCGGATGACGCAGCCGAGGGCCACCAGGGCGTCGTAACGGCCGCTCTCGGCCAGCGGCTTGAGCACCAGCGGCAGCTCCAGGGCGCCGGGCACGGTGACGATCAGCAGGTCCTGGTCGCGCACGCCCAGGCGCTTCAGCTCCGCCGTGCAGGCCCCCAGCAGGCCTTCGCCCACGTCCAGGTTGAAGCGGCTCATGGCGATGGCGACGCGCAGGCCCCGGCCGTCCAGGTTGGGTTCGATTTCCAGGATGTTGTCGTAGCGGGCCATGTCAGTCTTTCACGCCGTCGGGCGTCAGGTAACCGGTGATTTCCAGGCCGAAGCCGGTCAGGCTGGGCATCTTGCGCGGCCTGGCCAGCAGGCGCATCTTGCCCACGTTGAGATCGCGCAGGATCTGGGCGCCGATGCCATAGATGCGCGGGTCCCAGGTGAAGGCAGGGCGCGACGAGGGGGTGTCGTTCTGCAGGGCATCGAGAATGTCCTGGCCGGTCTCGGGGCGGCGCAGCAGCACCACCACGCCGGCACCGGCGGCGGCGATGGCGCGCATGGACTGCTCCACGCTGAAGCTGTGGCGCGGGTTGCCGCAGTCGAGGAAGTCCACCACCGAGATGGGCTCGTGCACCCGCACCAGCGTCTCCTGCTCCGGGGAGATCTGGCCCAGGGCAAGGGCGAGATGCACTTCGCCCGTGGTCTTGTCGCGATAGGCGCACAGGCGGAAATTGCCGTGGGCGCAGGCCACGGGTTTCTCCACCACGCGCTCGACCAGGGTCTCGCTGGCGGCGCGGTAATGGATCAGGTCCGAGATGGCGCCGATCTTGAGGCCATGCACCTTGGCGAACTCGATCAGGTCCGGCAGCCGCGCCATGGTGCCGTCGTCCTTGAGGATTTCGCAGATCACCGCCGCCGGCTCCAGCCCGGCCAGGCCGGCCAGGTCGCAGCCCGCCTCGGTATGGCCGGCGCGCACCAGCACGCCGCCCTTCTGGGCCATGAGGGGGAAGATGTGGCCCGGCTGCACGATGTCGCTGGGCCTGGCGTGGCGCGCCACCGCCGCCTGCACGGTGCGGGCGCGGTCGTGGGCCGAGATGCCGGTGGTGACGCCCTCGGCGGCCTCGATGGAAACGGTGAAGGCGGTGCCGTGGGGGGCGCGGTTGTCGCGCACCATGAGCTGCAGGTGCAGCTGGCGGCAGCGCTCTTCCGTGAGCGTCAGGCAGATCAGGCCGCGCCCGTGCTTGGCCATGAAGTTGATGGCTTCGGGCGTGACGTGCTCGGCGGCGATGACCAGATCGCCCTCGTTCTCCCGGTCCTCCTCGTCCACCAGGATGACCATGCGCCCGGCGCGGATGTCGGCGATGATGTCGGCGATGGGGGCGAGCGCGGTCATGACAGTCTGCCCCCGCTCATGGTCTCAGCTCCGCCGTCATCATGCGCTCCACGTAGCGGGCGATGAGATCCACCTCCAGGTTGACCTGGCTGCCGGCGGCCAGGTGCTTGAGGGTGGTCACCGCCAGGGTGTGGGGGATGAGGTTGATGGAAAACTCGGCGCCCTCGACCCGGTTCACCGTAAGGCTGACGCCGTTGACCGTGATGGAGCCTTTGCGCGCGATGTACTTGGCCAGGGGCGCTGGCGCGCGGATCACCAGCTCGTGGCTCTCGCCGAGAGGCAGGATGCGTTCAACTTCGCCCACACCGTCCACGTGGCCGGTCACCAGGTGGCCGCCCAGGCGATCGGCGAGTCGCAGCGCCTTCTCCAGGTTCGCCTCGCCGGGGGCGTCCAGGCCCACCGTACAGTCCAGGGTTTCGCGGGACACGTCGGCGCTGAAGCTGTCGCCGTCCTTGGCCACCACCGTCAGGCACACGCCGGAGACGGCGATGCTGTCGCCCAGGGCGACGTCGGACAAATCCAGGGCGGGCGCGCGCACCGTCAGGCGCACGCCGCGCTCGTTGGGGAAAATCTGGGTAATGCTGCCGACGGCAGCGACGATTCCGGAAAACACGGACGACTCATGGGCTCTGGGAGAAGGCGGATTTTACTCGGGAACCGGGGGACCGTGTTACCCGCCCCGATGCCGGCCTACCGGCTGAGCACGCTGTCGAGCACCCGGCCGAAGGGCTCGGCCGGTTGGAAGCCGATCACGCGTACGCCGTCGATCTCCTGGCCGCCGGCGTCGAAGAACACGATACCCGGCGGGCCGAACAGCCCGAAGCGCTTGAGCAGCGCCTTGTCGTCGGCGTCGTTGGCGGTGACGTCGGCCTGCAGCAGCAGCATGCGCTCCATCCTGGCCTTCACTGCCGGGTCGGAGAAGGTGAAGCGCTCCATCTCCTTGCAGCTCACGCACCAGTCGGCGTAGAAATCGAGCATCACGGGCCGCCCCGCTGCCTGCACCCGGGCATCGAGCTGCGCCGCGGTCTTGATGCGCTCGAACTTGACCGGCGCTTCGGCGGCGGCGCCGGCGCCGCGCAGGAAACCCAGGGGCTGGAGCGGATCGCGGCTGCCGGCCAGCGCCCCCACCAGCTGGGAGACCCCGAACACCAGGGCGACGATGCCCACCGCCTTGGCGAAGCGCAGCCAGCCGTCGGCCTGGGGCGGCAGGGGATCGAGGGCCCGGAGGAACACGCCCCAGGCGATCAGCAGCGCCGCCCAGGCCAGCATGTGCGCGGCGGCGGGAATCACCGGCGACACGATCCAGATGGCCAGGGCCAGCAGCACCACGCCGAAGAACTTCTTCACCGCCTCCATCCACGGCCCGGGCTTGGGCAGAAAGCCGCGCGCCGACACGCCGATGACCAGCAGCGGCAGCCCCATCCCCAGCGCCATCACGAACAGGGCGGTGCCGCCCAGCAGGGCGTCCCGGGTCTGGGCGATGTAGAGCAGGGCGCCGGCCAGGGGCGCCGCCACGCAGGGGCCGGCGATGATAGCCGACAGCGCCCCCATGACGGCCACCCCGTGGACGCTGCCGCCCTGCTGGCGATTGGCTTCCTCCGACAGCTTGCTTTGCAGGAAGCTGGGCATCTGCAGCTCGTAAAAGCCGAACATGGACAAGGCCAGGAGCACGAACACCAGGGCGAAGCCGCCCAGCACCCAGGCGTTCTGCAGGGCCGCCGACAGCATGCTGCCCGACAGGCCGGCGGCGACGCCGGCCACGGCATAGGTGACCGCCATGCCCAGCACGTAGGCGATCGACAGCCCCAGGGCGCGCGACTTGGAAATGGCATGGCCGTGGCCCACCACGATGCCCGACAAGATGGGAATCATGGGGAACATGCAGGGGGTGAATGACAGCAGCAGGCCGAAGCCAAAGAAGCTGGCGAGCATGGCCCAGAAGCCCGCTCCCTTGAGGATCTGGGCGATGCGCGAGGACTCGTCCAGGGGCGCCGCCGGCGCCGTCGATTGCTGGGTCGGGGCAGAAGAGAACAGGCCGGCGAAGCCGCCGCCGGTCGGCGCGCCCGACAGGGACACCCTGACGGATTGGGGCGTGGGCGGATAGCACACGCCCAGGTCGGCGCAGCCCTGGGAGCTGGTCTTGAGGGTGATCAGATCCACACCGGGCGGCGTCGTCACCGGCACCAGGATCTTCACTTCCTGCCGGTAGGTCTCCATTTCGCCAAAGAATTCGTCCTTCTTCAGCTGGCCTGGGGGAAACCGGGGCGTGCCCAGCTTGACCCCGGCCGGCTCCGCCTCGAAGCGGAACTTGTCCCGGTACATGTAATAGCCGTCGGCGATGTCGAAGCGCACCTCCAGGGTCTGGGGATCGAGGGCGCGGGCGGAGAGTTTGAAGGCCTTTTCCGGTTCCAGCAGTTCCTGGGCGGAAGCGGAGCCGAAGGCCAGGGCGAGCAGGAGCAGGGCAAACCTGAGCATGGAGCTATTGGTGTTGTGAGCGGATCAGGGGCGGGTCTCCGCCGCCACCCAGTCCAGGTAGGCGGGCAGGCCGCGCGCGAGTGGGACCGCGATAATCTCGGGAAGTTCGTAGGGGTGATGGGCCTTGATCGCCGCTTCCAGCTCGGCATAGCGCTGGGCGCTGGTCTTGAGCAGCAGCGGCACTTCCTCGGCCTCCTCGATGGCGCCGCGCCAGCGATAGACCGAGCGGCAGGGGGCGAGCACGTTGGCGCAGGCCACCAGGCGCTGCTCCACCAGGGCGCGAGCGAGCCGGGAGGCGGCATCGGCGTCGGGGAGGTTGGTGAGCACGAGCAGGATTTCCATGGGGCGATTCTACTACCGCAGCAGCCGGCGCCGGGTCAGCACCAGGGCGACATAGAAAGCGACCAGCGTATAGGCCAGCAGCACGGCCAGGTGCAGGGCGATGTCGGCGGGCACCCGGCCCAGCAGCAGGGGCCGCACCAGGGCCACGGCGTGGCTCAGGGGCAGCACCGCCGCCACGGCCTGGAGCGCCGCCGGCAGCTGGTCGGCGGGGAAGAACACCCCCGAGAGCATGGCCATGGGGGTGATGAACAGGGTGAAGTAATACATGAAGAAATCGTAGCTGGGCGCCAGCGCCGTCATGATCAAACCCAGGGCGCCGAAGGCAAGACCGATCAGGAATATTAGCGGAATCACCCACAGGGACAGGGGCGAGGTGCTCAGGCCCAGCCCCCAGATCACTGCCAGGATGGCCAGTCCCGACAGGAAGCTCTTGGCTGCCGCCCACACCAGCTCGGCCGTCACCACGTCGTCCAGGCTCACCGGAGCGTTGAGGATCGCCTCCCAGGTCTTCTGCACATGCATGCGCGAGAAGCCCGAGTACAAGGTCTCGAAGGTGGCGCTGTTCATGGTGCTGAAGCACACCGTGCCGGCGGCGAGAAAGGCCACGTAGGACACGCCGCCAATGTCCGGCAGCAGGGCGCCCAGGCCGTAGCCCAGGCCCAGCATGTAGATCATGGGGTCGGCGAGATTGCCCAGGATGGAGGGCAGCCACAGCTTGCGCCACACCAGGAAATTGCGCCGCCACACGGGCACGAAGCGCAGGCTCGGGGCGGGAAGGGCGAGATGGGTGTTCATGGCGCCAGTTTAATCACGCAGCTCGCGGCCGGTGAGCTTGAGGAACAGATCCTCCAGGTTGGCCGGCCGGTGCAGAAAGCGCAGCCCGGGCTGGCCCCGCAGGTGGGCGAGCAGGGGCTCGGCCTCGTTCAGGTAGCAGAAGGCGGTCTCGCCCGTGACCTCGAAGCGGCGCGCGTAGCGCGCCGCGTGGGCCTGGGCCCAGGCGGCCGCGTCCTCGCCATAGACCTCCACCACATGGGGCTCGATGTGTTCCTCGATCAGGGCGCGCGGCGCGCCCTGGGCGATGAAGCGGCCGTGGTCCATGATGGCGAGGCGGTGGCACAGGCGCTCCGCCTCGTCCATGAAATGGGTGGTGAGCAGCACCGTCTTGCCCTGGGCCAGCAGGTGCTTGAGGCGCTCCCAGATGAGGTGGCGCGCCTGGGGGTCCAGGCCCGTGG
>JBMOQT010000064.1:0-2151 GCA_049320945.1 Pseudomonadota bacterium
GTAGTCGGCGACCGAGGTCATGGTGCCCACGGTGGAGCGCGAGGTGCGCACCGGGTTGGTCCGGTCGATGGCGATGGCGGGCAGGATGCCTTCGATGCGCTCCGCCTCGGGACGGTCGAAGCGCTCCAGGAACTGGCGTGCGTAGGGGCTGAAGGTTTCGACGTAGCGGCGGTAGCCTTCGGCGTAGAGCACGTCCAGGGCCAGGGAGGACTTGCCCGCGCCCGCCACGCCGGTCACCGCCGTGAGCGCACCCAGGGGCACGTGCACGCTGATGCCTTTCAGGTTGTTCTGGCGCGCCCCTTCCACCAGGATGTAGCGGGCAGCCGCGGCTGGTCTGGACATGGTGCGTCGCCCCGCTCAGCTGACGGAATGCAGGAAGTCATGCAGGCGCGCCGCCATCTTCGGGCCGATGCCGGGCACCTGGGCAAGCTCGCCGGGGCTCGCTTCCCGCAGCCGCCGCAGCGAGCCGAAGTGGCGCAGCAGCGCCCGGGCGCGCGCCGCCCCGACGCCCGGCACGTCCTGGAGCGCCGAGCGGGTGCGGCTGCGCCGCAGCAGCTGGCGCTGGTAGGCGATGGCGAAATGGTGGGCCTCGTCGCGCAGGCGCATGAGCAGCAGCAGCTCCGGCGAGTCGGCGGGCAGGATGATCGGCTCCTTGCGCTCGGGGACGAACAACCTTTCGGGCAGTCCCGCATCCGGGCGGCCCTTGGCCAGGGCGACAGCGTTGATGGTGCCGATCCCCAGGTCCTTCATCGCCGCCCGGGCGCAAGCCAGTTGGCCCTTGCCCCCGTCCACCACCAGCAGATCGGGCAGGTCGCCCTCGGCCAGCCCGCGCCGCAGGCGCCGCATCAGCACCTCGTACATCGCCGCGTAATCGTCGCCGGCCCGGGCAGCCGTGATGCGGTAGCGGCGGTAGCGCGTCTTGTCCGGCGCGCCCTCGCTCATGGCCACCCGCGAGGCGACGGTGGCGGCGCCGCCGAAGTGGGACACGTCGAAGCATTCGATGCGCCGCGGCAGGCGGCTCAACCCCAGGCGCCGGCGCAAGCCCTCCAGCGCGTCGCCGGCCTGGCGCTGGTCGGCGCGCCGGGCGGACTGCTGGGCGTTGCGCTCGCTCATGCGCACCAGCTCCAGCCGCTCGCCCTCCTGAGGCGCAGCCAGGCGCACGGGGCTGCCCTTGCGCTCCGACAGCCACTCGGCCAGGGTCTCCATGCCGTCGGCGGGCAGCGGCAGCAGCACTTCGTCGGGGATGAAGTTGCCGGCATGGTAATAGGCGGCGACCGCGTCGGCGATCGCCTCGCTGTCCGGCGGCGGCGCATTGGTGGCGGCCAACGGCCGTCCGCCGATGACCCGGCCGGCGCGCACGTGCAGGACGTACAGCGCCAGGCGGCCGCCCGCGCGCTGCAGGCCGAAGGCGTCCTGGTCGATGGGCTCGCCGCTCACGATCTTCTGGGGCTGCAGGGTGTGCTCGATGGCGGCCAGCTGGTCGCGCAGCCGCGCCGCCTGCTCGAACTGCATGGCCGCCGCGGCCTCCTCCATGCGCCGGCGCAGGGAGTCCACCAGCTCGCTCTGCCGCCCTTCGAGGAACAGCATGGCGTCCTCCACGTGCTGCCGGTATTGCCCGGGCGGGATGTCGAAGACCGAGGGCGAGGGGAAGTGGGCGATCTGACATAGCAGGCAGGGCCGCTGATGGGTGGCGGGATCGTGGTCCGAGCAGGTGCGCAGCTGGAAGTGGCGATTGACCACGCGCAGCGTCTCGCGCAAGGCCGATGCCAGGGGGTAGGGGCCGAAGTAGCGGGCGCCGTCCTGCTGCACGCGGCGCGTGACCTCGAGGCGCGGGTAGCGCTGGGTCGGATCGAGACGCAGATAGACGAAGTTCTTGCCTTCGCGCAGCTTCATGTTGAAGCGCGGGCGGTGGCGGCGGATGAGCTCATGCTCGAGCAGCAGCGCCTCCTTCTCGTTGCTCACCACCACGGTCTCGATGTCGCCCAGCAGCCGCGGCAGCCGGGCAACGAAGGCCCGCCCGTCGGCGCCCGTGAAATAGGCCCGCACCCGCTCGCGCAGGTTGACCGCCTTGCCCACGTAGAGCACCTGGCCGGCGCGGTCTTTCATGATGTAGACGCCCGGCGCGGCGGGGAGCCCGGCGATGATGTCCTC
>JBMOQT010000064.1:2251-12331 GCA_049320945.1 Pseudomonadota bacterium
CGCCCGTGAAATAGGCCCGCACCCGCTCGCGCAGGTTGACCGCCTTGCCCACGTAGAGCACCTGGCCGGCGCGGTCTTTCATGATGTAGACGCCCGGCGCGGCGGGGAGCCCGGCGATGATGTCCTCGGACCTGTTCATATGGACAAGCGCAGTCTGAAAACCTCAATTGCAACCGCCTTCAACGCAAAGAGCGCAAAGACGCAGAGATCGCAAAGAACGATCCACAACGTCATCCTTGGGGTGTCGGCCATCCTTCAGGATTTCCCTTGCGTCCTTTGCGTTGCTTCGCGTCCTTTGCGCTAAATGCGGTTTTCAGGTTGGAATTTTTCGTCCGGTCTCCTACCGCCTCGGGGCATGCCAGTAGCGCTTCGGTCTCTGGGCCCGCACGGGCGCTGCGCCTTCGAGCAGCGCCCGCGACGGCAGCTTCAGGCCCAGCTCCATCTCGCGCAGCAGGGCAAGCCGGTCGCGCAGCTCGGCGGCGGTCTCGAACTCCAGGGCCTGGGCCGCCGCGCCCATGCGGGAAGCGTACTCCTTGGCCAGCCGCGCAATCTCGTCCCGGTCCAGCAGGTCCCCCGTCGCTTCCTCCGCAAGGGGCAGGACATGGGGTGCGGCGTCGAACAGGGTGGCGGACAGATCGAGGATGTTGCGCTTCACCTGCGCCGGCGTGATGCCGTGCTCCTCATTGAACCGGCGCTGGATGTCGCGGCGGCGGTTGGTCTCGTCTACGGCCAGCCGGATGGAATCGGTGACGGTCTCCGCATAAAGGATCGCCTTGCCGCGCGGATGGCGCGCGGCGCGGCCGATGGTCTGGATGAGGGACACGCGCGAGCGCAGGAAACCTTCCTTGTCGGCGTCCAGGATGCCCACCAGGGAGCACTCCGGGATGTCCAGGCCCTCGCGCAGCAGGTTGATGCCGATCAGGGCGTCGAATGCGCCTAAGCGCAGGTCGCGCACGATGCGCACGCGCTCCAGCGTTTCCACGTCGGAATGAAGGTAGCGGCATTTCACGCCGGCGTCGAGATAATAATCGGTGAGATCCTCGGCCATGCGCTTGGTGAGGCAGGTGATCAACACTCTTTCGTGGGCGGCGGCGCGGCTGCGGATTTCCGCCAGCAGATCGTCGGCCTCGCCGCGGGCGGGGCGCACTTCCACTTCGGGGTCGATGAGCCCGGTGGGACGCACGATCTGCTCCACCACCGCGCCGCGGCTCTTGCGCAGCTCGTACGGCGCCGGCGTGGCCGAGACGAAGATCGCCTGGGGCACCCGCGCCTCAAACTCGGCAAGCGTGAGCGGCCGGTTGTCCAGGGCCGAGGGCAGACGAAAGCCAAAGTCCACCAGGGTCTGCTTGCGCGAGCGGTCGCCCCGGTACATGGCGGCGAGCTGGGGCACGGTCTGATGGCTCTCGTCGAGAAACACGAGGAAATCCTCGGGAAAGTAGTCGAGCAGGCAGGGCGGCGGCTCGCCCGGCGCGCGACCGGCGAGATGGCGCGAGTAGTTCTCGATGCCCGGGCAGCTGCCGAACTGCTCCAGCATTTCCAGGTCCTGCAGGGTGCGCGCCTCCAGCCGCTGCGCTTCCACCTGCTTGTGGGCCGCCCGCAGCTCCGCCAGGCGCTGGTCCAGCTCCTCACGAATGGCGGCGATGGCGTCGCCGCGCCGGGCCGCCTCCGTGGCGTAGTGGCTGGCGGGGTGGAGGGTGGCCTCGTCGATCTGACGCAGGGCTGTGCCGCGCAGGGGATCGAACTCGGCGATGCGTTCCACCGTGTCGCCGAAGAAGGCCACGCGCACCGCGCGCTCCTGCTCGTAGGCGGGGAAGATGTCGACGGTGTCGCCGCGCACGCGAAAGCTGCCCCGGAAGAAATCCACGTCGTTGCGCTGGTAATGGGCATCCACCAGTCGGCGCAGCAGGTCCTCCCGTCCCGATTGGTCGCCCACGCGCACGGTCGGTCACTGCCATGCGGGTATAGCTCACCGCCATGCCCAGTCCGTAGATGCAGGAAACGGAAGCGACGATGATGACGTCGCGGCCGGTATCCAGCGCATGGGTGGCGGCATGGCGCATGCGCTCGATCTCCTCGTTGATGATGGTTTCCTTCTCGATGTAAGTGTCGGTGGCCGGCAGATAGGCCTCGGGCTGGTAGTAATCGTAGTAGCTGACGAAGAATTCGACGGCGCTGTCCGGGAACAGATCGCGGAACTCGCCGTAGAGCTGGGCCGCCAGCGTCTTGTTGTGGGCGATGACCAGGGCCGGCCTGGCTACCCGGGCGATGACATTGGCCATGGTGAACGTCTTGCCGGAACCGGTGACGCCCAGCAGCGTCTGGAACCGGCGGCGCTCGGCCACACCCCGGGCGAGCGCGGCGATGGCGCGGGGCTGATCCCCGGCGGGCGGGAAGTCGGCGGCGAGACGGAACGGCGGCATGACGACAACTTAGTCCGTTCCATTCCGGCAATCTTGACTTTGGTCAACCACGAGGGGCGCCGGCGGGTGTCGAATGGTGTTGTCGCGAGTGCCCAACCGGAGCCGCCGCATGTCAACTTTTCACACCGGCGCGAAAGCCGCTGGCGAATCGCTCAAGCTGACGCAACTGCCGGCCTCCGCCCGGCACCCTGTCGAGCAGTTGCTCGCCCATCGGCGCTCGGTGCGCGAATTCGCCGACAGGGCCCTGTCCCTCGAGGAGCTGGGGCGGCTGCTGTGGGCGGCCCAGGGCGTGACCGACGCGGCCGGCTTGCGCACCGCCCCTTCCGCCGGCGCCCTGTACCCGCTGGAGCTCGTCATCGCCGCCGGGCAGGTGGAGGGGCTGCAGCCCGGCATCTACCGCTACCAGCCGCGAACCCACGGCCTGAGGGGCATGGCGCAAGGCGACGCCCGGGCGCGTCTTGCCGGCGCCGCGCTGGGCCAGTCGTGGCTGGCGGATGCGGCGGCGATGCTGGTTTTCGCCGCCGTGCTCGAGCGTACCGCACGCAAATACGGCAGGCGCGCCTTTCAATACATCTGCATCGAAGTGGGCCACGCCGCCCAGAACGTCTATCTGGAAGCGCAATCCCTCGGGCTGGGCACGGTCATGGTCGGGGCTTTCGACGATGGCCAGGTGCAACGGGTGCTGGGGCTGGCAGAGGAAGAGACGCCGCTGGCGCTCATGCCCCTGGGGCGGCGCTAAGGGCGAGTTTCGGCAGAGCGGCGATCACTGGACGGTCGTCAGGCAGAAGGCAGGGCGAGGGGTGTCCTGAACAGCAGGATGTGATGGTTTCCCTCGGCGTCGATCACCTCGACGCTGCGCAGCAACTCCAGGTCATGATCGAGGTGAATCTGGCGGGGCTGGCGGATGATGTGGTCCACGCCCTGGGCAATGACGGTGATGATGTCGTTGTGCGGGTCGTAGGAAATCCCCATGAACGGAAGCCATTCCGCCTCGACGTGGGCACCGAGTCCCAGACCGGTTACCTCGATCTCGATCTGCCCGGTCGGCAAGGCAGCCGACAGGCGGTCGAGATAAGCCTGCCAACGGGCTCGCGACAGTTGCACGAGTGGCATATGACCTCCCTACACCTCTTCGTCCGGCCTGACCTCGCCCGCGCGCATCCAGACCCCGCGACGCTCGCAATGGAGCAGTTCGTTGCCGCTGCGCACGTACTGCCCGATCGGGTAGGCCACATCGTTGAAATAGCAGGCGGTCGCCTCGAGTTCCATGTCCAGGGAGATTTCTTCATATTCGTCGAATATCGGCGAGGTCTTCAACTCGGGATCCGGCGCGCCCACGTCCGGAACGTGATGATGCTTGAGCATGCTCGCTCCTCCTTCAGATGCACTCCTTCCGCATCATAGGCCGGCGCCCGGCGGCTATCATGACAAAAGGCAAACGCAGCGGCGGGCCGAAGTCTTCTTCCATTGACATTGGTCATCACGTCCGGTTCAGGCTCGCCTAGGATTGAACAAGCATGCGGGAATTGCCGCATCAGCCCGACTTGCCGATACGAGACGGAGACCGCCATGAAATTGCCCCTGCAAATCACTTTCCGCGGACTGCCCCATTCCGAAGCCATCGAGGCGGCGATACGCGACCGGGCCCAGAAGCTCGAGACCTTCCATCCGGATCTGATCGCCTGCCGGGTGGTAGTGGCTCTGGCGGGCAAGCATAAGCACCAGGGGCATTTGTACAACTTGCGGGTGGACGCCACCGTTCCGGGGCACGAGTTTGTGGTCAGCCGCGACCGGGCAGAGGACATTTATGTGGCGATCCGGGATGCCTTCGACGACATGCGCCGCCAACTGGAGGATCAGGTGCGGCAACGGCGCGGCGACGTGAAAGCTCACGTGCTTCCCCAGCATGGCCAGGTCGTGCGCCTCAACACCGAGGAGCCCCAGGCCAAGCGCGTGAGCGTCGGCAAGCATCACTTCATGTAGGGAAGGAGCCGGAAATGAACCGAGCCGCCATCCCCGGGGAGAAGCCGGGCGCAGCCCTCCCGGAGGAGCGCGCAGCCGCCGTACCGGGCGCCATCGTCACGGCCGAGGAACGCCATCGCATGATCGCGGAGGCGGCCTATTTCCGCGCGCTGCAGCGCGGCTTGCTGGACGGCTATGAGCTGGGCGACTGGCTCGATGCCGAGAAGGAGATCGACGCCCGTCTGCTCGGTTAGGAGGGTCATGGGCAAGATGCCAGGGCCGGTTTCGGAGCGCGAGGTCCCCGACGTAATGGCCGCGGCGCTGTCCTATATCGGGCGCGGCTGGTCGGTGGTGCCGGTCGAGCCTGGCGGCAAGCGGCCCATCGTGCCCTGACTGGAGTTCCAGGACAGGCTGGCGCGGCCGGACGAAGTGGCGGCCTGGTTCCGGCATCGGCCCGAGGCCAATGTGGCCATCGTCACGGGTGTGGTGTCGGGCCTGGTGGTGCTGGACATCGACCCGCGCCACGGCGGCGCCGACAGTCTGGCAGCGCTGGAAGCCCGGCACGGGCCCCTGCCCGCCGGCGTGGAGGCGATGAGCGGCGGGGGCGGACGGCATTGCTACTTTGCCCATCCCGGCGGCTTGGTGCCCAACCGCGTGGGGATCGCCCCGGGCGTCGATCTGCGCGGCGACGGCGGCTTGGTGGTGGCGCCGCCCTCGCAGCACCCCAGCGGCCGCCGCTACGCCTGGTGCCCGGGGCACGCGCCCGGCGACCTGGCGCCGCCCCCCTTGCCCTCATGGCTGGTGCGTCTGGTGCGTCCCGGACCGCGCTCCGGTCATCCTCTCGCCTATTGGCGCACCCTGGTGCGGGAAGGCGTACGCCAGGGCCAGCGCAACAATACGCTGGCGTCCCTGGCCGGCCATCTGCTATGGCACGGCGTCGATCCCGCCGTGGTGCTGGAGCTGCTGCACGCCTGGAATCGGCAGCGCTGCCTGCCGCCGCTGGACGACGACGAGGTGGCCGAAGTGGTGCAGAGCATCCTGCGCCTGCACCAGCGCAGCGGCGAGGGGCGGGACCAGGGGTAGTGTGGGCTTCTCCCTCTCCCCCAACACTTGCGGGAGAGGGAGAACTGCGGCGGGACGACGTCCCGTATGGAGGCGAATCATGAAAGCGATCATTCTCACCACCGACCGGTTCGAGGAGGCCGAGCTGCTGGTGCCCTACTACCGGCTGCAGGAGGAGGGCGTGCAGGTGGATATCGTCGCGCTGGCCCGCGCCGCGATCCGCGGCAAGCACGGCTACCCGGTCACGCCGGCGCGGGCGGCGGGGGAGGTGCAGCCGGGCGACTACCAGCTGCTGGTCATTCCGGGTGGCGGCGCGCCCGAGCTGCTGGCCGACGACAAGACGGCCTGCCGCATCGTCGAATGGTTCTTCGAGCAGAACAAGCCGGTCGCGGCGATTTGCCACGGCCCCCTGCTGCTGTCGCGCCTGGGCCTGCTGGTGGACCGTCATGTGACCGGCCACGAGTCCATCGCCTATGAAGTGCGGGCCGGTCGCGCCCATTTCGTGGACCGGGAGGTCATGGTGGACGACGGGCTCATCACCTCGCGCAAGCCGGCCGACCTGCCCGCCTTCATGCGCGAGGTGGTGAAGGCGGTGCACCGGATTCGGCCAGCCGGATAGCAGGCCCCGCTTTGTCAGCGCGCCAACCCTTCGAGCCGGCCTATCTGGCGCTCGCCCCCGGCGAGCTGGAGAGCCGCGTGCGCCAGGCCTGGCGCCACCTGGCGGATTGCGACCTGTGCGCCCGCTACTGCCACGTGAATCGCCTGGCGACCAGCGAGGGCGCGGTGTGCCGGACCGGAGAGCGGGCGGTGGTGGCGAGCTACGGCGCCCACCACGGCGAGGAGGACCCGCTGCGCGGCTGGCGCGGCTCGGGCACCATCTTCTTCTCCTGGTGCAACTTGCGCTGCGTGTTTTGCCAGAACTGGGACATCTCGCAAAAGGGCATCGGACGGGAGGTGGAGCCGCGCGAGATCGCCGACATGATGCTCGCCCTGCAGGACGAGGGCTGCCATAACATCAATCTCGTCTCCCCCAGCCACGTGGTGGCACAGATCATCGCGGCGGTGCTGGACGCGGCCGGGCGCGGGCTGCGCCTGCCCCTGGTCTATAACACCGGCGGCTACGACAGCCTTGAGGCCCTGGGCTTGCTGGACGGCATCGTGGACATCTACATGCCGGACATGAAGTACGGCGACTCCGCCCTGGCGCGCAAGTATTCCAAGGTGCGCGACTACGTGGCGGTGAATCGCGCCGCGGTGCGGGAGATGCACCGCCAGGTGGGCGACCTGGTACTGGACGAAACGGGCATCGCCCGGCGCGGGCTGCTGGTGCGCCATCTGGTGATGCCCGCCGGCATCGCCGGAACGGAACAGGTGCTCGCCTTCCTGGCCGAGGAGATCTCGCGCAACACCTATCTCAATCTCATGGACCAGTACCGCCCCTGCTACCGCGCCAACGAGTTTCCGGAAATCGCCCGTCCCATCACCGCCGACGAGTATCGCCAGGCCCTCGACGCGGCCGCCCGCCTGGGGCTCAACCGTCTCGACCGGCGGCGGCGCTTGTGACCGCCCGCCTGATGGCGCGCTTCACGTGCCTGCGCGCCAGGAGGCCAGGTAGGCCTGCTGCTCCGGCGTCAAGGCATCTATGGTCAGGCCCATGGCCTGGAGTTTGAGGCGCGCCACCTGCTCGTCGATTTCCCGCGGCACCGGGTGCACGCCCCTTTCCAGGCGGCCGCGGTTGCGCGCCAGCCATTCGGCGCACAGGGCCTGGTTGGCGAAGCTCATGTCCATGACGGCGGACGGATGGCCTTCGGCCGCCGCCAGATTGACCAGCCGCCCCTGGGACAGCAGGCGCAGGAGGCGGCCGTCGCGCAGGCGGTATTCGGTCACTTCGGGCCGGGGATGGGCCTTTTCCTCCGCCAGGGCTTCGAGGGCCGGAATGTCGATCTCCACGTCGAAATGGCCGGCATTGGCAAGCACGCAGCCGCCCTTGGCCACGGCCAGGTGGGCGGCGCCGACCACCGCCTTGTCGCCGGTGGCGGTGACGATGAAATCGGACAGGGGGGCGGCCTCCAGCAGCGGCATGATGCGCAAGCCGTCCATCGCCGCCTCCAGCGCCGGCAGCGGCGCCACTTCGGTGACGATCACGTTCGCACCCATGCCCCGCGCCCGCATGGCGATGCCGCGTCCGCACCAGCCGTAGCCGCACACGGTGAAGGTCTTGCCGGCGAGCAGGATGTTGGTGGCGCGCAGGATGCCGTCGATGGCGCTTTGGCCGGTGCCGTAGCGGTTGTCGAAGAGGTGCTTGGACAGGGCGTCGTTGACGGCGATGATCGGATAGCGCAGTGCGCCCTCCCGGGCCATGGCACGCAGCCGGATGACGCCGGTGGTGGTTTCCTCCATGCCGCCGAATACCCCGGGGAGGAGATCGCTGCGCCGGGCGTGCAGGGTGCCGACCAGATCGGCGCCGTCGTCCAGGGTGATGTGGGGACCGTGGGCGAGGGCGGCATCGATGTAGGCGTAGTAGTCCCGGGTGTCCTCGCCGCGCACGGCGAATACGGCGATACCGTGGCGCGCCGCCAGGGCGGCGGCGACGTCGTCCTGGGTGGACAGGGGGTTGCTGGCGCACAGGCGCACTTCGGCGCCGCCGGCGGCGAGGGCCAGCGCCAGGTTGGCGGTCTCGGCGGTCACGTGCAGGCAGGCGGCGATGCGCAGACCCTGCAGGGGCCGCTCGCGCGCGAAGCGTTGCGCAATGCCGCGCAGCACGGGCATCTCGTGGGCGGCCCAATCGATTTTCGCTTCTCCGGCGGGCGAGGCCGCCAGGCTTTTCACGCGGTAGTCGGGTTTCATGGCTTCACCACACGGCCAGGGCGTCGGCGACGGCGTCGCGCCACACGGCGTCCACCCGGTCGAGCTGCACCAGCGCCACTTCGGTGATGCGCGCGCACAGGGTATCGAAGGCGCGCGGGTCGGACAGGCGCACCTTGACGTCGAACAGCTGGGGTTCATGGACCGGCCGGCCGATGCGGCTCACCAGGAAGCAGTAGGCCTCCTCCACCCCCGCCACCTCTTCGACGATGGCGCTGGCGGCGCGGCGCGCGATGATGTTGTAGAGCTTGCCCACGTGGCTCACCGGGTTCTTGCCTGCCACCGCCTCCAGGCTCATGGGGCGGTAGGGCGTGATGAGGCCGTTGGCCCGGTTGCCGCGGCCCACCTGTCCGTCATCGCCCGACTCGGCGGACAGGCCGGTGACGGTGAGATAGATGCTGTCGGCCGTGTCGCCGTCGGCGGTGTTCACCTGCACTTCCACGGGCAGGCGCGTGAGGGCCTGGGCCGCGCCGGCGGCCAGCCGGGCGACTTGCGCCTTCTTTTCCCGGTAGTCTGCCAGGTCGGCGATGTGGCGGCCCACCAGGGCGCAGGCGACGGTGAGGTCGATGCGGCCGTCGCGCCGCACGCCCATGACCTTGATGTCCTCGCCCATTTCCGGATGGGCCTGTTTCGCCTCCGGCGCATTGAGCTTGCGTTCCACGGAGAGCACGATGCTCTCCAGCTCGTCCAGGGGAGCAAAGCCGACGCCGCAGGAGGTGTCGTTGGCCAGCGGCGCCCCCGCCTCCTGCTGGCGCAGGAACAGGGCGGCCAGCCCGGGCGAGGTGGGGCGGATGCGCGGCAGGATGCGCACATGCTGCTCGGCGTCGAGATGCCGGATATGGGAGCGCAGCCAGGCGCGGCTGGCCTCGATGGCCAGCTCATGCACCGGCACCGCCACACCGCGGAATTCGGTGGTGGCGCGGCCGCACAGATAGATCTCGACAGGTTCCAGCACGGTTCCGCCGCCGAAGGCGGGACGCGCGGCGCCGCCGAACAGCAGACCCTTGTCCACGTTGTGATGCAGGATCGCGCCGAAGCGCTCCAGGTAGAAGCGCGACAGGGTGGCGGAAAGATTCTCCGCCAGGCCGTCGCACAAGGTATCGGGGTGGCCGAGCCCCTTGCGCTCGACGATCTCCATGGGCAGCCCGCCCGCGGCGGGATAAGTCAGCGGTGCGACATGGATGTTCATGAATCCGGGATCGATGCGGGGACGATGGAGTCACTGTGCCGTAGCCATGGAAGACGGTGGTTGATATCCGTCAACACCGGCCCGGGCCGCGGGCCCATACTCCCCCATCATGGAAACGCTGCACGAAGCCAGGTTCTACGAGAAGCGGCCCGGCAACGAGGTGCTGTGTCTGCTGTAGCGTTGTGCTCCCCCGCGGGGAGGTTTCCGGGTTGGGCGCGGAAGGCGTGTGTCCGAGGCTGGAGGAGCTGGAGCGGCGCGTGGCCGGCGAGCGCGTGACGCCGAAGATGATCGTGGATGCCGCCGCCAACACCGGCTGCGCCTCCATCGCCTACACCTACACCGAGCCGACCATCTTCTACGAGCTGGCCTACGACACGGCGGTGCTGGCCCGCCGCCGCGGCATCAAGAACATCTTCGTCACCAACGGCTTCATTTCCGAGGCGCCCTTGCGCCGACTGCCCCGGCTGCGGCGCCCACATCGACGGCGTGGGGATGGCCGGCGGGCGGTGACGGTCAGTTGAAATCAAGCATCGGCTTGCTCTCTTACGCCCTTTCCAGCATGTCTGCGAGAAACCGGGCTGT
>JBMOQT010000064.1:12431-14352 GCA_049320945.1 Pseudomonadota bacterium
CTGCCCCGGCTGCGGCGCCCACATCGACGGCGTGGGGATGGCCGGCGGGCGGTGACGGTCAGTTGAAATCAAGCATCGGCTTGCTCTCTTACGCCCTTTCCAGCATGTCTGCGAGAAACCGGGCTGTCACGATGCGTGTCGGGCCATGCCGTTCGAGCATGAGCAGATCGCTCTTGTCACCGGTGACCAGAAAATCGGCCTGGGCCTTTTCCGCTAGGGCGAGCAGCCAGTCGTCGTCGGGGTCCGGCGAGCGTTCGACGCTCGGCAGGGGATCGCACATGAGCGCCAGGCGCCGGATGTCGTTGACCAGCCGGCCGGCTTCGCTCGGCCTGATTCGTTCCCGAAAGAAGGGGCGCCGGGAGACGCGGTTGATTTCTTCCAGTTGCCGCTCGCAGGTGGCAAGCTGGAAGCGTCCTTCCTTCCAGAATTCATAGAGCCGGTCCGGTGGCGTGCCCCGGACCGCGAGGGCGGAGATCAGGATGTTGGTGTCGAGGACGACGTGCACGGTTAAGGCGGGTTACGGGCGGCCGCGCATGTCGGCCCGCACCTCGCGCACGGCCTCGTCGATGGCCGCCTCCAGGTCCTCCGGCGACAGGTCCCGGTTGCGCTCCTTGATGCCCTGGATGGTCTGATCCAGCACCCGCCACCGCACGGCTTCCTCCACAAAACGGGAAAGGTCACCCTTCTTCATTCCTTGCGCGCCCAGGAAACTGCGCAGGGAAAGGTCGGTCTCCTTGGAGACCTTGATGGTCCAGCGGACGGCTTCAGACATATGCACTCCTTTGCGGATAGACGTCTATACGTCTATATGATAACAGTTGCCGCCACCGGTGTTCCAGTCCCAGAGCCTCGCTGCCGTTATCGCCGGAAACTCTCGAGGTCAAGCAGTCCATCAGCCCGCCGTCCCCTTGCGGAACACCGCTCTCACGCCGGGCCAGGGTGCCAGCCGGTTCATGCCTTCGGGCAATGATTCGTGCATGCCCACCACCAGCGCGCCGCCCTCCCTCAGGCGCGCCAGGATGCGTGCCATCACCTGGCGCCGCAGTGCCGGTGCGAAATAGGTCAGCACCAGGTTGCGACACAGGATGAGATCGAAATCCCGCCCGGGAACGGATTCGCGCACGTCCTGCAGCTCGAAGCGCACGAGGTCACGGAAGGGCGCGCGCAGCCGGTAGTCCCCGTCCTGTTGTTCGAAGGCGCGGCTACGCCAGGATTCGGGCAGGGCCTTGACGCTGCTCCACTGGTAGCGGGCGGCGGCGGCCCGCGCCAGCAGCGCCGGGTCTACGTCGGTGGCGAGCACGTCCAACGCCACCTGGGGATGGCGCTGCGCCAGCTGCAGCTGCCACAGGATGGCAAGGGTGTAGGGTTCCTCGCCGCTGGCGCAGCCGACGCTCCAGCAGGCAAGCGTGGCGTCCGGCCGCCGGGCGGCCGCCGGGGCGAGCCGCGGTAGCACGCTGGCTTCCAGGGCTTGGAACACGCCGCGATCCCGATAGAAGCGCGAAATGGCCACGGCGCACAGGGCGCGCAGGCTGTCCCATTCCTCCCCATGGGCCTCCAGGTGGCGGCGGTAGGCCGAGGCATCCGCCAGCCCGAGGGCGGCGCAGCGTCTGGCGATGCGCTTGCACACCCGGCCGCGCACCTTGCGGAAACCGGGCCAATGGAAGCCCATGAGCGGCAGCGCCCATTGCAGGAAGGCCATGCATTCGGCATCACTCATGGCTGTCCGTCCGGCAAGCGCCAGTCATTCACGCGGGCGCCGGCCCACCCCGTCCACCGCACTGAGGCGCAAGGGCCTGTTCAGGGCGGCCAGCACCGGAGGGTCGCGCTGGTACAGGTCCGGGTGGAAGCGCGCGACGCCGTCCTCGCCCGCTTCCGCGGTGAAATAGAGCACCAGCACCGGCACCGGGCGCTTGACCCGCAG
>JBMOQT010000065.1:0-14100 GCA_049320945.1 Pseudomonadota bacterium
GCCGCCCGCCACTCCAGGTTGCCAAACAGGCGCGTCCATGCCGTCGTGTGCCAGTTGGCGTTGTTGAGCAGGATCGCCGAGCGCAGCCGGTCTGTCAGTTTTTCCGCTCCCCATACCACACGGGTCTGGTTGCTTGGCCGGAACACGTGCTGAATCTCGAAGCTGGTGCGCTCCGTGCGTCGGCTGAAATCCAGGTTGGTGGGGCCCAGAAAGGGAAGGACGGAAACGTAGATATCGGCACCGCTTTCCCGGACCTGGTAGGCGCGCAGGCCGATTTCCCCGTCATTTGGCAGCGAACGCCGCCAATGCAGCTGGGCGAAATAGTGACTCGCCTGCTGGGTTCTCGTCGGATTCTCCATGTTGCCGCTGAATCCGGCACCGGCCGAGTTCTCGTTGGCCCCCAGTTGGAGGGTGAGTTCGTCCTCGGCAGTAAGCCGATGGTCGCCGCGGAAATTGAAGAAACTCACGTGGCGGTCGTCGTGGATGTTGTCGAAGCCGCTGTCCCGGCGCCGACCGGCGCTGACGCGGAAATCCAGGTCCCCCAGGCGAGCGCCGTGGCGCAGCAGGTTGTCCTCGATCGCCTGGTTGCCCCCGGTGTACTCCGCCAGGGTGCCGCGGCTCTGGGAGGCATGGCGGGTGATGATGTTGGCCACCCCCAGGAAGGCGTTGGCGCCATAGGCCGCCGAATTGGAGCCGCGCACCACCTCGATGCGCTCGATGTCGTCCAGGGAGATGGGGATGGTGTTCCAGTCCACGCCACCCAGGTAGAAGGACGAGTACATGGAGCGGCCGTCGATCAGCACCTGCATGCGCGGCGAGTACTGCCCGGTCAGGCCGTGGTAATTCACCGTCGGATTGGCGCCGTTGGCATAGGCGACGAGAAAACCGGGCACCAGGCGGAACAGGTCGGCAATGTCCCGCACCCCCGATGCCTTGATCAATTCCCGGTCGATCACCGTGACGGCGCCGGGGGCATCGGCCAGCGGCTGCGCCAGGCGGGAGGCCGACAGGACCACGGGCAGCTCGGTGAGGAAGGCTTGCTCGGCCGCCTCGGCTTCGTCGGCGGCAGTCGGTGCCGGGATGCAGGACAGCGCGGCCAGCGTCGCCACGGCCAGCGCCTGAAGGGTCCGCATTTTTCTCATAGTCTCTTATGTCTGTTTGTGTGAGGTAACAATGCCAGGTGGATGGCGCGGCCGCGGCCTTGCGCTCGCCTCGGTCGACGTGACGCCCTCGTGATGGCTCCAGCCGCGGCCTATTATGTCCGAGGCGCAGCGAAATGGGCGCCCAATTCGCGCCGCGGCGGCTTGGTGGTTGGCGCCAAATTCCGTATCATTGCGCCTTGGCTAATGACGATGACAACCTGGCGGATTGCGACAAGGGGGCGGTATGGCGAAATTGCTGGTGGTCGAGGATCATGCCCTGGTGCGGGAGGGGCTGGTGCAGACGCTGTCCCAGCTCGACACGAAGTCCAGCATCGTCGAAACCAAGGATGCCGAATCCGCGCTCCAGATCCTGGAATCGGACGACGAGTTCGACCTGGTGCTGCTGGATCTGATGCTGCCCGGAATCAACGGCATGGCATTCCTGGCGGTGCTCAGACGGCGCTTTCCTGCGGTTCCGGTGGTGATCATCTCCGCCCTGGATGACACGGAGACCATTGCGCGCGCCATGCGCCAGGGCGCTTCCGGTTTCGTTCCCAAGACCAGCTCCAGCGATGTGCTTCTGGAGGCTCTGCGCCTGGTGCTGGACGGCGGCGTCTACGTGCCGCCGCGGGCCATCGCCAAGGGCGTAGGCAAGCGCCCGGAAGGCGCCCGTTCTTCCCGCTCGCTGGTGGATCGCTTCGGTCTGACCACCGGGCAGATGCGCGTGCTGGAATTGCTCATGCAGGGCAAGTCGAATCGGGAGGTCGGCGAGCTGCTGGGCCTGACCGAAGGAACGGTCAAGATCCACGTGTCGAAGATATTCAAGGCGCTCAATGTCTCCAGCCGCGCCCAGGCGATGGTGGCCTTGAGCCGCTACCGCGTCAAGGCGTGACCGTCTCGCCCTGGCGGGCGTGCAGGATGTGCTGTAGCAGGGCGCGCAGCTTGGCGGGCCGCACCGGCTTGGCCAGCCGGGCATAGGCGGTGCCGTTGAGCACCCGCTCCATGTCCGCCGGCGCCTCTCCCAGCAGGATCATCGCCGGGGTGACGCCGTGCCCGGTGCCCCGCGCCGCCAGAGCCGCGGCGCCCGTACGCTCCTCGTCGAACAGCACCACGTCGGGTGTGGCGAGCAGCAGCAATTCCGCTTCGGTCACGTTGTCCATGTAGGTCGTGTCCAGGCCCCAGGACTCCAGCAGGGAGCACAGGCTGTCGCAAGTGGCGTCGTGGGGGCTGATCACCAGGGCGCGGGCGCTGAAGTTGCCGACCTTGGTTTCCTCCTCCGGCGGGGATATGGGCAGGGGTGTGGCGCGCGGTAGGGTGATGGCGAACACGGAGCCGCGTCCGAGTACCGAGCGCAGGCTCAGGGGATGTTCCAGCCGTTTGGCCATGCGGTCCACGATGGCCAGCCCCAGGCCCAGCCCCTTGCCCGGATCGCGCTCCGGATTGCCGATCTGGAAGAACTCCTGGAATACCAGCTGCTGGTGTTCCGGCGCGATGCCGATGCCCGTGTCCCACACCTCGATGCGCACATCCTTGCCGGTGCGCCGCGCTCCCACCAACACGCCGCCCCGTTCGGTGTACCGGATGGCGTTGGCCACCAGGTTGCCGACCATGCGCTCCAGCAGGCGCGGGTCGCTGCCGACCCACAGGCGGGTGGGGACCAGGTGCAGGCGCAGGCCCTTGGCTTCGGCGGCAGGGCTGTGGGCGGCATAAATGCGCTCGAACAGCGGCTCGAGGGCGAATTCCTCGCGCAGGGGACGGGCCGAGGCCACATCCAGGCGGGAAATGTCCAGCAGGGCTTCCAGCAGCTCGCTCATCACCCCGACGGCGGCGCTGATCTGCCGCGCCAGCCGCTGCTGGGGACCGTTGCGCGTTTCATGCTCCAGCTCGGCCGCAAACAGCGACAGGGCATGGAGCGGCTGGCGCAGATCATGGGAGGCGGCGGCGAGGAAACGGGACTTGGCCAGGTTGGAGCGCTCCGCCTCCTCCTTTTTCTCCTTCAGTTCCGCCGTGGCGGCGGCGATGCGCTGCTCCAGGCGGTCGTGGCCCGCCTGCATGGCCGCCACCATCTCGTTTACTCCTTCCTCCAGGGCGCGCAGGGTGCCCGCCGGATGGGGCGTGACGCGGGTGTCCAGGCGGCCGGCACGGATGTCGGCCACGGCATTCTGCAGATTGACTATGGGCTCCAGCACGTCGCGCCCCAGGCGCACCGCCAGCAGGCCGCCGGCGGCCAGGGTGAGGAGAGTGAAGATCACCGTGACGGCGAGCATTTCCCGTTTCTTGGCCAGCAGGCCGCTGCGCGACAGCTCGAGGACGACGCTGCCGATGGGATAGAAGTCGTCGCGCCGGCCGGGCGGGCTGGCGGCGCCGGGGCCCAGGACGAAGGGGTCGTCGGCCTGGCTGAAACGGTGCAGGATCTTGGCGTGGAAAAACAGCGTCTCGCCGTCGCCGCTCTTGCCGGTCCAGCCCTCGGGCAGCCTGTTGGGATCGCCCGTGAAGCGCGTGAGACCCGACTGGGCCAGGGGCAGGCCGGCCCGGTCGAACACCACCACCGCCGTGACGTCGGGCTCCTGGATCAGTGTGTCGGCGAGATGGCGCAGCTCATCCCGGTTTCCCGAGAAGGCCCCGTACTGGGCCGCGGGTGCCAGCTGGCGTGCCAGGGCACGGCCGCGGCTGACCAGGGATTCCTCCACATCGGCATAGCGCAGCACGAGGAAATAGCCGGCCAGCACCAGGGCGATGATGATGGCCGGCATCAATGCCACGAACAGGACGCGTTCCTTGATTCCCCAGGTCTTCAAGGTTGGGCAGGGCCGAGAGCGGTGCTTTCGGGCAATTCGAAAGCAGTCATTGTGCTGTGCCGCCGCCGCGGCGGCAAGGGGCGGATCTAATGACGAATGGGACTGACCTGCCGTGGCTCAGGGGCGGCTCCGGCAGCTGCTGCGCCCGCGCCGCCCGGCTCCGCGGTGTCCGCCGGCTCGTCCGTCGGCTCCTCGCATGGTACCTGCAGCAGTTCCAGTACCTGGTGGGCCAAGGCCCGGCAGGCGTTGGCCAGGGGGGTGGGCAGGGCCGCGGGGATTTCCTTCTGCAGCAGCAGCTTGCTGGCCGACAGGGCGGGCACCGGCGTGAGGATGCGATCGGAATGGCGCCACAGGTGCTGGCGTACCGTCTTGTTTGCCGCTTCCAGCGCCCAGGGGTTGGTCGGCCATTGGGACGGCACGGCGTAGGCACGCGGGAAAGCCTCCAGGTCCTTGATCACGGTGCGGATATCCTCGTGGGAATCGCGGAAGGGCAGCAGCACCAGGTTGGCCAGGCCGTACAGCTTGCGGTCCATGTCGCTGCGGTTGCCACCGCCGTCGATCACCCCCAGCCAGCCCTTGAGGCTGCGCACCTTGTCCACCACTTTGCCCAGGGCTTCGGCGGTGCGCGCATCGGCGACGAGATAGCGCCGGCCTTCGGGATTGAGCGGCTCGCGCTGGGTGTCGGTGAGCACGCATACCGAGCGCTGCCGCAGCAGCCCGAAACCCTGGCACAGCATATGGGACAGGGTTGTCTTGCCGGTGCCCCCCTTGTTGCCGATGATGCAGACGATCTCCGCCATGATGCCTCCCCAACAGATTTTCGGCGCCGCAGGCGCCCACACCGTTCCCCTCTCCCTCCAAGGAGGGAGAGGGGCTAGGGGTGAGGGTAAGGGCGCCGATTGGACTGCCGCCCATTTTTTTCTCACTGAGCAATTATCGGCACCAGCGCCCTGGGACAATCGCTTGAAATGCGGCCCCTTTTCCCGGCAATTCCGTGCCGCTAGCCGACGCGGTAACAGTAGAGCACCTGTCCGGCCCCGGCAACAGGCACCACGCGCTCGGGCGCCACGCCCGGCACCGGGAAGCGGCTGCTGATGAGCAGCGCGCCCGGCGCCATTTCGCGGCTGGCCTTGTGCCACAGGCGCTCCATGACCGCCGGCGACAGGAAGGCATAGACCGCGTCCATGCCGGCCAGGGAATGGCGCCAGAAGTCGGCCCGCAGCACCTGGCAGTTGGACAGCCGGGCGCAGCGCAGGCGCGCGACGAGATAGGGCAGCGGAGCGTGTTCCAGCCCCAGGCAGCGGGCGTCCGGCCGTGCGGCTGCCAGCTCCGCCAGCACGCCGCCGGTGCCGGCGCCCAGGTCTGCCACACGCAGGCCTGACCGGTCCGGCAGCAGCCGCACCGCCGCCCGCGCCGCTTCCCTGCTGCTCAGGTACAGGGGCGCTTCGCCGCGGAAGGTGCGCCAGTACACCAGCAGCATCAGCACGAAGGCGGCGAGATACAGCCAGGGCGGCAGCTCCAGGCGTCCGGCGAGGACCACGGCGGGCATGAACGAGACATGGATCGGCAGCCACCAGTGCCCCGCCTTGAGGAAACGGCTGGCCAACGCCGCCAGTGCGCCCTGCACCAGGGCGAGGCCCAGGGGCGCCTGGGCCAGGCCGGGAAACGGCAGCAACAGGAGGGCCGCGGCCGCCCAGCCGGCAAGTTGAGCCAAGAGCGCCTTCCAGGCGGCCATGTGTTGGAGGTTGTCGGTCGGTTCCCGGGACGAACCCCAGTGTTGCCGAGCCGCCGCGCCTGGTCAAGCGCGAGCGGCCCGGCGCCCGGGAGAAGCTCAGGCGACTTTCGCCGCCGCCCGCTCGGGCTGGCGCAGGGCCGCCAGCAGGCGCTCCCGCTCCTCGCGCGCGTGCTCCAGGCTGCGCAGTTTGATATGCCCGAAGCCGCGGATGTGCTCGGGCAGGCTCGCCAGTTCCACCGCGCTGGCGAGGTTGGCGGCATCCAGGCGCTGCAGGATCTCGGCCACGTCCTGTTCATACTGCGTGATCAGGGCGCGCTCCATGCGGCGTTCTTCCGTGTAGCCGAAGATGTCCCACTTGGTGCCGCGCAGATGCTTGAGCTTCGCCAGCCAGCGGAACGCCGTCATCATGCCCGGACCGTAGGCGCGCTTCCTGGGCTCGCCCGTCACCGGGTCGGGCTTGGCCAGCAGCGGCGGCGCCAGGTGGAAATTGAGCTTGAAGTCACCCTCGAAGGTGGTGTTGATCTTCTCCAGGAAGGCGGGATCGGTGTACAGCCGCGCCACCTCGTACTCATCCTTGTAGGCCAGCAGCTTGAAGTAGTAGCGCGCCACCGCCTCGGTGAGCCGGGTCGAGCCCAGCTTCGCCTCGGCTGCGCGCACCCGGTCCACCAGGGCCTGGTAGCGTTCCGCGTAGGCCCGGTCCTGATAGCCCGTGAGGTAGTCCATGCGCCGCGCCACCAGGTCGTCCACCGTGGGGGCGGCCTTCAAGGGCACGACGTTGGCCGGGCGGGCAAAACGTTCCACCGCAGCCTGATCGTGGGCGGCGCGGCGGCCCCACAGGAAAGCCTTCTTGTTCGCCTCCACGGCCACGCCGTTGAGCTCGATGGCCTTCATCAGGGCCGCCTCGGACACGGGCACCAGGCCTTTCTGCCAGCAGTAGCCGAGCAGGAACAGGTTGGTGGCGATGGAGTCGCCCATCAGCGTGGTGGCCAGCCCCGTGGCGTCGATGAAGTCGGCGCGGCCTTCGCCCACGCTGTCCACGATGGTGCGCTTCATCAGGTCCAGGGGGAACTGCCAGTCCGGGTTCCTGATGAACTCCGAGGTGGGTGTCTCGGTGCAGTTTACCGCCGCCCGCGTCAGCCCTGCCTGCATCTTCGCCAGGGCTTCCTGGCTGGCCGTGACCACCACGTCGCCGCCGATGATGGCGTCGGCTTCCCCCGCCGCCACGCGCACGGCATGGATGTCCTCGGGGCGGTCGGCGATGCGCACGTGGGAGAACACGGCGCCGAACTTCTGGGACAGGCCGGTCATGTCCAGCACCGTGACGCCCTTGCCGTCCACGTGGGCGGCCATGCCGATGAGCGCCCCGATGGTGATCACGCCCGTGCCGCCGACGCCGGTGATGAGGATGTTCCAGGGACGGCTGGTGTCGGGCAGCGCCGGCTGGGGCGGTGCGCCGAAATGGCTCTCGTCTGCCTCCAGGGCCTTGCCCTTGCGCAGCTTGCCGCCCTCGATGGTCACGAAGGAGGGGCAGAAGCCCTTGAGGCAGGAGTAGTCCTTGTTGCAGGCCGACTGGTCGATGGCGCGCTTGCGCCCGAACTCGGTTTCCAGGGGGACGACCGACAGGCAGTTGGATTTCTCGCTGCAATCGCCGCAGCCCTCGCACACCGCCTCGTTGATGAACACGCGCCGGGGCGGATCGATCATCTTGCCGCGCTTGCGGCGCCGACGCTTCTCGGCGGCGCAGGTCTGGTCGTAGATCAGGGCCGACACGCCCGGGTATTGGCGCAGCTCCTTCTGGATGGCGTCCAGCTCGTCCCGGTGGCGCATCGCTATGCCGTGCGGGAGGTCCGCCTTGGTGTAGGAGCGCGGCGTGCCGTCGGTGACGACGACGATGTTATGCACGCCCTCGGCTTCCAGCTGGCGCACCACCTGGGGCACCGTGAGGGTGCCGTCCACCGGCTGGCCGCCGGTCATGGCGACCGCGTCGTTGTACAGGATCTTGTAGGTGATGGGCACTTTTGCCGCCACCGCCTGGCGTATGGCCAGCAGGCCCGAATGGAAATAGGTGCCGTCGCCCAGGTTGGCGAAAATGTGGCGCTCTTCCGTGAATGGCGCCTGCCCCACCCAGGGCACGCCCTCGCCGCCCATGTGGGTGAAGGTGGCGGTGCTGCGGTCCATCCAGGTCACCATGTAGTGGCAGCCGATGCCGGCCACGGCGCGGCTGCCTTCCGGCACCCGCGTGGAGGTGTTGTGGGGGCAACCGGAACAGAAGTGGGGAATGCGCTGGATCGGGATGATGGGCTTGGCCAAGGCCTTCTCCTTCGCCTCCAGGAAGGCCAGGCGTGCCTTGATGCGGTCCGAGGTGTAGAAGCGGGCGATGCGGCTTGCGATCACCCGGGCGATCAGGGCCGGGGTCAGCTCCCCGGCCGCCGGCAGCAGCCAGTCGCCGTGCCACACCTTGCCCTGGGCGCCCACCTCGAAGGCCCATTCGCCCTTCTCGTCGAACTTGCCGATGACCCGCGGGCGCACGTCCTCACGCCAGTTGTACAGCTCCTCCTTGAGCTGATACTCGATGAACTGGCGCTTCTCCTCGACCACCAGGATCTCTTCCAGGCCCTGGGCGAACTGGCGCACGCCTTCGGACTCCAGGGGCCACACCATGCCCACCTTGTACAGGCGTATGCCGATTTCCGCCGCCAGCCGGTCGTCGATGCCCAGGTCGGCCAGGGCCTGGCGCACATCCAGGTAGGACTTGCCACAGGTGATGATCCCCAGGCGCGGCTGCGGGCTGTCGATGATGACCCGGTTCAGCTGGTTGGCGCGGCAATAGGCGAGCGCCGCATAGAGCTTGTGGTGCAGCAGCCGCTCTTCCTGCACCAGCGGCGGATCGGGCCAGCGGATGTTGAGCCCGCCGCTGGGCATCTCGAAGTCGTTGGGCAGGGCGATCTCAACCCGGTGGGGATCGATATAGACCGAGGCCGAGCTCTCCACGGTATCGGCCAGCGCCTTGAACGCCACCCAGCAGCCGGAATAGCGCGACATGGCCCAGCCGTGGATGCCGAAATCCAGGTATTCCTGCACTCCGGAGGGAGCGAGCACCGGCATCATGACGGCCTTGAAGATATGGTCCGTCTGGTGCGGCAGGGTGGAGGACTTGGCCGCATGGTCGTCGCCCGCCACCACCAGCACGCCGCCATGCTTCGAGGTGCCGGCGGCGTTGGCGTGGCGGAACACGTCGCCGCAGCGGTCCACGCCCGGCCCCTTGCCATACCACATGGCGAACACGCCGTCGTACTTGGCACCGGGGAACAGGTTCAACTGCTGGCTGCCCCATATGGCGGTGGCCGCCAGGTCCTCGTTGACCCCGGGCTGGAACCGCACATGATGGGCCTCTAGGTGCTTGCGCGCCTGCCACAGGGTCTGGTCCAGGCCGCCCAGGGGCGAGCCGCGATAGCCCGAGATGAAGCCGGCGGTGTTGAGCCCCGCGGCCATGTCCCGTTCGCGCTGCATCATGGGAAGGCGGGCCAGGGCCTGATAGCCGGTCAGGTAGACGCGCCCGGCCGTGAGGGTGTACTTGTCCTCCAGGGAAATGGAGGGGGTGGCGGTTTCCGCCATGGTGGATGTCTCCTATTCGCAAAAATCGTGTTTTTGACGCCGGGAGCGGATCTGCTCCCCCACGGTCGGATGCCTTGTGGGCGCCCGCCGCACGCGCAGGCTATCACAGCGCTTGAACGTTCTCAAATCCTTGGAAGCCCCAATACCATCAAGTTGCGCTGTCGCCCGGCCGCGACAATGAACAAACCGGCTCGCCGCCATGGCTCATCTTCCTCGAAACAAAAGATTATTCAGAACTATCCAGGCAGAGACAGGTCCCAGCGGACTGCGCGTGGCGTCGCGGGCAGACGACAGTTTTTAGTGCGATCTTCCCTGCACAACCATCCCCTCGCGTCCGCCACCCTAATGATTCCCTTGGCAAAAGCGTTATGGGCACGGCGCTTGCGTAAGTTATACGTTTGTCTTTTCACCAGCAAGGAGCGACCAATCATGCTTAACAGGGACGGATTCCTCGGCACCAAACGCGACGACAAGTTCCAGCGGAATCCGGCGCCGAGCGCCGGCACGCCGTCTGCCACGGGAGTCCAGCCCGCGGCGGCCGGCGCTCCCGAGGCGCGCGGCGCCTCCGCCCAGGCCAAGCCCGCCGTCGAGGAGGTCAAGGGCAACCGCCTCATCGTCGGTCCTGACATCAAGCTCAAGGGCGAGATCAGCGACTGCGACACCATCGTCGTAGAAGGCCGCGTGGAAGCCACCACCGACAGCCACCTGCTGCAGATCGCCGAGAAGGGCGCCTTCAAGGGCACGGTGGGCATCGACGTGGCCGAGATCCGCGGCCACTTCGAGGGCGAGCTGACGGCGCGGGAAAAGCTGGTGGTGTATGCCACTGGCGTGGTGAGCGGCAAGATCCGCTACGGCAAGATCGTCATTGAAGAGGGCGGCGAAGTCTCCGGCGACGTCAGGTCCTTGGCCGCGGCGCCCGCCGACGAGAAGGCCGGCAGCGATCTGTGGCTGGCCCACGACCAGAAAAACAAATCCCAGCCTCCGGCCTCGGCGACCAAGAGCGCCTGAGGAAAGACGCTGCTCAACCCGGCAGGATCTTGCCCGGGTTGAGCAGGTTGCCCGGATCGAGGGCGTGCTTGATGGCACGCATGACGTCCAGCGCCCCCTCGCCGTGTTCGGTGGGCAGGAATTCCTGCTTGCCCAGTCCCACGCCGTGTTCCCCGGTGCATGTTCCTTCCATGGCGAGGGCGCGCAGCACCAGGCGGCGATTCAGCTCGTGGGCGCGCTCCAGTTCCGCGGCGTCCTCGGGATTCACCAGTATGGCCACGTGGAAGTTGCCGTCGCCCACGTGCCCGAGGATGGGCGCGGTGAAGCCGCTGGCCTCGATGTCGGCGCGGGTCGCGGAGATGCACTCGGCCAGGCGCGAGATGGGCACGCACACGTCCGTAGTGACGGAGCGGCTGCCCGGGCGCAGTTGCAGGCAGGCGAAATAGGCGTCATGCCGCGCCTGCCACAGGCGCGAGCGGTCCTCGGGGCGGGTCGCCCACTCGAAGGCCATGCCGCCGTGGCCGCCGGCGATGTCCTGCACCAGCCGCGCCTGCTCCTCAACGCCCGCCGGCGATCCGTGGAACTCGAAGAACAGGGTGGGCGCCTCCTTCAGGCTGGTCTTGCTGTGGCGATTGACGGCGGCGATGGTGAACTGGTCCAGCAGCTCGATGCGCGCCACGGGTACGCCCAACTGGATGGTTTCGATCACCGTGGCCACCGCCTCGTCTATGGCGGGAAAGGCGCATACGGCGCTGGAAACCGCTTCCGGCAGGGGGTAGAGGCGCACGGTCAGTTCCGTGATGATGCCCAGGGTGCCCTCGGAGCCGACAAACAGCCGCGTGAGGTCGTAGCCGGCGGAGGACTTGCGCGCCCGCGTGCCGGTCTTGATCACGCGCCCGTCGGCCAGCACCACGGTCGCGCCCAGCACGTTCTCGCGCATGGTGCCGTAGCGCACGGCGTTGGTGCCCGAGGCGCGGGTGGCGGCCATGCCGCCCAGAGTGGCGTCGGCCCCGGGGTCGATGGGAAAGAACAGGCCGGTGCCGTGCAGCTCCTGGTTGAGCTGCTTGCGCGTCACTCCCGCCTGCACCCGGGCGTCCAGGTCCGCTTGATTGACCGCCAGCACCCGGTTCATCTGGCTGAGATCGATGCAGATGCCGCCATGGACCGCCAGCACCTGGCCCTCCACCGAGCTGCCGACGCCGTAGGCGATCACCGGCACGCCGTGGGCCCGGCACAGCTTGACCGTGTCCGCCACTTCCTCGGTGCCGTGGGCGAACACCACGCCGTCGGGCAGGGCGGGCGGATGGGCGGACTCGTCCTTGCCGTGATGGGCGCGTACCGCCTCCGTGGTGGCGAAACGCTCGGCGAAGCGCGCCCTCAGGGCGGACAGCAGCTCTTCGGGTACGGGGACGCGGGCGCACTGGCGTTGGGGGGCGTTCATGGGTCGATCTCGCAGAATTTGGCAGGCTTGTTCGAGTTCGATCGAATTCTACGCCGGATTCTTCAGCACGCCGCGGCGAATCTGGTCTTCCTCAATCGAATCGAACAAGGCTTTGAAGTTGCCTTCGCCGAAGCCCTCGTCGCCCTTGCGCTGGATGATCTCGAAGAAGATGGGTCCGATCACTGTTTCGGTGAAGATCTGCAGCAGCCGCCCGCCGTTCGGGGTAGGCGTGCCGTCGATCAGAATGCGGTTACGCCGCAGCCGTTCCAGGTCCTCGCCGTGGCCCGGCAGGCGCTTGTCCACCTGCTCGTAATAAGTATCGGGCGTGTCGAGGAAGCGCACGCCGGCCCGGCGTAGTTCTTCCACCGCGGCATAGATGTCGTCCGTCGCCAGCGCCACGTGCTGGATGCCCTCGCCGTGGTAGGCATGCAGGAATTCCTCGATCTGGCTCTTGTCGTCCGCGGACTCGTTGATCGGGATGCGGACCTTGCCGCAGGGGCTGACCATGGCGCGGGAATGTAGGCCGGTGAGCTTGCCTTCGATGTCAAAGTGCTTCAGCTCCCGGAAATTGAAGATTTTCTCGTAGAAGCCGGCCCATGCGTTCATGCGCCCCCGGTGTACGTTGTGGGTCAGGTGGTCGATACTGGTCAGCCCGACGCCCCGGGGCTGGCGCTGCTCGCCCGGCAGCCAGTTGAAATCGATGTCGTAGATGGTCACGTCCCGGTAGCGGTCCACCAAATAGATAAGGCTGCCGCCGATGCCGCGAATTGCCGGAATGTTGAGCTCCATGGGGCCGGCCTGACCGGGGTGCAGCTCGGCGCCCAAGGACAGGGCGCGCTCCAGGGCCTGGCGCGCATCCCTGACACGCAGGGCGATGGCGCAAATGGACGGGCCATGTACCCGGGCAAAGGCCTGGGCGAAGCTTTCGGGCTCGGCATTGAGCACAAAGTTGATCCCCCCTTGGCGATAGAGGGTGACGTCCTTGGAGCGGTGGCGGGCGACGGGGCGAAATCCCAGGGTGCGGAACAGAGCATCGAGTTGTTTCGGGTCCGGCGCGGTGTATTCGATGAACTCGAAACCGTCGGTCCCCATGGGATTCGCGGCATCTTTTGTCGTCTCAAGTGCGCTTGGCGCAAAACTGCTTGCGTTCATAGTTGTCTCTCCGTTTGATTGTTCGATTGCCGGACCAAATAGGGGTTCCGGCTGTTGCCCCTATAGGCTAAATCCCTGGGCGCGCTATTTGTCCCCTATCTCTGTTGGAAACCGGTGTTTTATTGGAATAATCATTGATATTCACCCTCGGTAGAGGTCATATATGCCAAAAATGGAACTCGATCGGACCGACCGCCGCATCTTGGAAGTCTTGCAGCAGAACGGTCGCATCACCAACGCCGACCTTGCCAATCAGGTCGCCCTGTCTCCGTCCCCTTGCCTGCGCCGGCTGCACCAGTTGGAAGAGTCGGGCGTGATCAAGCGTTACGTGGCGCTGCTCGATCCCTGGCGCGTGGGCTTGGGATTGCACGCCTTTGTCACGGTCAGCCTGGAAAAGCGCGGCGCCACCCATGCCGAGTCGTTCCGTCGTGCCGTGGAAGGATGGCCCGAGGTGCTGGACTGCTACGCCATGACGGGCGAAATGGACTATCTGCTCCGGGTCATGGTGACCGATCTGGAGCATTTCTCCCGTTTCGTCCTGGACCGGCTGCTGAAACACGAGGCGGTGATCAACGTGAAATCGAGTTTTGTGCTCCAGGAGATCAAGCACACCACCGCTTTGCCCTTGAATCACCTGGATGCCGAGTAGGCAAGCGCGTAAGAATTTGACTTTTTTTCCGGGAAACAGGAAAATTTCGCGTTTCGCTGGAGGGGTTCCCGAGCGGTCAAAGGGAGCAGACTGTAAATCTGCCGGCTCTGCCTTCGAAGGTTCGAATCCTTCCCCCTCCACCAGCAGTTTTTGTAGGTCGCCGTCGCAGGAACTTGCGGCGGGGCGGGCTGTAAGTGTGATGCGCGGGTGTAGCTCAATGGTAGAGCAGAAGCCTTCCAAGCTTACGACGAGGGTTCGATTCCCTTCACCCGCTCCAGATCACGGTCGGTTTGTCGGTGTATCGGCAGGCCCATGTAGCTCAGTGGCAGAGCACTCCCTTGGTAAGGGAGAGGTCGCGTGTTCAATCCACGCCATGGGCACCACGTCCCTCCGATGGACCCGCCGGCAGTGGCCCCGGTGACGTCTTGAGTGTGCAACTGACTTTTTGGAGTAAGTACCGACATGGCGAAAGGAAAGTTTGAGCGGACGAAGCCGCACGTGAACGTGGGCACGATTGGCCACGTGGACCATGGCAAGACGACGCTGACGGCGGCGATCACGACGGTGCTGTCGAGCAGGTT
>JBMOQT010000066.1:0-14072 GCA_049320945.1 Pseudomonadota bacterium
TCCCGCCGACGGTGGCCATCGAGCAGCGGGTGAGCCGCGGCGGGCGCAAGAGCACGGTGGCCACCCTCACGGAGATCTACCACTTCCTGCGCCTGCTCTACGTCAAGCTGGGGGTGCAGCACTGCCCCGAGTGCGACGTGGCCATCGAGCCCCAGAGCTTCGACGCCATTAGCGCGCGCATCCTGCGCGACTGGCGCGGCCAGCACGTCGGCCTGCTGGCGCCCCTGGTGACGGCGCGCAAGGGCTATTACACCGATCTCGCCAAGTGGGCCCAGGGCAAGGGCTACACCCACCTGCGGGTGGACGGGGCGTTTCTGCCCACCGCCCGGTGGCCGCGCCTGGACCGCTATCGCGAGCACACCATCGAGCTGCCGGTGGCCGACCTGGTGGTGACGCCCGAGGCGGAGGGCGCGCTGCGCCAGGCGCTGGCGCGCGCCCTGGAGTTCGGCAAGGGCGTGGCGAGCGTCATCGCCCCCCTGGACGGGCTGGCCGAAGCCATGGCCCGGGGTGACGGCAGCGGCGTGCGTCTCAACCAGGTGGCCTTCTCCACCAAGCGCGCCTGCCCCTCCTGCGGCAAGAGCTTCGCCGAGCCCGACCCGCGCCTGTTCTCCTTCAACTCCAAGCACGGCTGGTGCGACAGCTGCTACGGCACGGGCCTGCAGCTGGCCGGGTTCGACGCAGAACAGACGGGCGAGGAGATCTGGTGGAACGAATGGTTCGAGGGCGACACCCAGGCCTGCCCCAGCTGCCAGGGCAGGCGCCTCAACCCCACTGCGCTGGCGGTGCGCCTGCGCGGCCGCTCCATCGCCGAGGTCACCGCCATGGCGGTGGAAGAGGTGGAGCGCTTCTTCCGGGAGCTGCAGCTCACCGGGCGCGAGCGGGACATCGCCCGCGACCTGCTGGCGGACGTGACTACGCGGCTCGCCTTCCTGCGCGAGGTGGGCCTGTCCTACCTGGCCCTGGACCGGGCCGCGCCTACCCTGTCGGGCGGCGAGGCCCAGCGCCTGCGCCTGGCGGCCCAGCTGGGCTCCAACCTGCAGGGCGTGTGTTACATCCTGGACGAGCCCACCATCGGCCTGCATCCCCGCGACAACCGCATCCTGCTCGACACCCTGCACCGCCTCCAGGCCAAGGGCAACACCCTGGTGGTGGTGGAGCACGACGAGGACACCATCCGCCGCGCCGACCACGTGCTGGACCTGGGCCCGGGCGCCGGCAGCGGCGGCGGCCGGGTGGTGGCCGAGGGCACGGCCGAGGAGCTGGCGCGCAACGCCCAATCGGTCACCGGCCGCTTCCTGGCCGCGCCCCTGCGCCATCCCCTGGTGCCGCGCCGGCCGGTGGACGGCGCGGTTCCGGCGCTGGAGGTGCTGGGCGCCAATCTGCACAACCTGAAGGACGTGGATGTGGGCATCCCCCTGGGGCGGCTCACGGTGGTGACGGGCGTATCGGGCTCGGGCAAATCTTCCCTGGCGCGCGACGTGCTGCACGACAACCTGCGCCGCCTGGTGACGCAATCCACGGCCCTGCGCGGGTGCCGCGAAATCCGCGGCTGGCAGGCCGTCGAGCGCGTGCTGGAAGTGGACCAGACCCCCATCGGCAAGACGCCGCGCTCCTGCCCCGCCACCTACGTGGGCTTCTGGGATGCCATCCGCAAGGTGTTCGCCGACACCCAGGAGGCGCGCCTGCGCGGCTACAACGCCAGCCGCTTCTCCTTCAACACCGGCGGCGGGCGCTGCGACGCCTGCGAGGGCCAGGGCGTGAAGAAAATCGAGATGAGCTTCCTGCCCGACGTGAAGGTGGTATGCGACGCCTGCAACGGCCAGCGCTTCAACGGCGAGACCCTGGCGGTGCGCTGGAAGGGCAAGACCATCGGCGAGGTGCTGAACATGAGCGTGGATGATGCCGCCGACTTCTTCAGCGCCCACCCGTCCATCCACCACTGCCTGCGCCTGCTCCAGGACGTGGGCCTGGGCTATCTCACCCTGGGCCAGCAGAGCCCCACCCTGTCGGGGGGCGAGGCCCAGCGCATCAAGCTGGTGACCGAGCTGGCCAAGGTGCGGGCGATCCCGTCCCGCCCAAGCGCGGCGCGGGGGACCAAAGGCAGTACCCTCTACGTGCTGGACGAGCCCACCGTGGGCCTGCACATGGCCGACGTGGAGAAGCTGATCCGCGTGCTGCACCGGCTGGTGGACGCGGGCAACACCGTGGTGCTGATCGAGCACAACCTGGACGTGATCGCCGAGGCCGACTGGCTGGTGGATCTGGGGCCGGAAGGCGGCAGCGGCGGCGGGCGCATCGTCGCCGCCGGACCGCCCGAGCAGGTGGCGGCGAGCCGCGGCCACACGGGGCGGATACTGGCCGAGTTCCTGGCCCAGCGCTTGCCCGCCCAGGCGCAGCATGTCAAAGTGACATCCCACGGATAGGGAGAAACCATGAGCAAAGCGAAGGGCAAGAACCTGCTGGTGATATCCGCCCTGGGCGAGGACCAGGTGGGCATCGTCGAGGACTTCTCCGGCGCCATCACCGACTCGGGCTGCAACATCGAGGACAGCCGCATGACGGTGCTGGGCGGCCAGTTCGCCATCATCGCCTTGGTCTCGGGCAGCTGGAACGAGCTGGCCAGGCTGGAGAGCCAGTTCGATCACTTGGCCAAGAAGCTGGGCCTGACCATCACGGCGCGCCGCTCCGAGGAGCGGGCGGCCCCCGCGGGCACCGTACCCTACCACGTGGAGGTGGTGTCCATGGACCACCCGGGCATCGTGCACAACCTGGCGCGCTTTTTCTCCAAGCGCCACATCAACATCGAAGACCTGACCACCAGCAGCTATCCGGCGCCCCATACGGGCACGCCCATGTTTTCGGTGGAGATGACCGTGGGCGTCCCCGCCGGCACCCACATCGCCGACCTGCGCAGCGATTTCCTGGAGTACTGCGACGAGCTCAACCTGGACGCGCTGATGGAACCGGTGCGGGGTTAAGAATGGACCAGCGCACAGCCGACACCGTGGTGCGCGGCGCCTGCCCCCACGACTGCCCCGACACCTGCGCCCTGCTCACCACGGTGCGCAACGGCATCGCCGTGAAGGTGGCGGGCGCGCCGGACCACGGACCCACGGGCGGCGCCCTGTGCACCAAGGTCGCCCATTACCCGGAAAGGGTGTATCACCCCGAGCGCCTGCTGCATCCCATGCGCCGCGTCGGCCCCAAGGGCCCCGGCGCGCGCTTCGAGCGCATCTCCTGGGACCAGGCCCTGGACGAGACCGCGGCGCGGCTGCGCGCCATCGCCGGCGAGTGGGGGCCCGAGGCCATCCTGCCCTACAGCTATGCCGGCACCATGGGCCTGCTCCAGTACGGCAGCATGGACCGGCGCTTCTTCCACCGCCTGGGCGCCTCCCTGCTGGAGCGCACCATCTGCGCCACGGCCGGCGGCGCCGGCATCACCGCCACCCTGGGCGGCAAGCTGGGCATGGACATGGAGTGCGTGGCCGATGCCAGGCTGATCATCCTGTGGGCCACCAACTCGGTGGTGTCCAACCTGCACTTCTGGACGCGGGTGCAGGAGGCCAAGCGGCGCGGCGCCAAGCTGGTCGCCATCGATCCCTACCGCACCCAGACGGCCGAGCGCTGCCATGTGCATCTGGCGCCCCTTCCCGGCACCGACGCCGCCCTGGCCCTGGGGCTGATGCACGTGCTGATCGCCGAGGACCTGCTGGACCACGACTACATCGCGCGCCACACCCTGGGCTACGCCGCGCTCAAGGAGCGCGTGGCGGACTACCCGCCCGAGCGCGTGGCCGCCCTCACCGGGCTGCGGCGCGAGGACATCATCGCCCTGGCGCGGGACTACGGCAGCATCCGGCCGGCGGCGATCCGTCTGAACTACGGCGCCAACCGCCACGCCGGCGGCGGCATGGCGGTGCGCACCATCGCCTGCCTGCCGGCCCTGGTGGGCGCCTGGCGCGACCCGGCGGGCGGCCTGCTGCTGACCAGCTCCGGCCATTACCCGGTGGACGAGGCGGCCCTGGAGCGGCCCGACCTGCTGCGCCGCCGGCCGCGCACGATCAACATGTCGGCCATCGGCCGCGCGCTGCTGGAAGCGGACGATCCCCCGGTCAAGGCGGTGTTCGTCTACAACAGCAACCCGGTGGCGGTGGCGCCCGAGAGCCGCAAGGTGGTCGAGGGCTTCATGCGCCCCGACCTGTTCGTGGTGGTGCACGAGCTGTTCCGGACGGACACCGCCGACTATGCCGACATCCTGCTGCCGGCCACCAGCCAGCTGGAGCACCTGGACATCCACAAGTCCTACGGCCACCTGCACGTGCTGGCCAACCTGCCGGCCATCGCGCCGCGCGGCGAGGCCCTGCCCAACACCGAGCTGTTCCGGCGCCTGGCCAAGCGCATGGGCTTCACGGAAGCCTGTTTCGACGAGGACGACGAGACCCTGGCGCGCCAGGCCTTCCGCTGGGACCACCCGGCCATGGCGGGCATCACCTGGGAGCGGCTCAAGGCCGAGGGCTTCGCGCGCCTCACCCTGCCCACGCCCTATGCCCCCTTCGCCCAGGGTGGCTTCGCCACGCTCTCGGGCAAGTGCGAGTTCTACAGCGCCGCCCTGGCGGCCCAGGGGCATGATCCCCTGCCCGCCTTCGTGCCGCCGCGGGAATGGCGGGGAGCGGCCCTGGCGCAACGCTTTCCCCTGGCCTTCATCTCGCCGCCGGCGCGCAACTTCCTCAACTCCTCCTTCGCCAACCTGGAGCGCTTCCGCGAGCAGGAGAAGAATCCCTGGCTGGACATCCATCCCCAGGATGCGGCGGCGCGCGCTATCGCCGGCGGCGATAGTGTGCGCGTGTTCAACGACCGGGGCGAGTTTCGGGCGGTGGCGCGGGTGACCGAGCGGGCGCGCCCGGGCGTGGTGGTGAGCCCGTCCATCTGGTGGCGCAAGCTGTCGCCGGACGGGCGCAACGTGAACGAGGTCACCAGCCAGGCGCTGGCCGACCTGGGCGGCGGCGCCACCTTCTACGACGTGCTGGTGGAGGTGGCGCGCCTTTGAGGCCTACAGAGGCGCGCCCCGGTAGGCCTCGCGCAGCTCGCGCTTGAGCACCTTGCCGATGGCGCTGCGCGGCAGTGCCGCCACCACTTCCAGCGCCGCCAGGCGCTGGGTCTTGCCCAGGCGGGCGTTGGCCCAGGTGCGCAGCTCCTCCGCCGCCAGCGCGGCGCCCGGCTTCAGCACCACGAAAGCCACCGGCGTCTCGCCCCAGCGCTCCGAGGGCACGCCCACCACGGCCACCTCGGCCACCGCCTCGTGGCCCCGCAGCACCGCCTCGAGATCGCTGGGATAGATGTTGAAGCCGCCCGAGATGATCATATCCTTCTTGCGGTCCATGAGGATGAGGAAGCCGTCCTCGTCGAAGCGGCCGATGTCGCCGGTGCGGATGAAGCGCTTGCCCGTGGCGTCGTACCACTCCGCTTCCGCCGTCTTCTGCGGCTGGTTGTGATAGCCGCTCATCATGGCGCCGGAATGGCCCACCACCTCGCCTGCCTCGCCGGGCGCAACCTCGCAGCCCTGCTCGTCGATCAGCCGGATGTCATGGCCCGGCGCCGGCCGGCCCACGGTGTGCAGCTTGTCCGGATGCTCGTGGGCAGCGAGGATGCAGGTGCCGCCGCCCTCGGTCATGCCGTAGTACTCCACCAGCCCGCCCGGCCAGCGCTTGAGGATGTCCGCCTTCAGGGCGGCGGAGAAGGGCGCGCTGGTGCAGAACTTCATGCGGAAGGAGGACAGGTCGTAGCGCACGAAGCCGGGAATCGCCATGATGCGCTGGTACTGCACCGGCACCAGCATGGTGTGGGTCACCCGGTGCTGCTGCGCCAGGGCCAGATAGGCCGCGGCATCGAACTTGGCCATCAGCACCACCGTGCCGCCCAGGGCCAGGGTGGGGAAGAAGCTCACCAGGGTGGTGTTGGAATACAGGGGTGTGGCGATCAGGGTGACAGCGTCCGGCCCGTAACCGCTGGCGCTGGCCCGCTGCACGTGGGCCCAGCGCATGGCGTGGGATTGGACGATACCCTTGGGTGCGCCGGTGGTGCCGGAGGAGTAGATGATGTTGAAGGCCCAGTGGGGCTCGATGATGACAGCCCGCGGCGCAGCGGCTTCGCCCAGCCACTGCTCGAAGGTCTCCCCCGCGTCCGAGCCATCCAGGGTGATGGGCCGCGCCGCCACGGCGGCGCGCGCCGGCGCCAGTGCCTGGGCTGCAGCCTCATCCAGGAACAGCAGCCGGGCGCCGGCATCGGCCACCATGGTCGCCAGGCTGTCGGCGGTGGCCGAGGGCGCCAGGGGCGCCACCGCCACGCCGGCGCGCAGGGCGCCGAGGAACACCGCCGCGTACTCGATGGAGGTGGCGGCACAGATGGCGATGCTGTCGCATGGCCGCACGCCGGCGCGCTGCAGCGCTGCCGCAATCCGGTCCATGAGGGCATCCAGGGCACCGTAGTCGAGGCGGCGCTCGTCCTGGATCAGCGCGTCATGGCGCGGACGCGACTGCGCGTGCCGGCGGATCAGGTCGGGAAGGGTGTTGAAGGGCTGGGCGAGAAGTTCTTCCAATGTCATGGGACTGTGGTCGTCGGTACGCAGGGCCCCTGAATTTTATCTCGAACCGGCCACCGCGGAACGATGTTCCGCTTTGCGAACCTCAGCCGGCGACGCTGCCCAGCAGCGACAGGGGGCCGAGGCGCTTCACCTGCTCCAGCTGGTCGACGTCGCGCACGAACAGGGAGCCGGCGAAACCGAGGGCGTTGACGGCGATGCCGTCGGCGCTCTCGCGCCGGCGCGGCACCAGCAGCAGCCAGTGGCGGGTGACCAGCAGGTTGTAGGGATGGCTCTGCCAGCAGGCGCCGTCGCGCGCCATGCCGGGGATGCCCAGGCGCTCCAGGCCCGCCCGGTACAGGGCGTGGAGCGCATCGGCGGCGGCCGTGGGCTCATGCCACAGTGCGGCCGGCAGGCGCGCAAAGGCGTGGCGGAAGGGCAGCCCGGGGATGCTGTGCAAGCCCTCGCCGGCCTCAGGGAAGAGCGCCGCCATGGGCACGTCGCCGCCCGCGCCCAGGGGCAGCGGGATCAGCTGCAGATGCTTGTGGGGCTGGCTGGAGCCGGCGTCGCGGCCGCCGTTGTAGAAGCCCAGGGTATGGGCGCCGGCCATGGCGGCGACCAGGGCGCGAAAGTCCGCGGCATCGAGCAGGGTGTCCTGGTGCACGAAGTCACGCGTGACGATCAGCAGATGATCCTCGATCACGCTGTACTTGTTCAGCACCGCGAGATACCCCGGCGCCACGGCCCCCACCAGCAGCTCCGCCTCGGGCGGCAGAAAGGGGTTGCGTTCCCGGTGCTTGGCCTCATGGACCCGGCGCGCCTCGTCCTTGTGCTTGAGGCTGGAGACGCGGCGCACGACGAAGGAAACGCCCCCGTCCGGGACGATTTCCTCCTCCGTTTCGATGGGCTGCAGGGCACCGCAGGCCACGGCGCGCGCGCGGCATGCCGCCACCGCGGGCCACAGGCGCTCGCTGCTCAGGATCGGGACGCTCATTGCGTGATTATGCAACGGCGGCCCGCATCCTTCACCGCACTGTCTGCCGGTGCATGCGGATATAAGGCTGGATATCTTCCAGGGACAGCGTGACCTCGCCGCCGGTTTTCGCCACCGCGCCCTCCACCGAGGTGAGGCGGTCGGCGATCGCGGGCTCGCTGGCCGCGACGGCTATGGCGCTCAGGGCCGCTATGCTCAGGGTGAGGATTTTCCAATACATGATGGGCCTCCCGCTGGGGATTGCCCTTCTCCTTCAAGATCCATGCCAATGGCGGCCGGCAGCGCTAAGCGAATGAATCCTCGAAACTTTGCCCGGCGCGCCGGGTTTCCGGCCGGTTGCTCTTTGTAGCTTTTACGCGACAGTACGCCGGCCTTGCACAGGGCAGAACCCTGCCGCAGGTCGCTCGCGCGCTGCAATAACCGGCCCGGCACAGGCGGGTGGCGGGCAAGAAGTTGCGGCGCCAGTCCAACGTCATGGCGTCGCCGCCACGCGACAGGACCGTCGTATCCGGCTTACGGGCGCTCCTGTAACCTTGATCCTCCGTCATGCATCCAATGGTCGAGTTCAGCGCAAGGCGAAACCCATGAGCACGGCCCCCCTGCAGCAGCTGTCCGACGGCGAACTGGTCGGACGCATCCGCGCCGGCGACGGCCGTGCCTTCGAGTTCGTCATGCGCCGGCATAACCGAATGATGTTCCGCGCCGCCCGCGCCATCCTGGGCAGCGACGCCGACGCCGAAGACGCGGTGCAGGAAGCTTATGTGCGCGCTTACCACGGGCTCGCCGGCTTTCGCGGCGAGGCCAAGCTGTCCACCTGGCTGGTGCGCATTGTCGTGAACCAGGCCCTGGGGCAGCGGCGCTCGCGCAGCCAGGCGGTGGAGGCGGCGATCCCGGCCACGCAGGATGAGGAAGCGGTGCAGAACGTGCCGGGCGGCGACAGCCCGGAGGAGGCAATGATGCGCAACGAGCTATGCCGGGTGCTGGAATCGTCCGTGGACCGCCTGCCCCAGGATTACCGCACGGTATTCATGCTGCGCACCATCGAGGGGCTCAGCGTGGCGGACACGGCGGCCTGCCTGGGCATCAGCCCGGCGCTGGTGAAGGTGCGGCTGTTCCGCGCCCGCCATCTGCTGCGCACCATGCTCGAGCGGGAGCTGACACCGTCCCTGGGCGAGACCTTCGCCTTCGCCGGCGCCCGCTGCGACCGCATCGTCGCCTCCGTGCTCGCCCGCCTGGGCCTGGATCAAGCGTCCCCCGAAGACGCCTGACACGCCGCGCCGCGGCGATCCCCCCAACGAACCATGGAGAAGACCATGTCCGATGCCATTCGCAAATCCGCAGCCGTTCCCGACGAACTCAGCCGCCGGGGCTTCCTCACCTTCGGCGGCCTGGCCCTGTCGGCCACCGCCGTCGCCCTGCTCGCCGGCCAGCCGCGCCTGGCGCTCGCCGCCGCCAAGAAGGGCGGCGCCCGCGCCGGCGACATCCAGATCCTGAACAGCGCCATCGGCGCCGAGCTGCAGGCCGTCGCCGCCTACCAGGTGGGAGCGGACAGCGGCCTGCTGCAAAAGCCCGTGCTGGAACTGGCCCAGCAGTTCCAGGGCCACCACAAGGCCCACGCCGATCTGCTGGTGGCCACGGTGCGCAAGCTGGGCGGCACGCCCGCCGAAGGCATGCAGCGCTATGACTTCCCCACGGACAAGCTCAAGACCCAAGAGGACGTGCTGCGTTTCGCCGCCGGCCTGGAGCAGGGCGCCGTCAGCGCCTACCTGGGAGCGGTGCCGAAATTCGCCGACCGGGAACTGGCCCGCGCCGCCGCCAGCATCCTGGGCGACGAGGCCATGCACTGGGCGGTGCTGCGCCAGGCGGTGGGCGACAATCCCGTGCCCCACGCCTTCGTGAGCTGAAACCGTAGCGCCTCTGCGATCTCTGCGTTGAGAGCGGTTAACCGAGTTTTTTAGGGCTATGACGATGAGGTGCCAAGCGTGACCCTCGCCGCACCCGGGGACGTCCTGGATTTCTGGTTCGCCCCGCCCGGCAGCCGCGAGCACGGGCAGCAGCGCCGCTGCTGGTTCGTCAAGGACCCGGCCTTCGACCAGGAGATCCGCCGCCGCTTCCTGCCCACCTGGGAGGCGGCGGCCGGCGGCGCCCTCGATCACTGGCGCGGGGCGCCCGCCCCCATGCTGGCGCTGATCGTGGTGCTGGACCAGTTCCCGCGCAACCTGTTCCGCGGCGAGGCGCGCGCCTTCTCCAGTGATGCCCGGGCGCTCGCCTGCGCCGAGGAGGCGGTGGCGCGGGGCTTCGACCAGCAGTTGGCGCCGGTGCAGCGCATCTTCGTCTATCTGCCCTTCGAGCACAGCGAGGACGCCGGCGCGCAGGCGCGCTCCGTGGAGCTGTTCTCGGCCCTGGCGGCGGCCCACGAGGGCTTCGCCGAGACCCTGCGCTATGCCCTGCGCCATCGGGACATCGTCGCCCGCTTCGGCCGCTTTCCCCACCGCAACGCCATCCTCGGGCGCGCCTCGAGCGCCGAGGAGATGGAGTTCCTGCGGCAGCCGGGCTCGGGCTTCTGAGCCGCCGGAACTTAGCTTTCCGGGGCCGCCTCCAAGCTCCATGCCCCGCCTGCCCGCCCTTGCCCCGTTGCGCCTCGGCGCCGCCCTCCTCCTGGCGGCCGCCGGCGCTGGCGCCTTCGCCGCCGATCCGGCCTGGGAAGCTTATGAGCGCCAGGACTACGGCCTGGCCGCCAAGCTGTACGAGGCGGACGCCAGGCGCGGCAAGCGCCTGGCCCAGTACAACTACGCCATGATGCTGCTGCGCGGCGAGGCCGCGTCCCAGGACCCGGACGAGGGCATTGCCTACCTGCGCCAGGCGGCCGAGGGCGGCCTGCCCCAGGCCCAGTACAACCTGGGGCTGCTCTACGAGAAGGGCACCCTGCTGCCCAAGTCCCTGACCGAAGCCACCGCCTGGTTCCTCAAGGCCGCCCGGCAGGGCCATGTGGAGGCCCAGGTGGACCTGGCCACCCAGTACTTCCTGGGCCGCGGCGCGCCCCAGGACTATGGCCTGGCCGCCCAGTGGTATCGGGAGGCGGCCATCGGCGGCGACGCCGGCGCCCAGTACATCATCGCCAGCATGTACGAGAAGGGCTATGGCGTGAAGCAGGACCTGCGCCTGGCCCGCTACTGGTATGCCCAGGCCGCCCTGCAGGGCGACGTGGCGGCCCAGGCCAAGGCCCGCAGCCTGGGCGAGCCCTGACCTCTGCTACGCTACGGCCTGACCAACAGACGTAGCTTCACGGAGGAGTCCCATGAATCTTTACGCCCTGCTCAGGCGCAGGGAAGGCACACCCCTGCGGGTGCTGCTCATCGGCGCCGGCAAGTTCGGCTCCATGTATCTTGCCCAGGCCCGGGTGACCCCGGGCATCCATCTGGCGGCCATCGCCGACCTGCAGCCGGCGCGGGCGGCCGAAGCGCTGGCACGCACCGGCTGGCCGCGGGAACGCTATGGGGCGCGCTCGCTGGCGGAAGCGCTCACCCGGGGCACCACGTGGATCACCGACGATGCCCTCGGCGCCCTTGCCTCCGAGGGCATTGACATCGTCATCGACGCCACCGGCAGCCCCGCCGCCGGCATCCGCCACGTGCTCGCCTGCTGCCGCCACGGCAAGCACATCGTCATGGTCAACGTGGAGGCCGATGCCCTGGCCGGACCGTTGCTGGCGCGGCGGGCACGGCAGGCGGGGGTGGTCTACTCCCTGGCCTACGGCGACCAGCCGGCGCTCATCTGCGAAATGGTGGACTGGGCCCGGGCCGCCGGCTTCCAGGTGGTGGCCGCCGGCAAGGGCACCAAGTATCTGCCCGGCTACCACCAATCGACGCCCGACACGGTCTGGGGCCACTACGGCTTCACCCCCGAGCAGGTGGCCGCCGGGGATTTCAACGCCAAGATGTTCAACTCCTTCCTGGACGGCACCAAGTCGGCCATCGAGATGGCCTCCGTGGCCAACGCCACGGGGCTGGCGCCGGCCCCGGGCGGCCTGGCCTTCCCGCCCTGCGGCGTGGACGATCTGCCGCGGGTGCTGCGGCCCCGGGACGCGGGCGGCCAGTTGCACCACCCGGGCCAGGTGGAGGTGGTCTCCAGCCTGGAGCGGGACGGGCGGCCGGTGTTCCGCGATCTGCGCTGGGGCGTCTATGTCACCTTCGCGGCCCAGGCGGGCGCCGGGCGCGACTACGTGGAGCGCTGCTTCCGGGAGTACGGCGTGGTGACCGATGATTCCGGGCGCTATGCCGCCCTGTACAAGCCCAGTCACCTGATCGGCCTGGAGCTGGGCATCAGCGTCGCCTCGGTCGGCCTGCGCGGCGAGCCGACCGGCGCGCCGCTGAGCTGGTTCGACGACGGCTCCGGCTCATGGGTCGCCGACGTGGTGGCCACGGCCAAGCGCGACCTGGCGCCGGGCGAGACGCTGGACGGGGAAGGCGGCTGCACGGTCTATGGCCGGCTCATGCCCGCGGCCGAATCCCGCGCCTGCGGCGGCCTGCCCATCGGCCTGGCCCATGGCGTGCGTCTCAAGAGGCCGGTGGCGGCCGGCAGCGCCGTGGGCTGGGCCGACGTGGACATGGACGAGGCCAGCGAGGCGGTGCGTTTCCGGCGCGAAATGGAGCAGTCCTTCGGTACCTCTGCCGCTTGCTGACAAGAAGCCTTCAGACCCGTGACATAATCCACCCCACTATCGCAAGGGGGGACGGACCCATGGAGGTGGCACCGCCGCAGGCCGTGGAGCAGCCGACGCTGCCCCTGGTGTTCACGGGCAAGGGAGGGGAGTACTTCGGCATCTGGATCGTGAACCTGGTGCTGACCCTGCTCACCCTGGGCATCTATTCCGCCTGGGCCAAGGTGCGCCGGCTGCAGTACTTCTACCGCAACACCTCGCTCGCCGGCGCCAGCTTCGATTACCACGGTCGCCCCCTGGCGATCCTCAAGGGCCGCATCATCGCCCTGGTGCTGCTGCTGGCCTACAACTTCGCCGGCCAGTTCCATCCCGTCCTGGGCCTGGCGGTGTTCCTGTTCCTGGCCTGCGTGCTGCCCTGGCTGCTGCTGCGCTCGCTGCGCTTCCGGCTGCACAACTCCAGCTACCGGGGGCTGCGCTTTTCCTTCCGCGGCGGGCTGGGCGAGTCCTACGTGGTGTTCCTGCTGCTGCCCCTGGTCACCTTCTTCAGCCTCTATGTGCTCGGCCCCGTGTGGCACCAGCTGCTCAAGCGCTACCAGCACAACAACGCCTGGTACGGCGCCACGCGCTTTCACTTCGACGCGCCCATCCGCGCCTTCTACAGGATCTGGCTGGCGGCCGCCGGCCTGTTCCTGGCCGGCGTGGCGCTGGCCGGCGCCGCCGCCGTCCTGATCATGCCCGGCCTGGCCCGCAGCCTGCCCCAGGGACCGGAGTCGCGCATGTTCCTGGCATGGCTGGTGCTCGCCTTCCTGGTGCTGATGTTGCTCATGGCCGTGTTCATCGCGCCCTATGTCTCGGCGCGGCTGCAGAACCTGGTGTGGAACAACACCACCCTGGGACCGCATCGCTTCGTCAGCCGGGTGTCGGCGCGCCGGCTGTGGTTCATCACCGTCACCAACCTCCTGGCCATCGCCCTCACCCTCGGGCTGTACCGCCCCTTCGCCGCGGTGCGCCTGCTCAAGTACCGCGCCGAGAGCGTCGCCCTGGTGGCCGCCGGCGACCTGGACGGCTTCGTCGCCGGCGCCGGGCAGGAGGTGGGCGCCGCCGGCGAGGAGACCGCCGACCTGTTCGACATCGATATCGCCCTGTGAGCCCCGCTACCCAGAAACCTCCCCGCAGGGGGGCACTACGCTCCCCTCCCCCGCCCGCGGCGGGGGAGGGGCTGGGGGAGAGGGCAGAGCCCCCGGAGCAACCGGGGGCTCTGCCCGCCGACTACTACGACGGGCGCAGCGCCCGGCGCCACCGGGTAAGCCTGGTGCTGGAAGGCGAGCTGCTGCGCGTGTCGGGCGACGGCGTGGAGCGCCTCGCCCCGGTGCACGAGCTGCGCGTGTCGGAGCCCATGGGGGCGGCGCCGCGCCTCATCACCTTCGCCGACGGTGCCTTCTGCGAAGTGCGCGACCACGCGGCCCTGGCGCAGCTGCTGCGCCGCAACGGCCACCGGGACTCCTTCGTCGTGCGCTGGCAGTACAGCCTGCGCCGGGTGGCCGCGGCGGCTGCCCTGTTCCTCGCCCTGGGCTTCGCCGGCTATCGCTATGGCATACCGTGGCTGGCGGCGACGCTGGCCGCTCGCATCCCCGCCGAAGTAAGCCGCAGCCTCAGCGACCAGGCCCTGGCGCAGCTCGACCGGGACCTGGCCAGGGAAAGCCGCCTGCCGCCGGCGCGGCGCGAGGGGATCAGCGCCGCGGCTGCGCGCCTGGTGCTGCCGGAAGGCGGAGCGTTGCCCCACCGCATCCTGTTCCGGCGCAGCGACGCCCTGGGCGCCAATGCCCTGGCCCTGCCCTCGG
>JBMOQT010000067.1:0-13844 GCA_049320945.1 Pseudomonadota bacterium
GTCTGCTCGCGGATGTCCTCGTCGCGCCGGTCGCCGGCGCCGCTGATCATCACGCTGCGGCGCCTCGCCGGAATGGCCTCCACTGCCTGCACCAGGGCGGCGATGGCGTCCGGGTTGTGGCCGTAGTCGGCGATAACGGTGGCGCCGTTGTAAGTGAACAAGTTGAAGCGACCGGGAGCGGTGCCGGCGTCGTTGGAGAAGCTCGCCAGTCCGGCGCGTATGCTGCCCCAGTCGATGCCCGCCGCCCAGGCGGCGGCGACGGCAGCCATGGCGTTCTCCACCTGGAAGGCGATGGTGCCGTGGCGCGTGAGCGGGATCTGGGCCAGGGGGATGGCGTGGCGCCAGTCGCCGGCGGCGGCGACGATGGCGCCGCCCTCCACGTACACCACTCCATGGCCCTGGGCGCGGTGGGCGGCCATGACCGGATGGTGGCTGTCGGCGGCGAAGAAAATGACGGCGCCGGGACACTCGGACGCCATGGCGGCGACCACGGGATCGGCGGCATTGAGCACGGCGATGCCGTCGGGCGCCACGTTCTTGACGATCACGCGCTTGAGCACCGCCAGGTCTTCCACCGTGGTGATGTAGTTCAGGCCCAGGTGGTCGCCCTTGCCGATATTGGTCACCACCGCCACGTCGCAGCGGTCGAAGGCCAGGCCCTCGCGCAGCAGCCCGCCGCGCGCCGTCTCGAACACGGCGGCATCCACCTCCGGATGCGCCAGCACGTTGCGCGCGCTGCGCGGGCCGCTGCAGTCTCCCGTATCGATGCGCTTGCCGTCGATGTACACGCCGTCCGTGGCGGTCATGCCTACGCGCAGGCCGCTGCGCGCCATGAGATGGGCGATGAGGCGTACCGTGGTGGTCTTGCCGTTGGTGCCGGTGACCGCCACGACCGGGATGCGGCCGTCGTCGCCCTCCGGGAACATCTGGGAAATGATGGCCTCGCCCACCGGCCGCCCCTTGCCGTAGGAAGGGGACAGGTGCATGCGCAGGCCCGGCGCGGCGTTGACTTCGACGATGCCGCCGCCCTGTTCCTCCAGAGGCCGCAGCACGCTCTCGCACACCACGTCCACGCCGCAAATGTCCAGGCCGATGGTCTGGGCCGCTTCCACGGCGCGGGCCGCCACTTCCGGGTGCACGTCGTCGGTCACGTCGGTGGCGGTGCCGCCGGTGCTGAGATTGGCGTTGTTGCGCAGGATCACCCGGGCCCCGGCGGCGGGCACCGACTCGGCCGTGTAGCCCTGCTTGGCCAGGGTCGCCAGGGCAATGTCGTCGAAACGGATCTTGGTGAGGGAAGTGGCATGGCCTTCGCCCCGGCGCGGGTCGAGGTTCACCTGCTCGACCAGCTGGCGCACCGTGTGCACGCCGTCGCCGATGACCTGGGGCGGATCGCGCCGCGCCGCCGCCACCAGCTGCTTGCCCACCACCAGCAGGCGGAAGTCATGGCCGGGCAGGTAGCGCTCGACCATGATGTCGTTGCCGTATTCGGCGGCCGCGGCGTAGGCCTTGTCCAGCTGTGCGCGGGTAGTGACATTGACCGTCACCCCTTTGCCCTGGTTGCCGTCCCGGGGCTTGACCACCACCGGCCCGCCGATTTCCTGCATGGCGGCCCAGGCGTCTTCCACGTCCGATACCGACCGTCCGATGGGCACCGGGACCCCGGCCGAGTGCAGGAGCTTCTTGGTCAGTTCCTTGTCCTGGGCGATGGCTTCGGCGATGGCGCTGGAGCGGTCGGTCTCGGCGGCCTGGATGCGGCGCTGCTTGGCTCCCCAGCCGAACTGGACCAGGCTGCCTTGCGTCAGCCGCCGATAGGGAATGCCTCTCGCCACCGCTGCCTGGACGATGGCCCCGGTGCTGGGTCCCAGGCGCACGTCCTCGTCCAGTTCGCGCAGGCGGGCGAGCGCCGCGGCCAGGTCGAAGGGGGCGTCCGCCAGTGCGGCCCGGCACAGGGCTTCGGCCAGTTCCAGGGCCAGGCGGCCGACCGCTTCCTCGGTGTATTCCACCACCACCAGGTAGACCCCCGGCTCCGTCGTCGGCTGGGTGCGGCTGAAGGTCACCGGGCAGCCGGCCTGGGCCTGGAGACCCAGGGTGGCGGCTTCCAGGGCATGGGCCAGGGACACGTCGTCGCCGGGGCGGGGGGGCTCCAGCGCGCCGATCTCCGGGAAGCGGGCCCGCAGGCGGGCTTCGAAGCCGGGGAGGCCATGGATGGCGCGTTCGGCGTCGTGGCAGGTCACCACGGCCTCGATGGCGGTGTGGCGGCTCCAGAGGTTGGGGCCGCGCAGGGCCCGGATGCGTGAGATGTCCATGTCGGTCGTCCCGTGTGCTTTACGGTGTGAGTGAGGAGGTTATGGTTTGTGGATTGCTCATACCGGCACTTGCGGCGCCAGTCTGATCCGGTTCAAAGGTTTCCAGGCCCGTGGTGATGACGTCCGTGGGCACGCCCAGGGCCCAGAGGGCGCCGATGGCGGCGAGCGCCGCCGGCAGGGGTGCCGACGACCCGGCGGCGCGCATCCAGGGGCAGGCCGCCAGCCGCGCCAGCGAGGTGTCTTCCCGGCCGGCGGCAAGCACGATGCGGGGGCCGCACAGCAGTACCGCCCGCCCGCCCTGGGCCCGGTGCTGGGCGACCACGGGCGAGGCTTCGTCCAGGCTGAAAAAAATCACTTCGCCGTCGCACAGGGCCGCCATGCGCGCGGCCAGCGGGTCGTCGGCGTTGAGCACGGCGACGCCGCTGGGCAGCACCACGTCCACCTGGGTGCGCATGACGTTGAACACCTGCTCGGCTTCGTGGATGTAGTACTCGCCCAGCCGCTCCGCGCCGCCCACGTCGGTGACCACGCCCACCTGGCAGCGGTCGTAGGCCAGGCCTTCGCCCAGGATGGTTTCGGCGCCGTTCTCGAACACCGCCGCCTCGACGGTGCGGTTCATCAGCAGCCGCGTGCCCGCTTCCCAGGTGGCGCAGTTGCCCTTGTCTATGCAGCGCCGGTCCAGGTACAGGCCGTGACGGCAGGCCAGTCCCGTCCGCGTGCCGGAAAGATGCAGTCCCCAGGCGACGATGCGCGCGACCAGGGCCGTGCCGTCGTTACCGGTGACGCCGACGATGGGAATGCGGCCGTTGTCCGCGGGCGGGAACAAATGGTCCACGATGGCCGGGCCCACCGGCCGCGGCTTGCCGGATGCGGGCTTGAGGTGCATCAGCAGCCCCGGCCCGGCATTCACTTCGACGATGGCGCCGCCCTGCTCTTCGAGGGGGCGGGAGATGTCGGCGGCGACCAGGTCCACGCCGGCGATGTCCAGGCCCACGACCCGGGCCGCAAGGCAGGCGGCGGCGGCCACTTCCGGATGCGCCTCATCGGTGACGTCGAAGGCCACATTGCCGTTGCGCTGGATCAGCACCGCCTTGCCGGCCTCCGGCACCGACGCGGGCCCGAAGCCCTGGCGCGCCAGTTCCAGCACCACCGCCGGGTCTTCTTCCAGGAGGATTTTGTTGAGGGGAAAGTCCTCGGTAGTGCCGCGGCGCGGATCGGTATTGATCTGGCTGTCGATGAGCTGGGCGATGGTGGAGCGCCCGTCCCCCGTGACCCACGCCGCTTCGCCCCGGGCGGCGGCCACCACCCGGTCGCCTACCACCAGCAGCCGGTGCTCGTTGCCGCGCACGAAGCGCTCCACGATCACCTCGCTGCCCTCCTTGAGGGCAACGCCGAAAGCCGCTTCCACGTCCTCGCGGGTGGTCAGGTCCAGGGACACGCCGCGGCCGTGATTGGCGTCGATGGGCTTGACCACCACCGGCAGGCCGATGTCCTGGGCCGCCTCCCAGGCGTCCTCCGGGCTGGCGACGATGCGCCCCTGGGGCACGGGCACGCCGCAGGACTGGAGCAGACGCTTGGTGAGATCCTTGTCCCGGGAAATGCTCTCGGCGATGGCGCTGGTCTGGTCGGTCTCCGCCGTCCAGATGCGCCGCTGGCGCACTCCGTAGCCCAGCTGCACCAGGTTGCCCTCGTTCAGCCGGATCCAGGGAATGCGCCTCTCGGTCGCCGCGTCCACGATGGCCGAAGTGCTGGGCCCCAGGTGCAGGGAGTCCACCATGTCTTTCAACCGGGCGACCGTGCCGGCCACGTCGAACGGGCGGTCCTCGATGGCCGCCAGTACCAGGTCCCGGGCCGCCTCCATGGCGGCCTTGCCTACCTGGGCGTTGCGCGCCCGCACCACCACCTTGTAGATGCCGCGGCTGCCGGTGGAGCGCGCCTTGCCGAAGCCCGTCTGCAGGCCGGCCAGGTTCTGCAGCTCGATGGCCACGTGCTCCATGATGTGGGCCGGCCAGGTGCCTTCGCGCAGCCGTTCCAGGAAGCCGCCGCGCTTGCCCACGCTGCAGTGGTGCTCGACCAGCGAAGGCAGCCAGGACACCAGGCGCTCGATGAACCCCGGGAGGGTGTTGGACGGGGAATCTTCCAGATCCCCGATGTCGACCCATGCCTCGATGACCGGGCGATAGGTCCAGATATTCGGTCCGCGCAGAGGAGTGACGCGGAGAAACTTGATCTCTCTTGTAGTCATTTGTACAAAAAAACGGGCTCTGTCGCCCGGTACAGGTATAATGCGCCGCTTCATCGCTGCCCCGCCATGTCATCCCCAGGCGTAGGGCAGCCGTTAGTCCCTCCATCCATTCGGCCGAAGTCCCCTTGCGAACCTCCCGCGGCAAGCCGAAGGGCGGGGCCTCAAGACGACCGCACAGCTAATCGCGAAATGACACCGCAACCCCCAGTTCTGGCCTTTGCGCCCGGCGTGCTTCCCGCCGCCTGGCAGGCCGAACTCGCTCCGCTCCTGGCCGACAGCGAAGAGATCGTGGCGGCCCTGGAACTCGATCTCGACGCCCGGCTCCGCTTCGGGCGCGGACTGCTGGTCGTCACCGACCGGCGTCTGCTGGCCAAGGCGCCAGGCGAAACCGCCTGGCGGGATTGGTCCTATCGGCAGGGGCTGGTGCTGCGCCACCACGACCATGCCGGCGTGGGTACGCTCGAACTGCAGGACGAGCACACGCGCCTGGCTTGTTGGCGCTACACCCTGGGCCACAACGTTGCAGCCCTGCGTTTGGTTGACCAGTTTCAGCGGCGCCTGGCAAGTCGTGTTACGGGGGAGGCGATTTTAAGCGAAGCCGAGGGGGTTTGTCCTAAATGTCGTGCGCCCCTGCGCCCGGACCAGGACGAATGCCCGGCCTGTGCCCGGGAGCTGCACACCCCGCCGTCCACCTGGACCCTGCTGCGCCTGTGGCGCTTTGCCAAGCCCTACAACAAGCAGCTGCTGGCGGGCTTCCTGCTGACCCTGGCCTCCACCGCCGCCACCCTGGTGCCGCCTTACCTGACCATGCCCCTAATGGACAACGTGCTGATTCCTTACCAGAACGGCGTGGCCATCGATCCCGGGCTGGTGGCCCTGTACCTGCTCGGGCTGCTGGGCGCCGCCCTGCTGGCCTGGAGCCTGGGCTGGGCGCGCACCTACATCCTGGCCCTGGTGAGCGAGCGCATCGGCGCCGACCTGCGCACCACCACCTATGAGCACCTGCTGCGCCTGTCCCTGGAGTACTTCGGGGGCAAACGCACCGGCGACCTGATCGCCCGCATCGGCTCGGAGACCGACCGCATCTGTGTGTTCCTGTCCCTGCATCTGCTGGATTTCGCCACCGACGTGCTGATGATCGGCATGACTGCGGTGATCCTGTTCTCCATCAATCCCTGGCTGGCCCTGGTGACCCTGCTGCCGCTGCCTTTCATCGCCTGGATGATCCACGTGGTGCGCGACCGCCTGCGCACCGGCTTCGAGAAGATCGACCGGGTGTGGTCCGAGGTCACCAACGTGCTGGCCGACACCATTCCCGGCATCCGCGTGGTCAAGGCCTTCGCCCAGGAGAACCGCGAGGCGGCCCGCTTCCGCGAGGCCAACCGCCATAACCTGGCGGTCAATGACCGGCTCAACAAGGTGTGGTCCCTGTTCTCGCCCACCGTGTCCCTGCTGACGGAGATCGGCCTGCTGGTGGTATGGGCTTTCGGCATCTGGCAGGTGTCCCGAAGTGACATCACCGTGGGCGTGCTCACCGCCTTCCTGGCCTATATCAGCCGCTTTTACACCCGCCTCGACTCCATGAGCCGCATCGTATCGGTGACCCAGAAGGCGGCCGCCGGGGCCAAGCGCATCTTCGACATCCTGGACCACGTGTCCAGCGTGCCCGAACCGGCCCACCCGGTGCGCCTGAAGGAGGTCAAGGGGCGCATCGAGGTGCGCGACGTGGGCTTCCGCTACGGCAACCGGGCGGTGCTGCGCGGGGTGGACCTGGCCATCGCCCCGGGCGAGATGATCGGCCTGGTGGGCCATAGCGGCTCGGGCAAGAGCACCCTGGTGAACCTCATCTGCCGCTTCTACGACGTCACAGAAGGGGCGATCCGGGTGGACGGCGTGGACATCCGCTCCCTGCCGGTGGCCGATTACCGGCGCAACATCGGCCTGGTGCTGCAGGAACCCTTCCTGTTCTTCGGCACCATCGCCGAAAACATTGCTTACGGCAAGCCCAATGCCACGCGCGAGGAGATCGTCGCCGCCGCCCGTGCTGCCCATGCCCACGAGTTCATCCTGCGCCTGCCCCAGGGCTACGATTCCCTGGTGGGCGAGCGCGGCCAGGGGCTGTCGGGCGGCGAGCGGCAGCGCATCTCCATCGCCCGGGCGCTGCTCATCGATCCGCGCATCCTCATCCTGGACGAGGCCACCTCGTCGGTGGATACGGAGACCGAGAAGGAGATCCAGAAGGCCCTGGACAACCTGGTGCGCGGGCGCACCACCATCGCCATCGCCCACCGCCTGTCCACCCTGCGCCGCGCCGACCGGCTGGTGGTGATGGACCGGGGCCGGATCGTGGAAGTGGGCAACCACGACCAGCTCATGGCGCGCGAGGGCCACTACTACCGGCTCTACCAGGCCCAGGCGCGCAACGTGGATACCGACCTGGATGATCAGCAGGAGGAAGCAAAAGAAGCCGTGGAGGAGTTGGAATGACCACACCCGATTTCCGCGTTAGCCGCAACGCCTTCGGGCGCCTGGTGCTGGTGGCCGCCGACGGTACGGCATACGAGGGCGTGGTGCCGGTGCGCGCCTTCCCCATCGCCGCACCCGAGGAGGGCATCTCCCTGGTGAGCGCCGAGGGCCACGAGCTGGCCTGGCTGGAACGACTGGCGGACCTTCCGCCGCAGCCGCGCGCCCTGGTGGAGGAGGAACTGGCCAGCCGGGAATTCGTGCCCGAGATCCGGCGCCTGCACCGCGTCTCCAGCTTCGCCACCCCCAGCACTTGGGAAGTGGAGACCGACCGCGGCGAGACCTCCTTCGTGCTCAAGGGCGAAGAGGACATCCGCCGCCTTGGTGCCAACGGCCTGCTGATCGCCGACAGCCACGGCATCCAGTTCCTGATCCGCGACCTCACCACCCTGGACAAGGCCAGCCGGCGCCTGCTGGATCGCTTCCTCTAGGGATTCGGGCAGAGGCGCACCGCCGCCTCCCCGGGCACACCCGGCAGGGGAAATGGTCGATGGGGAGCTGGCAGCGGTTACATGCCAGACCATGCCGCTTCCACTTCGGCGATGAGCGCCGTCGAGCGGTCTTCGTAACGTGGTGAAAAATGGAAAGGAACGACCGCCTTGGCCCCGACGCGGCGTGCGATCTGACCGGCCTGGTGCGCCGTCAGGTGATTCTTGCGCGCCGCATGCTCCTGATCCTCGTGCAGGAAGACGCTTTCGATGAACAGGAGATCCACGCCTTGCAGCAGCTGTAAAAGCGTCTCGACGTTGCGTTCCGAGTAACGCAAATCCGTGACGTAGCCGATGCGCCGGCCGGCAATGACGTCGAGGATCACGTGGCGCAGTTCACCCACCTGCCGAGTCACCGCGTGCTCGCCCTGTCGATCGCGCCATTGCACCTGAATCGGGGTCTCGTCGGGCGCTCCCGTCAGAACCGCCCGTTTCAGCTCGCGCAGCCACGCGCCCGCGGTCAGCCCGAGCGCTGCCAGGCGATCCTTGGCGATGCGGACGTGTGCCTTCTCCTCGGCCCCGTATGCAAGGCACGGAATGTCATGGTCCACGAAGCGGCCTCGGACGCGAAACGTCGCCTCTTCGTGCAACACGTCCTCCGGCAGCTGCCACGGCTCACAGGGTTCGCGGGCGAAGCCTCTGCGACTGGAAAAACGGGCACGCGTGACGCGGCCATCCAGGCCGATTTCCCGCGCCTCGATCACCAGTTCCACCTCGTAGCGATGCACGACGTTCCAGTTGTACGCCCGCAGTTTGTGCTCGACCTGGGCAACGAAGTCCGGCCCGCCGAACAACACGATTCCGCTCTTGCGCCCCAGCACGATCCGCAGCAGGTGATCGAAGCCGCAAAAGTGGTCCATGTGGGTATGGGTGACGAAGACATGGGACAGGCGCATCAGCCGGCGTGGCAGCAGCCGACTGATATCGCCAAGATCGAAAAGCAGCGCCCGCCGCTCGTCGCGAAAATCCACGTACAAGCCGGGGTCGCCGAACGGGTCGTTGACCAGGCGGGGTTCGAAGAGGGCGCCCATGGGTGCTCTATGATGATGGCGGCAATGGGAAGGTTTGCCCTCAGGCTGCAGGGACCTGGCCTCGCCGAACTCGACCCGGCATCAGAATCCAAAGAAAGATCGCCATCACTCGGACGGCGTTGGATGTTCCTGGGGGTATTGATGGTGGAGGCGGCGGGAATCGAACCCGCGTCCGCAAGCCCTCTACAGGCAGTCCTACATACTTAGCCTCGCCGTTTGCTTTAACCGGCAACCCGCCGACGGGCAGGCTGGTTGCAGGCGATCCGCTGAATTTTCGTGCTCTTCCGCGCGGCGGGGAAGAGCCTTAGCTCATGTGCATGACTCTGCTGCGGGTTGCCCCGCCCGGCCCATGAGCAAACCGGTGCAGAGTCCAGCCGGTATTAAGCGGCTAGAGCGTAACGCTCGTCGTTGGCGTTTGTTGCTTTCCAGATGGATTTACGAGGTAACTGGGCCTCGGTATGCACTGCTCTGCTTCGCGACCCACGTCGAAACCAGGTCGCCCCCGGTATTCGGTCTGGCAGAACGCTGATAAAGACCCTGACAGCGTTAGGAAGTTCCGTGATTCTAGCACGCAAGCCGGTCGAGCAGCCCGAGCAGCTCGTCGGCGCGGTCGATGAGGTGATCGCCGCCCCATTCCTCGATCCGGGTGCCTTCGCCCAGGTAGCCATAGGCGGCCACCACCGCCCGCATGCCCGCCGCGTGCGCCGCCTGGACGTCGCGCAGGTCATCTCCCACATACACGCAGCCCGGCGGCGACACGCGGGCGAGTTCCGCGGCCAGCAGGAGAGGGTCGGGATGGGGCTTGGGCCGCGGCGCCGAGTCTCCGCTCACGATGCAGGCGGCGCGTTCCGTCACGCCGAGCGCCGTCAGCAGGGGGAGAGTGAAGCGGCTGGTCTTGTTGGTCACCACGCCCCAGGGGATGCCCCGCTCTTCCAGCCCCTGCAGCAGGCTGTCCATGCCGGGGAAGAGGACCGTTCCGGCGCAGACCGCGTTGCCATAGTGATCGAGAAAGCGCTGGGCCAACTCCGCGTAGCGCTCATGGCCGGGCAGTATTCCCAGCCCGACACCGAGCATGCCGCGCACGCCATGGGAGGTATGGGGCCGGAGAACGGCCAGGGGGATTTTCTCCAGGCCTTCTTCCGCCCGCAGGCGGTTCAGGGCGCCGCCCAGATCCGCCGCCGTGTCCGCCAGGGTGCCATCCAGGTCGAAGAAGACCGCTTCAATCATTGCGCACGGCGCGCAGCAGGTAGTTGACGTCGGTGTCGCGCCCGAGGGAGTAGACCTTCGTCAGCGGGTTGTAGCTCATGCCGATGATTTCTTCCACTTGAAGGCCCGCCTCGCGGCAGTAGCGCGACAGCTCCGCCGGACGGATGAACTTGGCGTAGTCGTGGGTGCCTTTCGGCAGCAGCCTGAGCAGGTACTCGGCGCCCACCACGGCGAACAGGTACGCCTTGGGATTGCGGTTGATGGTGGAGAAGAACACCCGGCCGCCGGGTTTGACCAGGTCGCGGCAGGCGCGCACTGTGCTGGCGGGATCAGGTACGTGCTCCAGCATTTCCAGGCAGGTGACGATGTCGAAGGCGGCGGGCGCTTCCCGCGCCAGATCCTCGGCGGCGCATTTCCGGTAGTCCACCTTGTGGCCGCTTTCCAGCAGATGCAGGCGCGCGACGGTCAGGGCCTTGTCCGACAGGTCGATGCCGGTCACCTCGGCGCCGCGCGCCGCCATGCTCTCCGCCAGGATGCCGCCGCCGCAGCCCACGTCCGCCACGCGCTTGCCGGCGAGGCCGGCGCAGCGGTCTATCCAGTCCAGGCGCAGAGGGTTGATGTCGTGCAGAGGCTTGAACTCGGATTCAGGATCCCACCAGCGGTGGGCCAGGTCGCTGAACTTCTGCAGTTCTGCCGGATCGACGTTGGGCGTGGCGCTCATGATTCTCGCAAGGCGTGGGCAGGCGAAGGCGGCATTTTAGCCCTGACGCGGGCATCCACCAATAAAAAAGGCCCTGCCAGGCAGGGCCTTGGGACGGGCGCGGAACCCGCGTTACTGGCGGGTGCCGATGACTTCCACTTCCACGCGGCGGTCGGGTTGCAGGCAGGCGATGAGCGCCTTGGTCTTCTTGGTGCCCTTGCACTCACCCGGCTTGGTCACGGGCTGCTTCTCGCCCTTGCCTTCGGTGTAAACGCGGTTGGGCTCGATGCCTTTGCCGACGATGTAGGCCTTGACGGCTTCGGCGCGCTTCTCGGACAGCTTCTGGTTGTAGCTGTCGGAACCCAGGCGATCGGCATGGCCGACGGCGATGATCACTTCAAGCTTGATCTCCTTGGCCTTGGCGACCAGTTCATCCAGCTTGGCGCGGCCTTCGGGGCGCAGCGTTGCCTTGTCGAAGTCGAACAGGGTGTCCGCCGCCAGCGTTACTTTCTCCGCGGCGGGCTTCGGCGTGGGGGCCGGAGCAGGTGCTGGCGCCGGAGCGGGTGCGGGCGCGGGCGCGGCCACGGGCTTGGGCACCAGGTCGGGATCGCACTCGGCGGTGGCCATGGCGGGCGTCCAGTAACCGGTACGCCAGCACAGGCCGGCGCCGCTCTTGACCACCTCGCCTCGGGAGTCTTGCGCGTACCCGGTGTTGGCCGGATTCGCCTGCGCGAACGTGGCCGTCGCGCTCAGCCCCAGGGCGGCGAGCAGCGAAACTTTCAGAAGTTGTTTGTTCATGTTTCCCCTCGTTCCAAAATTCGCGTTCGATGAATTGGCCGAGTAAAGCTTTCAGCCACAAACTCGTACTCCTCTGGCTACCAAAGCAAATCAAATGCCATGCCAGATCAAGAGTCGAGTCTATTCTGCCATAAGTTGACAACGCCAATCAATTGATTCATGTCGCTTTTTTGCAACACCCCGGCGGAAACCCGCAGCCGGCCGTCGATCCAAACGTGGCTCACATGCTCCCGCCCGGCGACATAGACCAGGTGCGATGCCGGATCGAAGCAGGGGAGGACTTCCGGCGCATCGAGCCGAATTGCAACCATGTCGGCACATTTTTCCGGCGCCAGGCTGCCGATCTTGCGTTCCAGGCCCAGGGCCGCGGCGCCGTCCAGGGTGGCCATGCGCAGCACAGTGTGGGCGTCCAGGGCGGTCGCGTCGCCGCTGGCGACTTTCGCCAGCAAGGAGGCGTGGCGCATTTCCTGGAACAGGTCGAGACGGTTGTTGCTGGCCGCACCGTCGGTGCCCAGCCCTACCCGCACGCCACGCCGCAGGGCTGCCACAACCGGCGCGACGCCGCTGGCGAGTTTCATGTTCGAGGTCGGGCAATGGGCGATGGTGCAACCGTTTTCGGCGAGCAGGGCGATTTCGTCTTGTTCCAGGTGGACGCCGTGCACTGCGATCAGGTTGGGGCCGAGCAGGCCCAGGCGCCGCAGCCGCTCCAGCGGGCGCACGCCGTGCTGCGCCAGGGCCTGCGCGATTTCGTCGCGGGTCTCGTGCAGGTGGACATGGATGGGCAACTGCAGCTGCTCCGCCAGGGTGACGATACGCTCGAAGGTGCGATCGCCCACCGTATAGGGGGCGTGGGGCGCCATGCAGAACGACAGCAGCGGGTCGTCGCGCAGGGCATCCCGGGTCGCCAATCCCTTGCTCAGGTAGTCGTCGGCGTCGCTGGCGTAGGTGGTGGGAAAGTCGATCACCACGATGCCCAGCACGGCGCGCATGCCGAAGCGCCGGGCCGCCTCGGCCGCCGCTTCGGGAAAGAAGTACATGTCGTTGAAGCAGGTGATGCCGCCGCGCAACATCTCGGCGCAGGCGAGCAGGGTGCCGTCGCGCACGAAGGCAGGCGACACATGCTTGGCCTCGGCCGGCCAGACATGCTTCTGCAGCCACTCCATGAGCGGCCGGTCGTCGGCCAGGCCGCGCATGAGGGTCATGGCCGCGTGGGTGTGCAGGTTGACCAGGCCGGGAATGAGCACATGCTGGGGCAGCTGCACGCGCTCCCGCGGAGCGAAGCGCTGCCAGGCCTCGCCCTGGGGCAGCAATGCGCGTATCTCGCGGTCGTGCACCACCACGGCGTGATCCTCCAGCACTACGCCTTGGGGTTCGACGGGAATGATCCACTTCGGCTCAACGATCAGGTCTACGGTTTCCTGCATGACGGATTCCAAAAAAACAACCCCGCCGCAGCGGGGTTGCAGGCTTGCGACGAGTTCCGGTTACTTGGCGCTGCCCTGGACCTCGATCGTGACGCGGCGGTTGGGCGCCAGGCAGGCGATCAGGTCCTTGCGCTTCAGATTGTCAGCGCATTTTACGCCAGGCACGGGCTGGGTCTTGCCCGCGCCCATGGTCTCGATCTTGTCTCCGGCGACCCCCTTAGCGACCAGGTAGGCCTTGACCGCTTCGGCGCGCTTCTCCGACAGGGCCTGGTTGTAGCTGTGGCTGCCGAGGCGGTCGCTGTGGCCGGTGACCAGGATGACATTGACCGAGGCGCAGGAGGCAAGCTTGGCCACCACCTCGGAGTCGAGCCTGGCCCGGGCGCCGGGCTTGAGGGCGGCCTTGTTGAACTCGAAGGTTTCATCGTTCTTCAAGGTGTAGGAGAAGTCGCATTTCTTGGGCGCGGCCGGGGCTGCCGCCGGGGCCGGGGCGGGTGCCGGGGCCGGCGCCGGAGCAGGGGCGGCAGCGGGACGGGGCGCCAGATCGGCGTCGCATTCCGCCGTGGCCATGGCCGGCGTCCAGTAGCCGGTGCGCCAGCACAATCCTGCTCCGCTCTTGGCGGGGGCGCCGCGGGAGTCCTGAAGGTAGCCGGAAACGGCCGACTGGGCCTGGGCCGACAGGGCAAGGGCGCCGAGGGCGGCGGCGAGAACGAGCTGGAGCGTCTTGGGCGTTGTTTTCAAGGTTGGTCCTCCACTTGGTGTATGAGCTGCATTGTGCGACCTGCCGGAAGCAGGTCCCGGGTTTTATTACGGCGTGCCGATTCTAGGCTTTATGGGCAAGCAGTTACAATCGCTCGGACGACAATTCTCGGACCCGGCCGGCTGAGCAAGGGGAGGGCATTCGGGCGCCAGTGGCGTGATAAAATTAATATTTTTTAGCGCCCGGTCAGCGGGTGCTGCCCCGAATCCTCCCGCACATGATCCAGTTCGCCAAAGAAACCCTCCCGATCAGTCTCGAAGAGGAGATGCGTCATTCCTACCTCGATTACGCCATGAGCGTGATCGTGGGCCGGGCCCTGCCGGACGTCCGCGACGGCCTGAAGCCGGTGCACCGCCGCGTCCTGTA
>JBMOQT010000068.1:0-3173 GCA_049320945.1 Pseudomonadota bacterium
GGCGCCCACGCCCTTGCGGGGCAGCGCCACGGAGCAGGCCCTGGAGGGCCAGGCCCTCACCCCCGACACCATCGCCGCCGCCGCGGTGGCGGCCCGGGACGAAATCACCCCCATCTCCGACGTGCGGGCCTCGGCCTGGTACCGCAAGGAGCTGGTCCACAACATGACCAAGAGGATGCTGGAAAATGTCGCTGCAGCAGGAAATTGAATTCACGCTAAACGGGGTGCCGACGCGCCTGCGGGTGCCCGTGGACATGAGCGCCCTGGACATGATCCGCAGCGTGGCCGGCCTCACCGGCACCAAGTACGGCTGCGGCGAGGGCGAATGCGGCGCCTGTACCATCCTGCTGGACGGCGTCTCGGTCAACTCTTGCCTGCTGTTCGCGGTGGACTGCGACGGCCGCAGCGTCACCACCATCGAGGGCCTGGCCGACGACCCCATCGGCCAGAGACTGGAGAAGGCGTTCGTGGAGGCGGGCGCGGTGCAATGCGGTTTCTGCACCCCGGGCATGGTGATGCAGTCGCGCGAGCTGCTGGCGAAAAACCCCCATCCCACCCGGGAGGAGATCCAGCGCGGCATCGAAGGCAACCTGTGCCGGTGCACCGGCTATGTGAAGATCGTGGACGCCGTCGCCGCGGCGGCCCAGGCCAAGGAGTAGCGCCATGCCCGAAGTGATCGAGAAGGATTCCCTGATCGGCAAGCGCATCACCAAGCTGGACGCCCCCGAGAAGGCCGGCGGCAAGACGCGCTACATCCACGACCTGAACGTCCCCGGCCAGCTCTACGGCAAGATCCTGCGCTCCTCGAGGGTGCATGCCCTGATCAGGAAGATCGACACCAGCAAGGCCAAGGCGCTGCCCGGGGTGCATGCGGTCATCACCGCCGCGGACGTGCCCTACCAGCGCCCCATCGGCGTGGCCAAGGACCACCTGCCGCTCAAGACCGACCGGGTGCGCAGCACCCGGGACGAGATCGCCGCCGTGGCCGCCGAGACGCCGGAGATCGCCGAAGCGGCCCTGAAGCTGATCGAGGTGGAGTACGAGGATCTGCCGGTGCTGTCGGACCCACGCGATGCGCTGAAGCCGGGCGCGCCCCTGATCCACCCCGAGCCCCACGGCGCCAGCGCCAAGCACGATCACCTGAAGCAGGCCCAGGCCGTCGCCTACACCGGCAAGCCCGACAACATCGCCATGACTTTCGACTACGAGCAGGGCGACGTGGCGCAAGGCGAGCGCGAATCGGACGTGGTGCTGGAGCACACCTTCAAGCTCCACTACGTCACCCACTGCTGCATGGGGGTGTCGGGCATCATCGCCGAGTTCGACCCCTCGGGCAACCTGCTGATGTACTCCAACACCCAGGTGCCCTTCCTGCACAAGCGCGAATTCGCAGAGATCCTCAACATGGACCCAGCGCGCATCCGCATCATCCAGCCGCCCATCGGCGGCGGCTTCGGCTCCAAGCTGGACATCTATCCCTTCGAGCCCATCACCGTGTTCCTGGCCAAGGCCACGCGCCGGCCGGTGAAGCTGGTATTCACCCGGGAAGAGGAGTTCCTCGCCTCGCCCACGCGCCAGCCGGTGATCCTCACCCTGCGCTCCGGCTGCAAGAAGGACGGCACCCTGACCTTCCGCACCGTCGAGACCCTGCACGACAACGGCGCCTACACCTCCTGGGGCGCCACCACGCCCTTCGTCATGATGCAGACCATCTCGTCCCTGTACCGGGTGCCCCACTGCAAGTACCACACCAAGGCGGTCTATACCAACAACCCCTACGCCGGCTCCTTCCGCGGCTACGGCAACCTGCAGGCCACCTTCGCCGTGGAGAGCCACATGGACATGCTGGCCGAGGCCATCGGCATGGACCCGCTGGAGTTCCGCCTGAAGAACGCCCAGGATCCGGGCGAGGTCACGCCCCAGGGCATGCACTTCAAAAGCTGCGGCTTCAAGGACTGCCTCACTACCGCGGCCCGCGCCAGCGACTACAGTGCCAAGCGCCGGCGCTACCAGGCCGAGCAGGCGAGGCCCGGCCGCTTCAAGCGCGGCATCGGCATGGCCTCCATGCTGCACGTGGGGGGCGGCGCCAAGATCTATCCCTCCGACGGCTGCGGCACCATCCTCAAGATGGACGACTTCGGCGCCGTGACCCTGATCACTGGCGCGTCGGAAATCGGCCAGGGCTCGGAGACGGTGCTGGCCCAGTTGGTGTGCGAGGAACTCGGCGTGCCCCTGTCGGCGGTGCGCGTCATCAACAACGACACCGAGATCACTCCCTGGGACGTGGGCGTGCATGCCAGCCGCACCACCTTCATTGCCGGCAACTCGGCCATCGGCGCCGCCCGCAAGGCCCGCGCCAAGATCCTGGCGGCGGCCGCCGGCGTGGCGCAGATGGCGCCCGAGGAGCTGGATCTGCGCGCCGGCCACATCGTCGAGGCCAGGACCGGCAAGATGGTCATGAGCCTGCCCAAGCTGCTGCGCCAGCTGCACTTCAGCGACAAGGCCGAGCTGGTGATGACCAGCTACTACTACGAGCCGCCCAGCAAGCACCAGGACAAGCACTTCAAGGGCGACGTCTCCGCCGCCTATGCCTGGGCCACCCAGGTGGTGGAAGTGGAGGTGGATACGGACACGGGCATCGTGCGCCTGCTCAAGGTCACCGGCGCCCACGACGTGGGCCGCGTGCTCAACCGCCTGGGGATAGAAGGCCAGATCGAGGGTGGCATTGTCATGGGCCAGGGCTATGCCCTCACCGAGGAGCTGATGGTGGAGAACGGCGTGGTGAAGAACCCCGCCTTCCGCGACTACAAGCTGGTGACCGCGCCGGAAATCCCGGAGATGGAGGTGCACTTCATCGAGACCATGGACGGCGAAGGCCCCCAGGGCGCCAAGGGCGTGGGCGAAGCGCCCGCCATCTGCATCGCCGCCGCCACCGCCAACGCCATCTGCAATGCCACCGGCGTACGCATCTACGAGCTGCCGTTCACGCCGGAGAAGGTGTATCGGGCGCTGAGTAAGGCGAAGGCGTAGAAGAGGCAACCGCTTCAGACGCAAAGAGCGCAAAGAAGACCATGATGAAAATTCCTTTGCGTCCTCTGCGTCTTTGCGTCCTCTGCGTCAAAAGAGGTTCGCTGTACCTTGTGATGATCGAACGATGAGAAAACGTACCGTCC
>JBMOQT010000068.1:3273-13839 GCA_049320945.1 Pseudomonadota bacterium
AGACGCAAAGAGCGCAAAGAAGACCATGATGAAAATTCCTTTGCGTCCTCTGCGTCTTTGCGTCCTCTGCGTCAAAAGAGGTTCGCTGTACCTTGTGATGATCGAACGATGAGAAAACGTACCGTCCTTTCCCTGGAGCAGGCGTTGTCGATGCCCTACGCCACCCTGCGCTTCGCCCAGCTCGGCTGGCGCGTCATCCGCATCGAGTCCACCCCGGGGGGCGGCCTGCCGGGCGATCCCAACCGCTACATCGGTTCGCGCGTGGCTGACGACGACCGGCGCAGTTATTTCGTCGCCCCCAACGTGGGCAAGGAGGCGATCGCCCTGAACCTCAAGGATCCCCGCGGCCAGGACGTGCTCAAGCGCCTGATCCGGGAGCTGGACGTGGACGTGTTCTGCTGCAACACCGTGCCCTCGCGCTACCAGCAGCTGGGCATAGCCCCCGCCACCCTCATGGCGGTCAAGCCCGACCTGATCTGGGCCGGGATTTCGGCCATGGGGCCCCAGGTACCGGAGGCGCCGGGCTACGATCCCGTGATCCAGGCCATGGCAGGCTACATGGAGGTCACAGGCGACCCGGACGGCCCGCCCATGCTCACCGGCATTCCCGTCATCGACCTGAAGGCGGGCGACGAGGTCTATGCCAACGTGATGCTCGCCCTGCTCGAACGCCAGGAGACCGGGCGCGGCCGGGAGATCCACGTGTCCATGCTGCAGGCCGCCGCCTCGTGGCTGATCACCGTGCTGCCCCTGATCGACTTCGGCTGCCAGCCGGGCGAGATCACCCGCGCCGGAAACGAGCACCGCAAGTTCATCCCCACCAATGTCTATCCCACCATGGACGGCCACGTGTACCTGGCCATCGGCAGCGACGTGCAATGGCAGCGCCTCACGGCCATCCCCAAGTTCGCCTGCGTCGCCAACGAGGTGCGGGTGACCAACGAGGGACGCCACCGGGAGCGGGCGGCGATCCACCGGGACATGGCGGCGGTGACCAGCCGGTACTCGTCCGAGGAGATCCTGGCGGACCTGCGCGCCGCCACCATTCCCGCCACCCGCATCCTCAACATCCGCCAGGTGCGGGAGCTGCCGCAGTTGATCGACAAGCTCACGCGCACGGTCATGCCCGACGGCAGGCCGGTGCACATGCAGCCCATGGCCGTGGATGTGCCCGGCGCGCACGCCCAATTGCCCTTCCCGCCCAAGTACGGGGCCGACACCCGGCGCGTGCTCGCCGAGGCAGGCTATGGGGCAGATGAAGTGGACGCCCTGGCGGGCGCCGGCGTCATTGCATGAGGGCCGGCCACGCAGGAAGGACGAGCAACACAACCATGAGCGAGGGAGGAGACCCATGCGCATCGCTGTGCTAGGCGGCGGACACGGCAGCTACGCCGCCGCAGCGGACCTGTCCCAGCTCGGGCACGAAGTCCGGCTGTGGCGCCGGGACGCGGCGGCCCTGGCGCCGGTGATGGCAGCGGGACACATCACCCTCAAGGACTACCGCGGCCGGCACCAGGTGCCCATTGCGCTCGCCACCGGCGACCTGGGAGCGGCGGTGCGCGGCGCCGGGCTGATCCTGATCCCCACGCCCGCCTTCGCCCAGGTGGACATCGCCCGCGCCCTGGCGCCTTATCTCGAGGACGGCCAGGTGGTGTTCCTGCCGCCCGGCACTTTCGGCAGCTACGTCATGGCCCAAACGGTGCGCGCCGCCGGCAGCCGGGCGGCGGTGGCCTTCGCCGAGACCGGCACCCTGCCGTATCTCGCGCGCAAGCACGGACCGGCGGAGGTGGCCATCACCACCCGCGCCACGCGCCTGCCCACGGGCGTGTTCCCCGCCGCCGTCAGCAAGCATGCGTTGGAAGTCATCGCCGGCGCCTATCCCGCCGTGGAGCCGGTGGAGGACGCCTTGTCGGGCGCGCTGATGAATGCCGGGCCGGTGATCCATCCGCCCCTCATCCTCATGAACGCGGGGCCCCTGGAGCACTTCGAGCGCTGGGACATCCACAACGAGGGCACCCAGCCGGCCATCCGGCGCGTCACCGACGCCCTCGACGGCGAGCGCATGGCGCTGCGGGAGGCCCTGGGCTACGGCCCGCCCCACTTCCCCCTGGCCGACCACTACACCAGCGACCGCTGGATGTACGGCAACGCCCACGACAAGCTGGTGGACAGCGGCGACTGGCGCGAGCACATCGATCTGAAGACCCACCGCTACATGCGCGAGGACGTGGCCTACGGCCTGGCCTTCCTGGTCTCCGTGGCGGATTGGGCCGGCGTGGCCTGTCCGGTGGCGCGCGGCCTGCTCGCCATCGCCGGCGCCATGGTGGGCGAGGACCTGACGCGCGGCCCGCGCACCCTGGGAGCGCTGGGGCTGGCCGGGCTGGATCGCGGGGGTATGAGGCGGTTGTTGCAGGAGGGGTTGGCACCATGACCGCGCCCGCCCGAGAGGTCATCGCCGCCCTCGGCGCCGGCCGCATGGGCCGGGGTATCGCCACCGCCTTCGCCTATGCCGGCCACGAAGTGTGGCTGGTGGACATCAAGCCGCGCGCGGCCGCCGAGGCCCGGGCGCTGGAGCGCCAGGCCCTGGACGAGATCGACGCCTCGCTCGCCGCCATGGCCGAATGGGGCGCCTTCGACGACGCCCTGCGGCCGCGCATCCTGCAGCGCATCCGCTTCGCCGCGCGCGAGACGGCGCCGGCCGCCCTGGCGCGCGCCGACGCGGTGTTCGAGGGTGTGCCGGAAGTGATGGAGGCCAAGCGCGACGCCTTCGCTTTCGCCGCCGCCCATGTGCGGCCGGAAGCCCTGCTCGCCTCCACCACCTCCACCTTCCTGGTCACCCAGCTGGCCGAGCTGGTGTCGCATCCGGAGCGCTTCCTCAATGCCCACTGGCTCAATCCGGCCCATGTGATCCCGCTGGTGGAGCTGTCCGCCCATGCCGGCACGGCGCCCGCCGCCATCGACGCTCTCAAGGGCCTGCTGGAGCGCATCGGCAAGGTGCCCGTGCTGTGCGCCGCCGCCCCCGGCTACATCGTGCCGCGGCTGCAGTCGCTGATCATGAACGAGGCGGCGCGCATGATCGAGCAGGGCGTGGCCAGCGCCGCGGACATCGACCGGGCCACCCGCTATGGACTCGGGTTCCGCTACGCCAACATGGGCGTGGTGGAGTTCATCGACTTCGGCGGCAACGACATCCTCTATTACGCCAGCCGCTACCTGGCCCAGGCCCTGGGCGACGAGCGCTATGCCTCGCCGCCCATCGTGGACCGCCACATGCGCGAAGGCCGCAACGGCCTGCGCGACGGCAGGGGATTCCATGACTTCAGCGGCGTGGACGTGGCCGCCTACAAGAAGGAGACGCTGGGCCGGATGCTGGGCATGCTCAGGCATCTGGGGCTGCTGCACCCGGCAGCGCTTGATTAACGCAGTCCATCAATCGGAGGAGGAGCAATGAAGCGCATACCACTGTTCGCCGCCCTGGCCGTCGCGGCGCTTGTCGCCGTTCCCGCCGCCCGCGCCGAGATCACCGTCGGCGTGTCCCTGGGCACCACCGGGCCGGGCTCGTCCCTGGGCATCCCCTACAAGAATGCCTTCCAGCTCCTGCCCAAGACCCTGGGCGGCGAGCCGGTCAAGTACATCATTCTCGATGACGAGTCCAAGCCCGACAACGCCGCCAAGAACGCGCGCAAGTTCGTCACCGAGGACAAGGCCGATGTCATCATGGGCTCCAACGGCGTGCCCTCGGCGGCGGCCATGACCCAGGTGGCGGCGGAAAGCAAGACGCCCATGATCGCCCTGACGCCGGTGCCGCCCCTGGCGCCCGAGCGCGCCCACTGGACCTTCATCGTGCCCCAGACCACCGAGCTGATGATGAGCGCCGTGGTGGACCACATGAAGGCCAAGGGCATCAAGACCGTGGGCTACATCGGCTTCTCCGACACCTGGGGCGATCTGGTCTATAACGCACTCATGGCGCTCACTCCGGCCGCCGGCATCAAGGTGGTCACCAACGAGCGCTATGGGCGCGCCGACACCAGCGTCACCGGCCAGGTGCTGAAGGTGATGGCGGCCAACCCGGACGCCGTGGTGGTGGGCGGTTCCGGCTCCCCCGGCGCCACGCCCCACGTCGCCCTAGTGGAGCGAGGCTACAAGGGCCCCATCTACCACAACCACGGCACGGTCAACCTGGCCTTCATCCAGACCGGCAAGAAGAGCGTCGAGGGCGCCATCGCTCCTACTGGCGCCCTGATCGTTCCCGAGGAGCTGCCCGCTGAATTCCCCACCAAGGCCGTCTCCCTGGAGTTCACCAAGCGCTACGAGGCGGCTTTCGGCGCCGGCAGCCGCAACGCCTTCGCCGGCTACAGCCACGACGCCGTCGCGCTGCTGGGCGCCGCCGTGCCCGCCGCCCTGAAGAAGGCCAGGCCGGGCACGCCCGAGTTCCGCGCGGCCCTGCGCGACGCCCTGGAAAACACCAGGAACGTCATCGGCACCCATGGCGTGTACAACATGAGCCCCACCAACCACAACGGCCTCGACGAGCGCGCCCGCGTGCTGGTGCGGGTGGAGAACGGCGAGTGGCGCCTGCTCAAGTGACAACCTCTCTCGACGCAGAGAGCGCCGAGGCGCAGAGAGCGCGGAGTGACACGGAAGGAGCATCTTTCATTTCTCTGCGTCCTCTGCGTCTCTGCGTCCTTTGCGTTGAAAGCGGTTATCCGCCTTTTCTAGCATGACCGCCGACATCGTCCTGTGGCTCACCCAAGACGGCGTCACCAACGGCGCCATCTATGCGCTGCTGGCGCTGGCGCTGCTGCTGGTGTTCGCCGTCACCCGGGTGATCTTCGTGCCCCAGGGCGAGTTCATCTCCTACGCCGCCCTGTCCCTGGGCCTGCTGCAGAACGGCCAGCTGCCCGGTACCGTGTTCGTCCTGGTGGGCGGCGGGCTGCTGGCGGCGGGCTTCGACATCGCGCTCGCCGTGCGCGACAAGGCCCTGCGCCGGCTGCCGCGCATCGTCGCCCTCTACGTGCTGCTGCCCCTGGCGATTGCCGCGCTGGCCTGGTGGGCGGCGCCGCGCAAGCTGGAGCTGTGGGCCCAGGTGCTGCTGGTGCTGGCCCTGGTGGTGCCCCTGGGACCGATCCTGTACGGCATCGCCTACCGGCCCCTGGCCAATGCCTCGGTGCTGGTGCTGTTCGTCATCTCCATGGCGGCCCACTATGCGCTGACCGGGCTGGGCCTGATTTTCTTCGGCGGCGAAGGCCTGCGCTCCAACCCCTTCGCCGATGCCCAGTACCGGCTGGGGGTCATGACCGTGAGCGCCCAGAGCCTGTGGGTGATCGGCGCCAGCGTGCTGGTCATGATCGCCCTGTGGCTGTTCTTCGGCCGCACCCTCTATGGCAAGGCCCTGCGCGCCACCGCCGTCAACCGCACCGGCGCGCGCCTGGTGGGCATTCCCACGGAGCTCTCCGGCACCCTCAGCTTCCTGCTGGCGGCGTTCATCGGCGCGGTGTCGGGCGTGCTGATCGCGCCCATCACCACCATCTATTACGACACCGGCCTGATGATCGGCCTGAAGGGCTTCGTCGGCGCCATCCTCGGCGGCATGGGCAGCTATCCCCTGGCCGCCCTGGGGGCGGTGGGAGTGGGGCTGCTGGAATCCTTTTCCTCCTTCTGGGCCAGCGCCCTCAAGGAGAGCATCGTGTTCACCATCATCATTCCCGTGCTGGTGTGGCGCTCCCTCACCTCGCGCCATCACGCCGTGGAGGAAGAGGAGGAATGATGCGGGCGCGCGCCTTCCTGCCGGCCCTGTTCCTGACGGCCCTCGCTTGCGCGCCCCTGGTGCTGCCCAGCTTCTACGTCACCCTGCTCAACTACATCGGCCTGGCGACCCTGGTCACCCTGGGCCTGGTGGTGCTGACGGGCATCGCCGGCATCGTCTCCTTCGGCCAGCAGGCCTTCGTCGGCCTGGCCGCCTACACCACGGCGGTGCTGACCACCCTGCTCGGGGTGTCGCCCTGGCTCACCCTGCTCGCCGGGCTCGCCGTGACGGCGGCGGTGGGGCTGCTGCTGGGCGTCATCACCCTGCGCCTGTCGGGCCACTACCTGTCCATCAGCACCATCGCCTGGGGCATCGCCCTGTACTTCCTGTTCGGCTACCTGCCCATCCTCGGCCAGTACAGCGGCATAGACAACATCCCGCCGGTGGCCCTGTTCGGCTGGGCCCTGGATACGGGGGCCAAGTCCTATTACCTGATCTGGATCGTCACCGGGGCGGCCCTGATCGCCGCCCGCAATCTCCTGGACTCCCGCTCCGGACGCGCCATCCGGGCGCTGCGCTTCCGCAGCGTCATGGCCGAGAGCTTCGGTGTCGACACCGCCTCCTTGAAGATGCTGATCTTCCTCTACGCGGCGCTGCTGGCCGGCATGTCCGGCTGGCTGCACGCCCATTTCCTGCGCTTTGTCAGCCCCCACGCCTTCGGCGTCAATGCCGGCATCGACTACCTGTTCATGGCGGTGATCGGCGGCGCCAGCCAGGTGTGGGGCGCGGTGCTGGGCGCCTCGGTGCTGACCGTGCTCAAGGAGTGGCTCAAGGACCTGCTGCCGGCCCTGTTCCAGCAGACGGGCAACTACGAGATCGTGGTGTTCGGTGTGCTCATGATGTTCCTGCTGCATCGCAGCCGCGACGGCCTGGCGCCGGCGTTCGCCCGCCTGCTGCCGGCCGGCCCCGCGCCCGCGCGTCCCGCCGAGGCGCCGCCCCTGCCCAAGCGGCCCCAGCCGCCCGCCGGCCAGCCGCTGCTGCAGGTGAGCCATGTGCAGAAGCGCTTCGGCGGCCTGGTGGCGGTGAACAACCTGTCCTTCGCCATGAACAGCGGCGAGATCCTGGGCCTGATCGGCCCCAACGGCGCCGGCAAGAGCACCCTGTTCAACCTGGTCACCGGGGTGCTCGCACCCGACAAGGGCGAGATCCGCTTCCTGGGCAGCCGCATCGAGCGCCTGCCCCAGCGGGACATCGCGCGCCTGGGGCTGGCCCGCACCTTCCAGCATGTGAACTTGGTGGGCCGCATGTCGGTGCTGGAGAACGTGGCCATCGGCGCCCATCTGCGCGGCACCAAGGGCACGCTGGCCGCCATGGTGCGTGCCGACCGGGACGAGGAGGCGCGCCTGCTGGCCGAGGCGGCGCGCCAGCTGGAGCGCGTCGGCTTGGGCGAGCACCTGTTCGAGCCGGCGGGCAGCCTCGCCCTGGGGCAGCAGCGCATCGTCGAGATCGCCCGGGCCCTGTGCGCCGATCCGGTGCTGCTGCTACTGGACGAGCCGGCCGCCGGCCTGCGCTATTTCGAGAAGCGCGCCCTGGCCGAGCTGCTGCGCCGGCTGCGCGCCGAAGGCATGAGCATCCTGCTGGTGGAGCACGACATGGAGTTCGTCATGGGCCTGGTGGACCGCCTGGTGGTCATGGACTTCGGCGAGAAGCTGTCCGAAGGCGTGCCGGCGGAAGTCCAGGCGGACCCGGTGGTGCTCGAAGCCTATCTCGGCGGCATCGAATGACATCTGCATGCTGAAAGACTACCGATCAACCGCAACTGAAAATGCACGCCATGAACCAGAACACCCGCACCTTCGCCAACCCGCTCCTGCATGCGCCCACGCGCCCCCTGCCGCGCCATGTGGGCGTCATCGGCGCCGGCTCCATCGGCCCGGATATCGGCTACTACCTCAAGAGCGCCCTGCCGGGCCTGTCCCTGACCCTGGTGGACATCGCCCAGCCCGCCCTGGACGCTGCCCTGGCGCGCCTGCGCGGCTACGCCGACAAGGCGGTGGCGCGGGGCAAGATGAAGCCTGACCAGGCGGCCGCGGTGCTCGACAACCTGCGCGGCACCACCGACTATGACGCCCTGGCGGGCTGCGACTGGGTGATCGAGGCGGCCACCGAGAACCTGGCCCTGAAGCGCCGCATCTTCGCCGACGTGGAAGCGCGCGTGGCGCCCGAGGCCATGATCACCTCCAACACCAGCTCCCTGCCCGCGGCGCGCATCTTCGCCGAGATGCGCCACCCGGAGCGCGCCACGGTCACCCACTTCTTCGCGCCGGCGTGGCGCAATCCCGCCGTGGAAGTGATCGACTGGTCGGGGGCGAGCCGCGAGCTGATCGCTCATCTGCGCCGCCTGTTCTGCGAGACCGGCAAGCTGCCCCTGGTGACCGCCGATGTGGCCTGCTTCATGCTCGACCGCATCTTCGACAACTGGTGCAACGAGGCGGCCTGGCTACTGGACCGGGCCAGCGCCGCCGAAATCGACGGCGTCGCCGGCGAGTTCGTGCATGCCGGCCCCTTCTTCGTGCTGAACCTGGCCCGGGGCAATCCGATCATCATCGAAACCAACACCCTGCAGGCCGACGAGGAAGGCGAGCATTACCGCCCGGCGGCCATTTTCCGCTCGGTGGAGCGCTGGCTCACGGTTGCGCCCGGCCAAAAGGTGGAGGTGGCGCCGGACCAGGCGGCGGCCATCCGCGACCGGCTGCTGGGCGTGCTCCTGTCCCAGTCGGTGGATATCCTCGACCGGGACATCGGCGCCGCCGCCGACCTGGACATCGGCTGCCGCGTCGCCCTGGGATTCAAGCGCGGCCCCCTGGAGCTGCTGCGCGATCTGGGCGAAGCGGAGGCCGCGCGCATCCTGGAGCGCTTCACGGGCGAGCGGCCCGGCATGCCGCGGCCGCGCCGCCCCCTTGCCGAATACGGGCGCTGCGAGCGCCATGTGCTGGTGGACGACGTGGATGGGGTGAAGGTCATCACCCTGCGCCGGCCCGAGGCGCTGAATGCCCTGAACGACGAGATGACCGACGAGATCCTGGCGGTGATTCGCCGCCACGAAAACGACGACAGGGTTGCCGGCTTCGTCATCACCGGCTACGGCACCAAGGCCTTCTGCGCCGGCGCCGACATCGGCCGCTTCCCGTCCATGCTGGGCGACGCCGAGGCCGCGGCCCGGTACGCACGGGACTGCTCGCGCCTGCTGGTGCACCTGGACGCCATGGGCAAGCCGGTGGTGGCCGCCCTAAACGGCATGGCCCTGGGCGGCGGCTTCGAGCTGGCGATGCGCTGCCACGCCCTGGTGGCCAGCCGCGAGGCCTGGCTGCAGCTGCCGGAAATCACCCTGGGCATCCTGCCGGGCATCGGTGCCATGGTGGTGCCCTACCGCCGCTGGCCGGCGGCGGCGGCGGTGTTCCACGGCATGCTGCGCCGGGCGGAAAAACTCACGGCGGCGCGCGCCTTTGATCTGGGCATCATCGACGAGCTGGCCGACGACCCGCGCACCCTGATCGAACGCGCCGTGGCGCGGGTGCGCCAGCTCGCGGGCAAGCCGCGGGCCATCGCCGACGCGCCGGTGGCGCTGCCGCCCTTCGACGCGGGCGACGGCAAGGCAGCCAGCGGCATGGTGCTGAGCCGCACCGTGCTGGATCTCATGGAGCAGGCGATACGCGAGGCGGCGGCGGCGCCCGGCCTCACCGCCGCCCTTGAGGTGGGCTACCGCGCCTTCGGCGCCAGCGCGTGCACCGCGGCGGCGCGGGAAGGCATTGCCGCCTTCCACGCCCGGCGCGCGCCGGATTTCGGAAAGACCGGGTGAGGGCGGCGCAGGCGATGGCGCTAAACGTCCGCCGCCAGGAACTCCATCACCGCCGCGGCGAAGGCCTCGGGCATCTGGTCGGGCAGCGGCACCATGCCGCCCTCGATGTCCACCAGGCGCGCCTGGGGCAGATGGGCGCACAGCTCCGCGGCATGGGGTGCGGCGAACGGATCGGCGGTGGCGCGGATCACCAGCACCGGCTGGCTGATCCGGCCGATGCGCTCCTCCATCCGGTAGTTGGCCACCGCCTGATGCCCGTACTCCACGTGGTCGAAGACCTTCAGGGCGTCGAGCACGAAGGCCTGCAGCAGCTCGGGGCGCCCCGGGGGATAGAACGCCTGGCGCTTGCGCCACAGGGCGGCGAGATGGGAACCGTCCTGCGACGGCTCCACGTGGTCGATGGGCGGCCGCTGGGCGCGGGCGCGGCGGAAGGCCGCGTCGGTGTACGGCGTGGACGACAGCACCAGCTTGCCCACGCGCTGCGGGAACGCCGCCGCCAGCTCCACGGCGATGACCCCGCCGGTATGGTGCCCCACCACGTGGGCCCGTGCTATGCCCAGGGCATCCAGCAGCTCGGCCGCCACCGCCGCCCAGCGCTCGATGCTGCCGGGCCACGGCGGCACCACCGAGTCGCCGAAGCCGATGGTGTCCATGGCCACGGCCCGGTAGCGCGCGCCCAGGATGGGCAGCACCTGGCGATACTCGGCCCAGCTGCGCGGCGTCTGGTGCAGCAACAGCACCGCCTCGGCCTCCCGCGGCCCGCATTCGGCGTAATGGATCTGGCCGTCCGTCAGATCGGCGAAGGCTCGTCGGATGTTTGTGTCTGCCATCGGTGTACGTTTCCCGTGTATTCTCGAATCCGAATATATCAGCGGATTCGTGATGTAGCGATGTAAATCCAAACCAAGAGGAGGAGCTGTAATGAGCAAGAGGAGACTACTGGGCGCCACCCTGGCCA
>JBMOQT010000069.1:0-13788 GCA_049320945.1 Pseudomonadota bacterium
AGATCGGCTGCGGCATGGGGGAGACCACGGTGGCCATTGCTGCGGCGCACCGGGACAAGGACTTCATCGGCATCGAAGTGCACACGCCGGGAGTGGGCAGCCTGCTCAAGAGGATCGAGGAGCAGGGACTCACCAACCTGCGCGTCATCCAGCACGACGCAGTGGAAGTGCTGCGTGACATGATCCCGGCGGACTCCCTGGCGGGCGTGCACATCTTCTTCCCCGACCCCTGGCCCAAGAAGCGCCACCACAAGCGCCGCCTGATCCAGCCGTCCTTCGTCGCCCTGCTGGCGAGCCGGCTCAAGCCCGGCGGCTATGTGCATCTCGCCACCGACTGGCAGGACTATGCCGAGCAGATGCTGGCGGTGCTGTCGGCGGAGCCGGCGCTGGAGAACACCGCCGCGGGCTTCGCGGCGCGCCCCGAGTATCGGCCCCAGACCAAGTTCGAGGCGCGCGGCCTGCGCCTGGGCCACGGCGTGTGGGACCTGGTGTTCCGCCGCCGCGGTTAGGGGTGAATCAGCCCTTCAGGAAGATCTGCAGCAGATCGTTGAGGAAGCGCCGGCCCCGGTCCGTGGGCCGGATGCGCTCGGCGTCCGCTGCCAGCAGGCCCAGGGCCTGTGCCCGTTCCAGTTCCGGCTGCAGCACCGTCAGGGGCAGTCCGGTGCGCTCCGGGAACAGGCGCGCGGGAAAGCCGTCCAGCAGGCGCAGGGCATTCATCATGAACTCGAAGGGCAGATCGTCCGCCGTCACCTCGTGAGCCTCCTGGATCGCCGCGCCTTGGGCCACGCCTTCCATATAGGCCTCGGGGTGGCGCCGGCGCGCCTCGCGCACGATGCGGTCGAGGAAGGACAGCTTGCCGTGGGCGCCGGCGCCTATGCCCAGGTAATCGCCGAACAGCCAGTAGTTGAGGTTGTGGCGGCATTGCCAGCCGGGGCGGGCGAAGGCCGAGGTCTCATAGTGGCCGTAGCCGTGGTAGGCCAGGGTTTCTTCCACCGCCTCCTGCATGGCCGCCGCCAGATCGTCGTCGGGCAGCGAAGGCGGCTCGTGCCAGAAGCGGGTGTTGGGCTCGACCGTGAGGTGGTAGGCCGACAGGTGGGAAGTGCCGAAGGCCGCCGCCTGGCGGATGTCGGCGCGCGCCTCCTCCAGGGACTGCTGCGGCAGGGCGTACATCAGGTCGATGTTCACGTTGTCGAAGTGGCGCAGGGCCGCCTCGACGGCGCGCCCGGCTTCCTGCTGGTCGTGGATGCGCCCCAGCGCCGCCAGGTGTTTGGGATTGAAGCTCTGCACGCCGATGGAAATGCGGTTTACTCCGGCGGCGCGATAGCCGGCAAAGTGCTCCCTGTCCACCGTGCCCGGGTTGGCCTCCAGGGTGATCTCGGCGTCGGGCAGCAGCGGCAGGCGCGCGCGCAGCGCCGCCAGCAGGCGATCCACCGCCTGCGGGGAGAGCAGGCTGGGCGTGCCGCCGCCGATAAACACGCTCACCACGCGCCGACCCCACACCCGGGGCAGGGATTGCTCCAGGTCGGCGATCAGGGCCGATACATACTCCTCCTCGGGAATGCCGTTGCGCGCCTCATGGGAGTTGAAGTCGCAATAAGGGCACTTGCGCACGCACCAGGGGAAATGCACGTACAGCGCCAGGGGCGGCAGGTCATGCAGCCGCACGGCGCCGGCGGGTGCGGGCCGGTTCTGGCCGGCGGCCACCAGGGGGATGACACGCTTGGGGGACATCAGTGCTGCGCGCGCAGGCGCTCCGCCAGTCTCAGGAAGGCCACGGCCCGGTGGCTGATGGCGTTCTTGCGTTCGGCCGGCAACTCGGCGGCCGACAGCCCGAGCTCGGGAATGAGGAACAGGGGATCATAGCCGAAGCCGCCGCCGCCGCGCCGCTCGTGCAGGATCTCCCCATGCCATTCGCCTTCGGCGATGAGCGGCTGGGGATCGTCCGGGTGGCGCACCAGCACCAGCACGCAGTAGTAGTGGGCGCGGCGGTCGGCCACACCCGCCAGCTCCCGCAGCAGCCGGTCGTTGTTGCGCTCGTCCGACTTGGGCTCGCCGGCATAGCGGGCCGACTGCACCCCCGGCGCGCCGCCCAGGGCATCCACGCACAGGCCCGAGTCGTCCGACAGGGCCGGCAGCCCCGCCAGACGCGAGGCATGGCGCGCCTTGGCCAGGGCGTTCTCGACGAAGGTGGGATGGGGCTCCTCCGCTTCCGGAATGGCGAAGGCCGACTGGGGCAGCACGTCGATGTCGAAAGGCGCGAACAGGGCGCCGAATTCCCGCAGCTTGCCCGGATTGTTGGAGGCCAGCACCAGCTTGCGGAACATCAGCCCTGCTCCAGGGCCTGGCGCTGGGCGGCGATGAGCTGGCGGATGCCGCGCTCGGCCAGCTCCAGCAGGGCGTCCAGCTCGGCGCGGGAGAAGGGCGCGCTTTCCGCCGTGCCCTGCACTTCGACGAAGCCGCCGGCGCCGGTCATGACCACGTTCATGTCGGTGCCGCAGGCCGAATCCTCCGCATAGTCCAGGTCCAGCACCGGCTCGCCGCCGAAGATGCCCACCGACACCGCCGCCACCAGGTCGGTCAGGGGATTGCGCGTGAGCACGCCGCGGGCGACCAGATGGGAGAAGGCATCATGTACCGCCACGCAGGCGCCGGTGATGGCGGCGGTGCGGGTGCCGCCGTCGGCCTGGAGCACGTCGCAGTCGATGTGGATGGTGCGCTCGCCCAGCAGCTTGAGGTCCGTGACGGCGCGCAGGCTGCGTCCGATGAGGCGCTGGATCTCCTGGGTGCGCCCGCTCTGCTTGCCGCGCGCCGCCTCCCGCGGCGTGCGCGTGTGGGTGGAGCGGGGCAGCATGCCGTACTCGGCGGTGAGCCAGCCCTGGCCCTGCCCCCTCAGGAAGGCGGGCACGCCGTCTTCCACGCTGGCGGTGCACAGCACCCGGGTGTCGCCGAAGGCGATCAGCACCGAGCCCTCGGCATGCTTGGTGTAGCGCCGGGTGATGCTCACCGGGCGCAGCTCGTCGGGGCGGCGCCCGCTGGGCCGGATCTTCTCCTCACTCCTCACTCCTCACTCCTTACTTCGAAAACTTCCTGATAGCTGCGTTGATTTCCTGGATCGCCCGCTCGATCTCGTCGTCGGACAGGTCGGGCAGCGGCTGCTGGCCCTTGCGCGCCTTGGCGAACTCCTCCATCTGGGTGGTGAAGGAGTCGATGGGCATGGTCTTGGTGGACACGCTGCCCAGGGTGTCGGGGGCGTAATTGTCCTGCCACAGCATGGCGATCATCGACAGGTTGTCGCAAGTGGCGCCCGCGCGGGCCTCGGCTTCGGTGAGCAGCAGGGGCACGCCCTGGGCCAGGCTGGGCGCGGCCGACAGGCGCTGGGCGAGCAGCTCGTCGCCCAGGGGACCCCACACGCCGTCGGTACACAGCACCAGCAGGTCGCCGGTCATCAGGGGCGTCTTCTTGGAGAAATCGATCTGGGGCGCCTGGATGCCGCCCAGGCAGCTGAAGATGCGGTTGCGCGCCGGATGGCGCACGGCGGCCTCCGGGTCGATCAGGCCCTGGTCGAGCATGCGCTGCAGGCGCGAGTGGTCCTTGGTATGGGACAGGATGCGGCCGCCGCGCAGGGCATAGAGGCGCGAATCGCCGGCATGGGCCCAGTAGGCAATGGAATCCTGCACCACGCAGGCCACGCAGGTGGTGCGCGGCGCCTCGGGCAGGAAGCGGTCGGCGGCGTAGTCGAGGATGGCACGGTGGGCGTTGGTCAGCCCTCGTGACAGGAACAGGAAGGGATCCTCCAGCTTGGGCCGCGCTTCGCGCTGGAACGCCTCGGTGATGTACTGCACGGCGATGTGGGCCGCCACTTCCCCGTGCAGATGCCCGCCCATGCCGTCGGCCACCACCATCAGCAGGGCATCGCGCGAATAGCAGTAGGCGATGCGGTCCTCGTTGGTGGGGCGGGCGCCCGGGCGGCTTTCCTGGTAGATGGTGAATTTCATTTGCTCATGAGACTACGGAAACGGTTGCGCAGTTGCCCCATCCAGGTGAGGCGCGGCACTTGCCGCGCGCGGTCGGCCAGGGCCCTCTGCAGGGCGAACACGCTCTGGGGGCGTTCCAGGTGATCGAGACGCATGCACCAGTCGATGGTGTCCAGCAGCTGCTGGGAGTACTGCCCCGCCCAGCGCCTGGCGGCAGGCGCCATCAGGTCCTTCTTCACGCGCTGGTCGGCCGCCTGGGGCGCGGCGCCGGCCAGGCAGGCGTATATGCTGGCGCCCACGCTGTAGATGTCGGTCCACGGTCCCAGGCGCTCGCGCCGGGAGGTGTCGTACTGCTCGGGCGCGGCGAAGCCCGGGGTGTACATGGGCTTGAGCAGCGGCGTGTCGGTGGCCAGGGTCTGGCGCGCGGCGCCGAAATCCAGCAGCACCGGCGTGCCGTCGGTGCGCAGATAGATGTTGGACGGCTTGATGTCCAGGTGCAGCAGCTTGTGGGTGTGCACGTCGCGCAGGCCGTTGAGCAGGCGGGCGAACACGCCGCGGATGAAGCTCTCGCGGATCGCCCCCTTGTGCTTCCTGATATGGTCCTGCAGGGTGCGGCCGCGCTCGTACTGCATGACCATGTACACGGTCTCGTTGGCGCGGAAGAAGTTGAGCACCCGCACCACGTTGGGATGGGAGATCCTGGCCAGGGCCCGCCCCTCTTCGAAGAAGCACTTCATGCCGTAACGGAAAGCCTGCAGATGCTCCTCGGCAATGGAGGGCAGGGAATCGCCCTCCTGGCGCAGGGCCAGGGAATTGGGCAAGTATTCCTTGATCGCCACCGGCGTCCCTTCCCGGTCGTAGGCCAGGTACACGATGGAGAAGCCGCCCAGGGAGAGCTGGCTGTCGATGCGGTACTGGTCCAGTTGATAGCCGGGCGGCAGGGGGCTGTTGATCTGGGTGGGCATGGATTCGGGTTAAGATACGCCTTCGATTGTCTTTTCCTGGCGTGGCCCTGCAGGGGCGCGGCCGAAGTCCATTCAATGATCTACAGCATGACGGGGTACGCGGCCGGCAGCCGCGACATCGGGCGAGGCATTCTCCATCTGGAGCTGCGCACTGTCAATTCGCGCTACCTGGACATCAATTTCCGCATCGGCGAGGACTTGCGCCTGGCCGAGCCCCAGCTGCGGGAGCTGATCGGCGCGCGCCTGAACCGGGGCAAGGTGGAATGCCGCCTCAACCTGCTCCCCTCGCCCACCGCCGCCCACGAACTGGCGGTCAACCGTGCCCTGCTGCAGCAGCTGCGCAGCGCCGAGAACGCGGTGCGCGATATCCTGCCTGATGCCCGGCCGCTGACGGTGGCGGAAGTGCTGCGCTGGCCGGGGGTACTGGCCGACGAGGGCCTGGCGGCCGATGTCCTGGTGGGCGAGATCCTGGCCCTGGCCGGCGCCGCCCTGGACGATCTGGTGGCCACCCGGGGCCGCGAGGGCGACAAGCTGGCGGCCATGATCCTGGAGCGGGTGGAGCGCATGCGCGCCCTGGTGGCCGAGGCGGCGCCCAAGCTGCCCCAGGCCCTGGCCGAGTACCAGGAGCGCCTGACCGTGCGCCTGCGCGAAGCCATGGCGACCCTGGACGAGGAGCGTATCCGCCAGGAGATCGGCCTGTTCGCCGCCCGCATCGACGTGGCCGAGGAGATCTCGCGCCTCACCGCCCATCTGGACGAGACCGCGCGCGTGGTGAAGCAGGGCGGGGCGGTGGGCAAGCGCCTCGATTTCCTGATGCAGGAGCTCAACCGGGAAGCCAACACCCTGGCATCCAAGTCCGTGTCCACCGAGGTCACCGGCATCGCCGTGGAGCTGAAGCTGCTGATCGAGCAGATGCGCGAGCAGGTGCAGAATATCGAATGATCGGCAACCTGTTCATCGTCGCCGCCCCGTCGGGGGTGGGCAAGACCACCCTGGTGGGCGAGCTGCTGGCCCGGGACGGGCTGATCGACCTGTCGGTGTCCCATACCACCCGCCCGCCGCGCCCGGGGGAAGTGGACGGGGCGGACTATCACTTCGTCGATGTCGCCACTTTTACCGCCATGCGCGCCCGGGGCGAGTTCCTGGAGAGCGCCGAAGTCCATGGCAACTACTACGGCACCTCGCGCCGCTGGCTGGAGGAGCGCCTGCGGGCCGGGCGCGACGTGCTGCTGGAAATCGACTGGCAGGGGGCGCGCCAGGTGAAGGCGCTGTTTCCCGAGGCCATCGGCGTGTTCGTGCTGCCTCCCTCCTATGAGGAACTCGAACGGCGCCTGCGGGGTCGAGGACAGGATCAGGCGGAAGTCATAGAGCGGCGCCTGACCGCCGCGCGGGAAGAGATGCAGCACGTGGGCGAGTTCGAATATGTTATTATTAACAATGATTTGCAGGAGGCTCTCGCCGACCTGAGCGCCGTCGTGCGCGCCGCCCGGCTGCGTTATGCCGAACAGCGGGAGCGCCACGCGGCACTTTTTTCGAATCTTCATCTGGACTGACCATGGCCCGCATCACCGTAGACGACTGCCTGAAACGCATTCCCAACCGCTTCCAGCTCACCCTGGCGGCCACTTACCGCGCCCGCCAGCTTTCCGCCGGCGGCACCCCCCTGGTGGATGGGGAGAAGGACAAGCCGACGGTGGTCGCCCTGCGCGAAATCGCCGCCGGCAAGGTCGGGCTGGAAGTGCTCAACCGCGGCCAGGCGTAGGCCGTGCCGTGAGGATGGTGCATGGACATGCCGGCTTCCGCACCATCTGTGGCCGCTGCCTCACCTTTGCCGGTTCCGCCGCGTGACCTGGAGGCCGAGTTCGGCCAGCTCACGCGGCAGATCTCCGGCTATCTCAAGGCAGAGGACGTCCAGCGCGTAGACGCCGCCTTCCGCTTTGCCGCCGCCGCCCACAGCGGCCAGTTCCGCATCAGCGGCGAGCCCTACATCTTCCATCCCATCACCGTCGCCGGCATCCTGGCCGACTGGCACCTGGACTCCCAGGCGCTCATGGCCGCCCTGCTGCACGACGTGATGGAAGACACGGCCATCTCCAAGCAGGAGCTGTCGCGCCACTTCGGCCGGGCCCTGGCGGACCTGGTGGACGGGGTCTCCAAGCTGGACAAGATCGAGTTCCAGTCCCACGAGGAAGCCCAGGCGGAGAATTTCCGCAAGATGCTGCTGGCCATGGCGCGCGACGTGCGCGTCATCCTCATCAAGCTGGCCGACCGCCTGCACAACATGCGCACCCTGGACTACGTGCGCCCCGACAAGCGCCGCCGCATCGCCCGGGAGACCCTGGAGATCTACGCCCCCATCGCCAACCGCCTGGGACTGAACAACCTCTACCGGGAGCTGCAGGAGCTGTCGTTCCGCCACCTCTATCCCCTGCGCTACCAGGTGCTGTCCAAGGCCATCAAGGCGGCGCGCGGCAACCGGCGCGAGGTGGTGGGCAAGATCCTGGAGGCGATCAAGAAGCGCCTGCCCGAGTGCGGCATCGAGGCCGACGTCATGGGGCGCGAGAAGCACATCTACGGCATCTACCGCAAGATGCGCGAGAAGGAGCTGTCCTTCTCCCAGGTGCTGGACATCTACGGCTTCCGCGTCATCGTCAAGGACGTGCCCTCCTGCTATCTCGCCCTGGGTGCGCTGCACGGCCTGTACAAGCCGGTGCCGGGCAAGTTCAAGGACTATATCGCCATCCCCAAGGCCAACGGCTACCAGTCCCTGCACACCACGCTGATCGGCCCCTACGGCACACCCATCGAGGTGCAGATCCGCACCGCCGAGATGCACCACGTGGCTGAGACGGGGGTGGCCTCCCACTGGCTGTACAAGGACTCCGAGCGCTCCCTGTCGGAGCTGCAGCAGAAGACCCACAAGTGGCTGCAGTCCCTGCTGGAGCTGCAGTCCGCCTCGGGGGATTCGGCGGAGTTCCTGGAACACGTGAAGGTGGACCTGTTCCCGGGCGAGGTCTATGTGTTCACCCCCAAGGGCAAGATCATCGCCCTGCCGCGCGGCTCCACGGCGGTGGATTTCGCCTACGCGGTGCACACGGACATCGGCAACCGCTGTGTCGCCTGCCGCATCAACTACGAGCTGATGCCCTTGCGCACCGAGCTGCGCAACGGCGACCAGGTGGAGATCATCACCGCCGCCCACGCCAATCCCAACCCCGCCTGGCTGTCCTATGTGAAAAGCGCCAAGGCCCGCTCCCAGATCCGCCACTTCCTCAAGACCCAGCAGTACGAGGAATCGGTGGCCCTGGGCGAGCGCCTGCTGGCCCAGGCCCTGCGCCAGTTCGACCGCACCCTGGCGCAGATCGACCCGGCCGCCTGGGACAAGTTCGTGCGCGACTGCGGGGCCAAGTCCAAGAAGGAAGTCCTGGCCGACATCGGCCTGGGCAAGCGCCTGCCGGCCATCGTGGCGCGGCGCCTGGCCGCCAGCCCGATGACGCCGGGCATGGTGGATAACAAGGCCCAGGGCACGGTGCTGATCCGCGGCACGGAGGGGGTGGCGGTGCAGCTGGCGCGCTGCTGCCGTCCCATCCCCGGCGATCCCATCGTGGGCCAGGTGAAGAAGGGCCAGGGGCTGGTGGTGCACGTGTCCGACTGCCCGGGCATCGCGCGCATGCGCGGCGAGCGCGAGCGCTGGGTGGACGTGGAATGGGAGGCCGACAGCGGCCGCCTGTTCGAAGTGAGCATCAAGGTCATGGCGGAGAACCGCCGCGGCGTGCTGGCCAAGGTGGCGGCCGAGATCGCCGAGGCCGGCTCCAACATCCAGAACGTGAGCATGGACGAGGCGGCGGGCACCCACACCGCCCTCAACTTCACCCTGCAGGTGTCCAACCGGGTGCACCTGGCGCGCATCATGCGCAACCTGCGCCACATCCCCGAGGTCATCCGCATCACCCGAGTCAAGGAAAGCGGATAAAATTGCGCCTTTTCGCTTCTGCCCACGACCATGGCCAAGAAACAGATCACCTACGAATCCGAGCACACGCGCTTCATGCGTGAATGGCTGCAGCAGCATCCCGAGCAGCAGGAAGTGCAGAGGACCGGCCGCGCCCTGTGGTGGGACAAGCCCCAGACACCCCAGGCGCTGCGCAAGTTCATGGAAGCCTACCAGCGGCGCCGCACGCCTCCCCAATAACCGCTTGCTCGCCCCCTCCGTCGTCTTCGTCGATCTGGAAACCACCGGCGCCCACCCGGTGCACGATCGCGTCATCGAGATCGGCATCGTCAAGGTGAGCGGCGGCCGCCTCGACTACGAGTGGCACAGCCTGGTCAATCCGGACGCGCCCATCCCGCCCGCCATCCAGGGCTTCACCGGCATCACAGACGACATGGTGCGGGCGGCGCCCTCCTTCGCCGACATCGCCGCCGAGGTGTTCCAGCGCCTCGACGGCAGCCTGTTCGTCGCCCACAACGCGCGCTTCGACTACGGCTTCCTCCGGAACGAGTTCCGCCGGCTGGACATGGACTTCCAGGCAACCGTGCTGTGCACCGTGAAGCTGTCCCGCGCCCTCTATCCCGAGCATCACCGCCACGGCCTGGACGCCCTCATCGCCCGCCACGGCCTGGTCTGCGCCGCACGCCACCGGGCGCTGGGCGACGCCCGGGTATTGTGGGACTTCGTGCAGTACGTCCATGCCGAGAAGCCGGCGCAGGCCATCGCCGCCGCCGTGGCCAAGGCCTGCCGCCAGCCCCGGCTGCCCGCCGGGCTCGATCCCGATGTCATCGACACCCTGCCCGACGCGCCGGGCGTCTATACGCTCTATGGCGCCGACGACATGCCACTCCATGTGGGCCGGGCCGGCAACCTGCGCAACCAGGTGCATGCCCAGCTCACCGGCCAGCGCCATGCCCGACTGGCGCAGGATGTGAAGCGCATCGACTGGATCGAGACGGCGGGCGAACTGGGCGCCCTGCTCACTGAGCTGCGCCTGGTACGCCAGCTGCAGCCGCGCCACAACCGCCGCCAGGCGGCGCCGGGCGACTGGTGCAGCCTGCGTCTGGGCGAGGCGGGGCAGGCGGGCGCAGCGCTGGAGCTGGTCGATGCCGTCGGCATCGAATCCGACCAGGTGGCAAGCCTATACGGCGCCTTCAGGAGCCGGCGCGAAGCACACAAGGCGCTGCGCGAGATCGCCGCGGCACACCAGCTGTGCCCGCGGCGCCTGGGCCTCGACCCCGGCCAGGGCGCCTGCGACCAGTACCGCCTGCGCCGCTGCCGCGGAGCTTGCGCCGGCAGGGAGAGCACGCAACATCACGACCTGCGCCTGCGCGCGGCGCTCGCCACCCTCAAGCTCAAACCCTGGCCCTATGGCGAGCGCATAGGAGTGCGCGAGCACAACCCCTACACCGGGCGCACCGAGCTGCACCTGCTGCAATCCTGGTGTCATCTGGCCACGGTCAGTGACGAGGCCGACCTGCACGAGGCCGCCCGGGCGCGCTTCGACGCCGCCTTCGATCCCGACGTCTACAGGCTCCTCATCCGCTACTTCAGCCAGCACCGGCCGCCGGTGGTGCGGCTGTAGCTGGAGCTACTCTCCCGTGGCCATGCCCAGGGGCTCCCAGGGCATGAGGTGAATGCCGCCGGCGAGCAGTGACACGCCGATGCGCTCGCCGGCGGCCAGGTGGTTGCGCTGCGCCACGTGGGAGGGCACCGACAGCTCCAGGGGATAGCGCCGGTCCTCGTTCACCAGCAGGGTCACAGTAGTGGTCTCGCCCAGGGGCGTGCATTCGCGCACCACGCCTGCGACGGGGTTCTCGCGCTCGCCCCGGGAGGGGCGCACGCGCTGGTGCAGGATCACGTGCTGGGGCGGGATGACCCAGCAGACCTTGTCGCCCGGGACGAAGCCGCCCGGGTCGTCCACTTCCAGGGAGTAGTCGAGCCAGGCCAGCAGGTGCTTGCCGCCCGCCCCGGGCGGTGCCTGCAGCACGCCTTCGAACAGGTTGGTGAGCTGCACCAGGCGCGCCACGCTCACGCTCCGGGGGCGCGTCATCACTTCCTCCGGCGTGCCCGCCTGCAGCGTGCTGCCGTGGTGCAGGATGACGATGCGGTCGGCCAGCATGCGCGCCTCGTCCAGGTCGTGGGTGACCATCAGCACCGGGATGTTGAGGCTCACCCGCAGGCGTGCCAGCTCCCGCTGCAGCTTGCCGCGGGTGACCTGGTCCACCGCCGAGAACGGCTCGTCCAGCAGCAGCACCGCCGGGTCGCGCGCCAGGGCCCGCGCCACGGCCACGCGCTGCTGCTGGCCGCCCGACAGCTGGGACGGCACGCGCTCTTCCAGGCCTTCCAGATGCACCTGCGCCAGCAGCTCCCGTGCGCGGCGGGCGCGGCTCTCCGGCGGCATGTGGCCCAGGGCGGCGCGCACATTGTCCAGGGCGCTCATGTGGGGGAACAGGGCGTAGTTCTGGAACACCAAGCCCACCGAGCGGCGGTGGGGCGGGTGGTCCACGCCGCGCCCGCGGTCGAGCCAGCGCTCGCCGTTGCAGCTGATGCTGCCGTGATCGGGCCGCACCAGGCCGGCGATGGCGCGCAGCACCGTGGTTTTGCCGCTGCCCGACGGACCCACCAGGGCGAGCAGCTCGCCCGCGGCGCAGGACAGGGTGACGTCGAGGGGGATGGGTGCGCGCTGGCGCAGCTCCACGTGCAGGAATCCGCGCTGTGGCTCGGTCATGGGGAGATGGCGGATGATTGATGGAAACTTCCGCCGCAGAGTTTACCGCGTTCCCTCCGATTCCCGAATCCGGGAAATCAGGACGTTCTCCGTGCCTTTGGAAAAAGTTGATTTCGGTCAAGTTAGTCCGAACGGCGCGAGGACTATGATGCATCGCACATAACTCGGGGCGCGGCGGCAGGCCGCCGCATCACCGGGAGAAAGGGAGATGCAACAACAATGAACATATCGAGCGCCATTGTTTGCGCCCGGCGCAGCCGCGCCCAGCATGTGCGTGCGGCGCTGCAGGACATCCCCGGCGTGGAGATCCACGCCGCCACCGACGACGGCAGGCTGATCGTCACCATCGAAGGCGCGTCCGACCGCGATACGGCGGACGCCTTCGAGCGCATCAATCTCACCGACGGCGTGCTGTCGGCGGCCCTGGTCTATCACCGATTCGAACCTGATCCTGCGAGGGAGGCCTGAACATGACACTGACGCGACGGGAATTCATCAAGGCCCAGGCGGCCGCGGCCGCGGCGGCGGCGGCCGGCGCCGCGCTGCCGGAAGCGGCCCTGGCGGCGGCCAAGGGCAAGGACGATGGCATCCGCTGGGACAAGGGTGTGTGCCGCTACTGCGGCACCGGCTGCGGCGTGCTGGTGGGCGTCAAGGACGGCCGCGTGGTCGCCACCCAGGGCGACCCGGATGCGCCGGTGAACAAGGGCCTCAACTGCATCAAGGGCTACTTCCTGTCCAAGATCATGTACGGCAAGGACCGGCTGACCACGCCGCTGCTGCGCATGAGGAACGGCAAGTTCGACAAGAACGGCGAGTTCCAGCCCGTGTCCTGGCAGCAGGCCTTCGACATCATGGAAGAGAAGTGCAAGGCGGCCCTCAAGGCCAAGGGTCCGTCCGCCGTGGGCATGTTCGCCTCGGGCCAATGGACCGTGTGGGAAGGGGTGGCCGGCGCCAAGTTCATGAAGGCGGGTCTGCGCTCCAACAACATTGACCCCAACGCGCGCCACTGCATGGCCTCGGCGGTGGCCGGCTTCATGCGCACCTTCGGCATCGACGAGCCCATGGGCTGTTACGACGACGCCGAGAAGGCCGACGCCTTCGTATTGTGGGGCTCCAACATGGCGGAGATGCACCCCATCCTGTGGTCGCGCATCACCGACCGGCGGCTCACCGCCAACCACGTGAAAGTGGCGGTGCTGTCCACCTTCAGCCACCGTTCCTGCGAGCTGGCCGACGTGGAGCTGATCTTCAGGCCGCAGACGGATCTCGCCATCCTCAACTACATCTGCAACTACATCATCCAGAACAACGCGGTGAACCAGGACTTCGTGAACAAGCACGTGGTCTTCATGAAGGGCGTCACCGACATCGGCTATGGCCTGCGTCCCAACCATCCCCTGGAGCAGGCGGCGGGCAACAACGGCTATCCCGGTCCCGACGGCAAACCCAAGGGCGATCCGGGCAAGGCCGAGCCCATGAGCTTCGAGGAATTCAGGCAGTTCGTGTCCGAGTACACCGCGGACAAGGTGTCCGAGCTGTCCGGCGTGCCCAAGGACAAGCTGGAGGCCCTGGCCAGGCTCTACGCCGACCCGAAGACCAAGGTGGTGTCCTACTGGACCATGGGCTTCAACCAGCACACCCGCGGCACCTGGGTGAACAACATGATCTACAACGTCCACCTGCTGGTGGGCAAGATCTCCGAGCCGGGCAACGGTCCCTTCTCCCTCACCGGCCAGCCCTCCGCCTGCGGCACGGCGCGGGAAGTGGGCACTTTCGCCCACCGCCTGCCCGCCGACATGGTGGTGATGAATCCCAAGCACCGGGAGCTGTCGGAGAAGCTGTGGAAGCTGCCCGCCGGCCTGCTGCCGGGGCAGGTGGGCCTGCACGCGGTGGCCCAGGACCGGGCGCTCAAGGACGGCAAGCTCAACTTTTACTGGACCTTCTGCACCAACAACATGCAGGCTGGTCCCAACATCAACCAGGAACGCTACCCCGGCTTTCGCAATCCCGACAACTTCGTCGTGGTGTCCGACGCCTATCCCACGGTCACGGCCCTGGCCGCCGACCTCATCCTGCCGGCCGCCATGTGGATGGAGAAGGAGGGGGCCTACGGCAATGCCGAGCGGC
>JBMOQT010000070.1:0-13590 GCA_049320945.1 Pseudomonadota bacterium
GAAGGCGCCGGCTGGGTGCCCAGGCTCACGGCGGGTTGGGCGGCGGCGGGCCGGGCGGCCGCGCCTGCGGCCGGCTCCAGCAGCAGCACCAGGGAGCCCTCGCTGAGCTTGTCGCCCACCTTCACCTTCACCTCCTTCACCACGCCGGTGGCGGGGGAGGGGACATCCATGGTGGCTTTGTCCGACTCCAGGGTGATCAGGGGGTCCTCTTTCTGCACCGTGGCGCCGGGCTGCGCCAGCACTTCGATCACCGGCACGTCCTTGAAGTCACCGATATCGGGCACCTTCACTTCGATCGTTTGGGACATTGTTATTCCTTGTGTCAAACGGTCATCGGGTTGGGCTTGTCGGGATCGATGCCGTACTTGGCGATCGCTTCCGCCACCTTGGCCCGGTCCACCTGCCCCTCGTCGGCCAGCGCCTTGAGGGCGGCGAGCGTCACCCAGTGGCGGTCCACCTCGAAGAAGTGGCGCAGCTTCTCGCGCGTGTCGGAGCGGCCGAAGCCATCGGTGCCCAGCACCGCGTAGCGGCGCGGCACGAAGGGGCGGATCTGCTCGGCGAAGGCGCGCACGTAGTCGGTGGCGGCGATCACCGGGCCGCGCGTGTCCTTGAGACACTGCTCCACATGGGACAGGCGCGGCTTGTCCGCCGGATGCAGCAGGTTCCAGCGCGCCGCCGCCTGGCCGTCGCGTGCCAGCTCGTTGAAGCTGGGGCAGGACCAGATGTCCGCCTCCACGCCCCAGTCCTTCTTCAGCAGGGCGGCTGCGGCGATCACTTCCCGCAGGATGGCGCCGCTGCCCAGCAGTTGCACGCGCGGGCCATTGTCGGCGGCACCCTTGCGGAACAGGTACATGCCCTTGAGGATGTCGGGCGCCGCGCCTTCGGGCATGGCCGGGTGCTCGTAGTTCTCGTTGAGCACGGTGATGTAGTAATAGACGTCCTCCTGCTCCTGGTACATGCGGCGCAGGCCGTCCTGGATGATCACCGCCACCTCGTAGGCAAAGGTCGGATCGTAGGAGATGCAGTTGGGGATGCAGCCCGCCCATAGCTGGGAATGACCGTCCTCGTGCTGCAGGCCCTCGCCGTTCAAGGTCGTGCGCCCCGAGGTGCCGCCCAGCAGGAAGCCGCGCGCCCGCTGGTCGCCAGCCGCCCACCACAGGTCGCCGGTGCGCTGGATGCCGAACATGGAGTAGTAGATGAAGAAGGGGATCATCTGCACGCCATGAGTGGAGTAGGACGTGGCGGCGGCGATCCAGGAGCACATGGCGCCGGCCTCGGAGATACCTTCCTGCAGGATCTGGCCGTGCTTGTCCTCCTTGTAGAACATCAGCTGGTCAGCGTCCTGGGGCGTGTACAGCTGCCCGACCGTGGACCAGATGCCCAGCTGGCGGAACATGCCCTCCATGCCGAAGGTGCGCGACTCGTCGGCGACGATGGGCACCACGTGCTTGCCGATCTTCTTGTCCTTGACCAGGGTGTTGAGGATGCGCACGAAGGCCATGGTGGTGGAAAACTCGCGTCCTTCGCCCGAGGCCTTCAATTGCGCCTCGAAGGCCGACAGGGGCGGCACCTCCAGGGGCGCCGCCTGGCGCCGGCGCGCCGGCAGGAAGCCGCCCAGGCTCATGCGCCGCTCGCGCATGTACTTGAATTCCTCCGACTCGGGGTCGAGCTTGATGTACTCCAGGTTCTCCAGCTGCTCGTCGGACAAGGGCAGGTTGAAGCGGGCGCGGAAGGCCTTGAGGCTGGTGGTGCCCATCTTCTTCTGCTGATGGGTGATGTTCTGGGCCTCACCCGCCTCGCCCATGCCATAGCCCTTGATGGTCTTGGCCAGGATCACCGTCGGCTGGCCCTTGTGGTTTGCTGCGGCGTGGTAAGCCGCATACACCTTGTGGGGATCATGGCCGCCCCGGTTCAGGCGCCACACGTCGTCGTCGGACCAGCTCGCCACCATCTCCTTCAGCTCCGGGTACTTGCCGAAGAAGTGCTCGCGCACATAGGCGCCGTCGCGGGACTTGAAGGTCTGGTAGTCGCCGTCCACGCACTCCATCATGCGTTTCTTGAGGAGACCGTTCGTGTCGCGCGCCAGCAGGGGATCCCAGTAGCTGCCCCAGATCACCTTGATCACGTTCCAGCCGGCGCCGCGGAACTCCGCTTCCAGCTCCTGGATGATCTTGCCGTTGCCGCGCACCGGGCCGTCCAGGCGCTGCAGGTTGCAGTTGATCACGAAGATCAGGTTGTCCAGCCCCTCGCGCGCCGCCAGGCCGATGGCGCCCAGGGATTCGGGCTCGTCCACCTCGCCATCGCCCAGGAAGCACCACACCTTGCGGCTGCCCATGTCGATGATGCCCCGGTCGTGCAGGTACTTCATGAAGCGTGCCTGGTAGATCGCCTGGATGGGACCCAGGCCCATGGACACGGTGGGGAACTGCCAGAAATCGGGCATCAGCCAGGGATGGGGATAGGAGGACAGCCCCTTGCCGTCCACCTCGCGCCGGAAGTTGTCCATCTGCTCTTCCGTGAGCCGCCCCAGCATGAAGGCGCGGGCATAGACGCCGGGCGCCGAGTGCCCCTGGAACAACACCATGTCACCACCATGGTTTTCCGACGGGGCATGCCAGAAATGGTTGAAGCCCACGTCATAGAGGGTGGCCGACGAGGCGTAGCTGGCGATATGACCGCCCAGGTTGGAGTCGCCCTTGTTGGCCTTGAGCACCATGGCCACGGCGTTCCAGCGGGCATAGGAGCGGATGCGGTGCTCCAGCTCGTGATTGCCGGGGGAGCGGGCTTCCTGGTCCGGCGGGATGGTGTTGACGTAGGCGGTGTTGGCGGAGTAGGGGATGTTGATGCCCGAGGCGCGGGCCAGCTCGATCTGCTTCTCGATCAGGTAGTGGGCCCGTTCCGGGCCTTCCTGCTCGACGATTGCCTCGAGGGCGTCGAGCCATTCCTGGGTTTCCTGGGCGTCGGGATCGGTGGGGAGGGAAGGGATGGGCACTGCTGACATGACACGGTCTCCTCTCGTGAAGCAGCGTTCTGGTGCCGCTGGTGGCGGCAAGATCGAAAAGAGCTTAATACGAAGCACCAGCCCCGCCTAGCTCGTTCGTTTCGTATCTTAAAACCAAATCCCGTAATGCGCAATAGAGGTAAACCGCAAGGCGGAACGGCCGCAGCCGTCCCGCGCGCTCACGCAGCCCGTGCCCGGCTTTCTTCCCTGGTCACCCGATCGAGGGCCTGGGTCAGGTCCTCGAGGATGTCGTCGCTGTCTTCCAGCCCGGCGGAGATACGGATCAGGCCTTCGGCTATGCCGGCCCGGGCCCGCTCCTCCGGCGTGTAGGTGGAGTGGGTCATGCTGGCCGGGTGCTGGGCCAGGGTCTCGGCGTCGCCCAGGCTTACCGCCCGGGTCACCAGGCGCAGGGCGTTCATGAGCAAAAAACTCATTTGAACCACAGAGACACAGAGGCACAGAGTTGAAAAACAAGAGAAAAATGTGTTGGCACTCCCGATCACCCGGAAGGTGACCGCAACGACGCTGACAACCCTTTGTTTCTCGGTGTCTCTGTGCCTCTGTGGTGAAGGGTTTCACGGTTTTTAGGATGAGTCGCCTGCCACAACATTTCCGGCCGCTACGACTTCCTGCTGGAAGTGGTGGCCGAGGACCTGGAAGCCTTCGGCCGCTTCGCGCGCGACGTGCTGCGCGCCCTGCCCGGGGTGAAGGAGATCTACTCCAGTTTCTCCCTTAAGGAGGTGAAAGCCGGGCGCGAGCTGCCCTTGCGGGGAGCGTAGCGCGTCCGGGGGGAGAGCTCAGTTGCCGCGCTTGCGGCCGATGATGGCCGCTTTCTCGTCCTCCTTGTAGGCGTAGGTGACGACGCCGTTGCGCACTTCGCCGGTGACCACCATGTTGGCGCTGATCGCCTCGTGGTCCTCCCGGGTAAACGGGCGTTCGTAGGTGGTGACCACGCCGTAGACCCGCTCCTTCAGCTCCTCCAGGGCGGCGTGGATCCTGGGCCCTTCGGTGCTGCCGGCCTGCCGGATCGCCGCCGCCACCAGCAGCAGGGAATCGTAGCCCTGGGCCGCCGACACCGCCGAGGGGATGCGTTTCACCTTGTAGGTGCTGAGATAGCTGGTGATGAAGGCGGTGTGGCGCGAGGTGATGGGTTCCTCGATGAAGGTCTGGGGCATGCGCGCGCCGTTGCCGTTGGCGCCTGCGCGGGTGATGAAGTTGTCCAGGGACAGGGTCCAGCCGCCCACCATGGGCACTTTCCAGCCCAGGCGCGCGCGCCCGTTGGCGATGGCCGCCAGCTCCGGACCGATGCCCCAGCACAGCAGCACCTCGGCCCCCGCCTTGCGCGCCCGTTCCAGCTGGGCGCTCATGTCGCCGTCACCGATCTTGAACTGCTCGATCGCCACCGGCGTGATGCCGCGCCCGGCCAGTGCCTTCTCCAGCAGCTCCTTGCCCTGCTGGCCGTAGGCGGTGACGTCGGCGAAGATCGCCACCTTCCGGAACTTGCGCCGCTCGATCGCCTCGCGCACCACCATTTCCGCCTGGATGGCGTCGCTCGCCGAGTTGCGGAAGATGTAGTTGTCAGGATACTGGGGCGGCAGGAACTGGCGCGTGAGAATGGCGCCGGCCGACACGTTGGTGAGCACCGGTATCTTGGCATCCTGGAAATGCTTCTGCGCGGCGAGGGCCACCCCGGTGTTGATGAAGCCGACCACGGCAGCCACCTTTTCCTTCACCAGTTCCCGGGCCACCTGCACGCCCTTCTCCGGGCTGGCCTCGTCGTCGCGCTCCACCAGCTCGACTCTCCGGCCCAGCACGCCGCCCTGCCCGTTGATCTCCTGGGCGGCCAGCCGCACGCCGTTGCGCATGGACAGCCCCATGGGGCTGGAGCCGCCGGTGAACGGGCCGATGACGCCGATCTTGATGGTCGGCGCGCCGTCGTCGGCACCTGCGCCAACGGTGCACGCCGCCGCCAGCAGCGTGATCAGGAATTTGCGCATGTCTCCTCCAGGGCTCCGCGGGGGCCGCCCCGTCGTCATATGGACGGCAGAATACGAAGCAGGACCGTGTGCGCAAATATGGGTTTACCCGAAGCCGCGGGCGCGGCGGGCCACATCAGGGGATCACGACGTTGCCGGCGGGCGCCGGGTTATCGGCAGGGGCGGCCATGACCACGGTGCCGTTCTTCACCACCCCCATGACGGGAATATGGGCGTCGATCGCCTCGTGGTTGCTGGTGGTGAAGGGGCGCCAATAGACGGTGATGGCGCCCGCCACGGGCTCGATCAGGTTTTCCAGGGCGTAGCGAATTTGTGCGCCGTCGGTGGAGCCGGCCTGCCGTATCGCCGCCGCCAGCAGCACCATGGCGTCATAGCCCTGGGCCACCGCCGGCGGCGACGGCATGCGCACGACCCGGAACTTCTTCTGGTAGGCCTCGATGAAGGCGCGCCGGCGCGGCGTGTCGCCCTGCTGGATGAAGGTCTGGGGCATGGTGGCGCCCTCGCCGTTGGGCCCGGCGTTGTCGATGAAGTTGGACATGGACAGGGTCCAGCTGCCGATGAGGGGCACGCGCCAGCCCAGGCGCGCCATGCCGTTGGCGATTTCCGCCAGCTCCGGCCCGATGCCGTAGGTAAGGATGGCCTCGGCGCCCGCCTTGCGCGCCTTCTGCAGGCGCGCCACGAAGTCGTTGTGACGCAGCTGGAAGCGCTCCACCAGCACCGGCTTCAGGCCGCGCCGCGCCAGCGCCCTTTCCAGGTCGTCGCGCCCCATCTGGCCGTAGTTGGTGGTGTCGGCGAAGATCGCCAGCCGCGCCAGGCCGCGCACGTCCACCGCCTCGTGCACAATCATCTCCGCCTGGATGGTATCGCTGGCCGAGACGCGGAAGATGTAGTTGTCGGGATAGCGCGGCGGCAGGAACTGGCGCGTGATGAGCGAGCCGGTGGCCACGGCATTCATCACCGGGATGCGCGCTTCCTGGTAGTAGCGCTGGCTCGCCAGGGCGACGCCGGTGTTGACGAAGCCCACCACCGCCACCACCTTCTCGCGCTTGATCAGGTCCTGGGCGATGCGCGGGCCCAGCTCGGGCCGCGCCTGGTCATCCCGCTCCACCAGCACCAGGGGACGCCCCAGCACGCCGCCGTCGCCGTTGATCTCGTCCAGCGCCAGGAGCGCGCCCTCGCGCATGGCGATGCCCATGGGCGCCGAGCCGCCGGTGAAGGCCCCGGTCAGCCCGATCTTGATGGGCTCGGCCGCCGCGGCCAGCGCCGGCAGCAGGAGCAGGAACAGCAGGCAGAAACGCAGCGCAGACATGGGCTTACCGTAAAGCGGGGGTACACAATAGCAAATATCCGGGCGCCCAGCCGCGCCCGGGTTCACACGGTGCTAGGGAAAACCCTAATATCCGCCCCTTACCCCTCGCCGATGTAATCGGAGCAGCATAGAGCCATGGACAGTTCCCGCTTGAATCCGGCCGCAGCCCTTCCCCCGCCGCGGCCCCGCCGCGCCTTCGCCAGCTGGGTCTGGGCGGTGCCCAACGTCGTGCTGTTCCTGTTCATCGGCGTGCTGTTCGGCCTGCTGCTGGTGCTGCAGCGCTACGAGGACGACGCCCAGCGCAGCGCCCTGGTGCGCGACATCCAGTGGGCCGAGCAGACTATCCGCACCCATCTCATCACCAACCAGGAATTCCTGCAGCTTCTGGCGAGGGAGATCGCCGAGGGCACGCTGGACCAGGACAACTTCCAGATCCGCGCTACCCAGTACGTGGCCAACAACCCCGACCTGACCAACATCGTCTGGATCAACGCCGACCAGGTGGTGCGCTGGGCCGCCCCCTTCGAAACCACCACGCGCACCAGCGGCGACAAGTTCGGCGCTCCCGAGCAGGTGGCCGCCTATCAGCGCGCCCAGCAGACCGGGCTGCCGGCCTACAGCGCGCCCATCACCGGGCCCGGGGGCGAGGTGGCCATCGAGGTGTACGTGCCGGTGAGCCGCAATCGCGAGTCCCTGGGGGCGATCGTCGGCGTCTATACCGCCGGCACCCTGCTTGAGCACCTGGCGCCCTCGTGGTTCACCGGAAAGTACCGCCTGGTGCTGGAAGGCCAGTACCAGGTCCTGGGCACCAATTCCACCATCGACTACGAGACGGAGCGCTCCGACGTGGTCTATCTCGATCCGCCCGGACACGGCGTGCGCCTGCGCGTGTCCGCCTACAAGGCGGAATCGGGGCTCGGCCGCGACATGCTGATCCTGCTGATCGTCGGGCTGGCCATGCTGATGGTGTGGAGCCTGTGGGCACTCACCGCCCACGTGCGCCGGCGCCAGCACGCGGAGCGCGAGCGCGACCGGCTGTTCAACCTGTCCCTGGACATCCTGTGCATCGTCGGCCTGGACGGCAGCATGGTGCGCGCCAATCCCGCCTTCGAGCGCGTGCTGGGCTACGGCCCGGACGACCAGCGCGGCAAGACGATATTCGACTTCGTCCATCCCGACGACATGGCGGCGACCATGGACGAGGTGCGCAAGCTCGCCCGCGGCGAGCCTTCCATCAACTTCGAAAACCGCTACCGGTGCGCCGACGGCAGCTACAAGTGGCTGGAATGGAACGTGAACCCGGTGATCGAGGAGCGGCTGCTGTACGCCGTGGCCCACGACATTACCGAGCGCAAGCGCACGGAGGAGGCGATGCGCACCGAGTACGCCTTCCGCAAGGCCATGGAGGAGTCGGTGACCACCGGCATGCGCGCCGTGGATATGGAGGGGCGCATCATCTACGTGAACCCGGCATTCTGCGACATGGTGGGCTGGTCGGCGCAGGAGCTGATCGGGGCCAAGCCGCCCTTCCCCTATTGGGACGACGACAACCTGGAGCGCATCTGGCAGCTGTGGGAGCAGACCCTCAAGGGCGAGATCCCGCGTGCCGGCGTCGAGACCCATATCAAGCGCAAGAACGGTGAGCGCATCGACGCGCGCATGTTCATCTCGCCCCTGATCGACGCCGACGGCCGCCAGACGGGCTGGATGGGCTCGCTGGTGGACATCACCGAGCCCAAGCGCGCCCGCGCCGACCTGGAGGCCTCGCACCAGCGCTTCGTCGCCGTGCTGGAGGGGCTGGACGACGCCGTGTGCGTGGCCGACGTACACAGCGACGAGATCCTGTTCGCCAACCGCGCCTTCAAGAGCATTTATGGCTTCGATGCCATCGGCCGCCGCGACGCCGACGTGGCGGGCGCCTGCCGCCCCAACCCGGCGGTGCTGCTGGCCGACCCGCGCCGGCTCGCCGCCGACGAGCTGCCGCGCGAGCTGTTCGACGGCGAGCTGCGCAACAGCCAGAACGGCCACTGGTACCACCTGCGGGTGCGCGCCATCCGCTGGGTGGACGGGCGCGTGGTGCGCATGGAGATCGCCACCGACATCACCGACCGCAAGCGCGCCGAGGAGGTGAGCCTGGAGCAGCAGGAGCGCCTGGAGCAGACCTCGCGCCTGATCACCATGGGCGAGATGGCCTCCAGCCTGGCCCACGAGCTGAACCAGCCCCTGTCGGCCATTGCCAACTACTGCATGGGTTCGGTCAACCGCCTGCAGTCGGGGGAATACCGCCCGGAGGACCTGCTGGCGGCCATGCAGAAGGCCAGCTTCCAGGCGGAGCGGGCGGGCAAGATCATCCGCCGCATGCGCGAGTTCGTGCGCAAGAGCGAACCCAACCGCGCGCCGGTGCGCCTGGGGGATATCATGGAGGAGGCCATGGGCTTTGCCGACATCGAGGCGCGCAAGGCCGGGGTCGCCATCAAGCTCGACATCCCCGGCGACCTGCCCTGCGTTTACGCGGATAAAATCATGATCGAGCAGGTGATGCTCAACCTGGTGAAAAACGGCATCGAGGCCATGCACGAGACGGCGGCGGAGGACAGGCAGGTGGCGGTATCGGCCTGCCTGGACGGCGGCAGCATGATCGAGGTGGCCGTCGCCGACCGCGGCCACGGCATCGATCCGGAGCAGGCGGACAAGCTGTTCTCCCCCTTCTACACCACCAAGACGGAAGGCATGGGCATGGGGCTCAACATCTGCCGCTCCATCATCGAGTTTCACGGCGGGCGCCTGTGGGCCCAGCCCAACGCGCCGCGCGGGAGTGTGTTCCGATTCACTTTGCCGGTGGAGGGCTGATCGTGGCAATCGAAGCGTCCAGAATCGAGCAGCGCGTCTATGTGGTGGACGACGACGAGGCCATGCGCGATTCCCTGGTGTGGCTGGTGGAATCCCAGGGCTTCAAGGTGGAAGCCTTCGCCTCGGCCGAGAGTTTTCTCGCCGCCTACCGCAGCGACATGGCCGGCTGCCTGGTGCTGGACGTGCGCATGCCCGGCATGAGCGGGCTGGAGCTGTACGAGAAGCTGCATGCGCTGCACTCGACCCTGCCGGTGATCTTCGTCACCGGCCACGGCGACGTGCCCATGGCGGTGGCGGCGCTCAAGAAGGGCGCCGCCGACTTCATCGAGAAGCCGTTCAACGACAAGGACATGCTGCGCCTGATCGAGCAATGCCTGGGCCTCGACCGGGCGGGCCGCGAGCGCCGGCGCCAGGAGCTGGAGGCGGCCCGGCGCCTGGCCAGCCTCACTGAGCGCGAGCGGGAGGTGCTCGACCTGATCATCGCCGGCAAGCTCAACAAGCAGATCGCCGACGCCCTCAACATCAGCATCAAGACCGTCGAGGTGCACCGCGCCCGGGTCATGGAGAAGATGAACGTGCGCTCCGTGGCCGAGCTGGTCCAGGCGGTGGTGACCGTCGGCGCCAAAGCCGGCGCATGAAAGTCGCTCCTTCGGTTAGAATGTTGCCGCGCAACATGATGTTCGCATCAGGAAGGAGTGGCTATGGACAATGAACATCTCAAGGACAAGATCGCGATCGTCACCGGCGCCGCCAGCGGCGTCGGCAAGGCGGTGGCGGAGCGCCTGGCGGCCGCCGGCGCGAAGGTGGTGGTGGCCGACATGAACCCGGCCGGCGCGGCGGTGGCGGCGGCCCTGGGCGGGCATTTCGTCCAGGGCGATTCGGCCCGGCGCGAAGACTGCAAGCGCCTGGTGGACGAGACCCTGGCGCGCCACGGCGCGGTGCATGTGCTGGTGAACAACGCCGGCTTCCAGCACGTGGCGCCCATCGAGGAGTTTCCCGAGGACACCTGGGACAAGATGATCGCCGTGATGCTCACCGCCCCTTTCCTGCTCACGCGCTACTGCTGGCCGGCCATGAAGCGCCAGCAGTGGGGGCGCATCATCAACATCTCCTCCATCCACGGCCTGGTGGCCTCGCCCCACAAGGCGGCCTACATCAGCGCCAAGCACGGCCTGATCGGCCTGACGCGCAGCGCCGCCCTGGAAGGGGGCGCCTTCGGCATCACCTGCAACGCCATCTGCCCCGCCTACGTGCGCACGCCCCTGGTGGACCACCAGATCGCCGACCAGGCGCGCACCCGCGGCATACCCGAGGCGGAGGTGATCGAGAAGGTGATGCTGGAGCCGGCGGCGGTGAAGCGCCTGATCGAGCCGGCGGAGGTGGCCGAGATGGTCGCCTACCTGTGCTCGCCGGCCGCCGGCGCCATCACCGGCTCCGCCCTCACCATGGACCTGGGCTGGACGGCGCGGTAGAAATTTCGGGCCAACGGCCCCACCTCTCACCCGCCCCTTCAAGGGGAGGGCCGGGGTGGGGATGGGTCTTAGATCGCCCCTCGCAGCCACTCCACAAACGCCGCCACCTCCGGCCGCTGCACCACCTGGCTGCGGTATACCAGGTAATAGGCGTGGGGCGATCGGGCCTCGATGTCGAACAGCCGCCGCAGCTCGCCGCCCTCCAGTTGCGGCCGCACCAGGGTGGCCCGGGCCAGGGCCACCCCCTGGCCGGCCGCCGCCGCCTGGTAGAGCAGGGCCAGGTCCTCGAAGCGCGGCCCGCCGGTGGGCTCGCCCCAGTTGAGGCCGGCGGCGGCGAACCAGGGCGCCCAGGGCTCCAGGGTGCTGCGCAACAGCTGCGCCCGCTGCAGATCGGCCGGTTGGCCTAGCGCCGGACCCTGCTCCAGGTAGGCGGGGCTGGCCACGGGGAAGACTGGTTCGTCCAGCAGCAAATGGGCCTCCCGGTCGGGGTAGTGGCCGGTGCCGAAGCGGATCTCCACGTCCGTGTCGCCGGCGGCCAGATCCAGCAGGGGCACCGCCAACTGCAGCGCCAGCTCGATGTCCGGATGGGCGGCCTGGAAGTCCGGCAGCCGCGGCATCAGCACCATGCGGGCAAAGGTGGGCGGGGTTGCCACAGTCACCTTCAGGCCTGCCCGCCCGCCGCCCTGCAGCGCCAGCTCCTGCAGGGAGTCCAGCGCCTTGCGCACCAGGGCCAGGTAGCTCACGCCCCTGGCGGTGAGGGCCAGAGCGCGCGCCTCCCGCTGGAACAGGGCTTCCCCCAGCAGGTCCTCCAGCAACTGGATGCGGTGGCTCACGGCACTGCGCGTGATGCACAGCTCCTCCGCGGCCTTGGCGAAGGAGCCCAGGCGCGCCGCCGCCTCGAAGGCGCGCAGGGCATGCAGGGGCGGGATCTTGGCGCTCATGGGGCGAGTGTAGCGGTGAACCGCTTAGGACGCAGCGGCGAAAAGAGTTCACGCCGCGGCGGGCGGCCAGCCGTGTCATCATTGCGTCCGCGGTTGCCCTCTCCCCCGGCCCCTCTCCCGCTGGCGCGGGCGAGGGGAGCCTGGTGTTGATACGACAAGGATCAAAACAATGCACGTCGGATTGTTCGTCACCTGCCTGGCCGATTTCGCCCGGCCCGGCGTCGCCCTGGCCACCCTCAGGCTGCTTAAGCATGCCGGCTGCCAGGTGGGCGTGCCGCGCAGCCAGACCTGCTGCGGCCAGCCCGGGTACAACTCGGGCGACCGGCGCACGGCCGTGGCCCTGGCCATGAAGGTGATCGAGGAATTCGAGGGCTTCGACCACGTGGTGGCGCCCTCCGGCTCCTGCGCCGGCATGATCAAGGTCCATTACCCCAAGCTGCTGGCCGACGATGCCGGCTGGTCGGCCCGGGCGCAACGGCTGTCCGAACGCACCCATGAGCTGTGCGACTTCCTGGTGAACGTGCTCCAGGTCCAGTCGGTGCCCGGCCGCATGGCAGGCAGCGCCACTTACCATGATTCCTGTTCCAGCTACCGGGAGCTGGGCATCTACGACGAGCCGCGCAAGCTCCTGGCTCTGGCCGGGGTGCCGGTCAGGGAAATGGACGAGTCCATGACCTGCTGCGGCTTCGGCGGTACCTTCTCCCTCAAGTACGGCGAGATCTCCACCAAGCTCGCCGATGACAAGTGCGCCAACGCCTGCGCCACCGGCGCCGACGTGATCCTGGGCGGCGACCTGGGCTGCCTGCTCAATATCGAGGGGCGGCTGCGCCGGCGCGGCGACCTGAAGACCAGGGTGATGCACGTGGCCGAAGTGTTGGCCGGCGACAAGGAGTAGGGCGGTGCAGGTCACTTCGAACCAATTCAAGCAGAAGGCCCACGACAACCTGAACAATCCGACGCTGCAGCGGGCGCTCAAGCTGGTCAAAGTCAAGTTCGTGCCCAACCGCGCCGCCGCCGTGGCCGAGTTCGGCGCCTTCGAGCCCCTGCGCGAGGCGGGCAAGGAAATCCGCAATCGGGCCCTGGCGGACCTGGACATCTACCTGGAGCGCTTCGAGCAGGAAGCCACGGCCCGGGGCGCCGTGGTGCACTGGGCCGAGGACGCGCAAGACGCCTGCCGCATCGTCACCGGCATCGCCCGGCAGAACGGGGTGAAGAAGATCGTCAAGTCCAAGTCCATGGTAAGCGAGGAGGTGGGGCTGAACGATGCCCTGGAGGCGGCGGGTCTGGAGGTGGTGGAGACCGACCTGGGCGAATACATCCTCCAGCTCGCCCAGGAGGCGCCGTCCCACATCGTCGCTCCCGTGATCCACAAGGTGCGCGACCAGATCAGCGACCTGTTCGCCGAGAAGCATCACGCTCCCCGGAAAACCGACATCGGCGCCCTGTGCCGCGAGGCGCGGGAAGTGCTGCGCCCCCACTTCCTGGGCGCCGACATGGGCATCTCCGGCGCCAACTTCATCGTCGCCGAGACCGGCTCCACCTGCATCGTCACCAACGAGGGCAACGGGCGCATGGTCACGACGCTACCGCGCATCCACGTGGCCGTCACCGGCATCGAGAAGGTGGTGCCCACCCTGGAGGACTTGTCGGTGCTGCTGCGCCTGCTGCCGCGCTCCGCCACCGGCCAGACCATCACCAACTACGTGTCGGTGAACACCGGTGTTCGTGGCGGCGCCGACACGGACGGCCCGGAGCAGTTCCACATCGTGCTGGTGGACAACGGCCGTTCCCGGCTGCTGGCGGGGGAACTGAGGGACATGCTGCGCTGCATCCGCTGCGGCGCCTGCATGAACCACTGCCCGGTATACCAGGCGGTGGGCGGCCACACTTACGGCTGGGTGTATCCGGGGCCCATGGGCGCCATCCTCACGCCGTCCTACGTGGGCCTGGAGAACGCCGTGGACCTGCCCAACGCCGCCACCCTGTGCAACCAGTGCGGCGTGGTGTGCCCGGTGAAGAT
>JBMOQT010000071.1:0-13535 GCA_049320945.1 Pseudomonadota bacterium
TGGCAGCAGCGCACGGCGAGGCCTGCGCGTGCCACGCGGCGCAGTCCGGTGAAGTGCGATGATGCAGTTGCTCAAGACCACCGTCCTGTTCGTGATCCCCGCGGTCGCGGAGATCGTCGGCTGTTACCTGCCGTGGCTGGTGTTGAAACAGGGGCGCCCCGTGTGGCTGCTGCTGCCGGCCGCCATCTCGCTCGCGCTCTTCGCGTGGCTACTCACCTTGCACCCCTTCGCCGCGGGACGCACCTATGCCGCCTACGGCGGCGTCTACATCGCCGTGGCGCTGGCCTGGCTGTGGATGGTGGACGGCGTCACCCCGACGCGTTGGGATGCGGTCGGCGCGGGGGTGGCGCTGCTCGGCATGGCGATCATCGCGATGCAGCCGAAGAGCACCTAGACGGTACCGGGAAGCGCGTTCAGGGGCACGTTACCGCCTGGCGCGGCTGTTTCGGTCGATCCCCCGTTGGTAGGCGAGCTGCTGTTGCGGCCACGTGCTCTTGACGTAGGCGAGCACGGCGCGGATCTCGTCGTCGGACAGGGTCGTGCCGAAGGCCGGCATGTCGCTTTCGTACCCCGGCGGCGCGAACTTCCCTGGCACCAGCCCTTCCTTGACGATGCCGAACAGGACGGCGTCCGGATGGTGCCAGGTGTGGCCGCTGGCGTCGTGGGGCGGCGCGGGCATGCGCCCGCTGGGTAGACGCTCGCGCCAGTTGGGCTGCCCCTCCAATTTCGCGCCGTGGCAGGCGCTGCACTGCGTGTCGTAGATGCGCTTGCCCGCGGCGACCAGCGCCTTGTCCGCCGGGTCGATGGCCGCGGGCGCGTCCCGCTCCGCGACGATGATCGCGCCGACGAGAAAGGCCACCGCGCCCGCGAGCAGCCAGCGGAAGACGCGCCCGGAATCGCCTGCGCTCATCGCCGATACCCCTTCCCGGCCCGGCCGCTCAGAAACTGCCGAAGACCTTCGGCGTCGCGCCCTGGCCCAGGTAGTAAACGTTCAGCGGCGCGCGCTTCTCGCCCGGCATCCCGGGCGCGCCCACCGGCATGCCCGGCAGGGCGATGCCCTTCGCCGGACTACGCTCCTTGAGCAGGCGTTTGACGAACTCCGCCGGCACCAGCCCTTCGACGACGTAGCCGTTGACGATGGCCGTGTGGCAGCCGGCGAGCTTTTCAGGCACGCCGTATTGTTGCTGGATCGAGGGCAGGTCGGTGGTGTTGATCTTCTCCACCGCGAAGCCGTTGGCCTCCATGTGCTTCGCCCAGCCGTCGCAGCAGCCGCAATTGGGATTCTTGTACAGCTTCACGGGAATGCCCGCCGCGAGGGCCGGCAGCTGCACGCCGAGGGTGAGGGCCAGCAGCAGGATTTTGGGGTAACGCATGGTCATTGCTCCTTGTCTTGAGGTTGAATCGGAACGGGCCCGGGCGCTCGTTGCGCCTCGGGCGGGTAGGGTTCGCGGCGGCTCTCCTCGTCCTGGAAGCGCCGCTGCTCCGGCTTCCATAGAGTCTTGAGGTAATCGATCACGGCGCGGATCTCGCCGGGCGTGAGCGTCTGGCCGAAGGGGGGCATGGTGAGCCGCTGGGTCTTGTTGAAGGAATCGCGCCAGCCGTCCTCGACGATCCGGTACAGCATGCCATCGGCGTGTTTCCAGGTATGCCCGTTCCGGTCGTGGGGTGGCGCGGGCATTTCTCCGTGTTTGTCCGGCTCCTGCCAATTGGGCGCCCCTTCGCCCCGGCCGCCATGGCAGGACGCGCACTGCGCCTGGTAGACGCGGCGACCTGCGTCCGGCCCGGACTCGGCGGCGATCGCGGCCGCGCTCAGCAGGATCAGGGCCGCGCCCGCGACGCTACGCACCGACCCGCTCCCAGGTCTTGGCGCCGTCGCGGCTGCGGAACAGGGTGCCATCGTCTGCCGTTGCATAGACGATACCGTCCGGGGTGACGACGAGTGCCCCCACGGCGGCGGCGGGCGCGCCGGCGCGTGACCATTGCTCGCCGCCGTCGGCGCTCCGGAACACGCCGTCGCCGGTCGCGGCATAGACAGTGCGGGGCTGGCGCGGATCGTAGGCGACGGCCGTCACCGGGCGTCCGAGTTCGCCCGCGTCGCGCCAGCCGCAGAAGCAGTCCATCGCCCGGCGCACCCCCTGGGACGTGGCGGCGAACAGCCAGCCGGTCTGCATACTGCCCGGCATGTTCGAATGCACGAAGCGCACGATGCCGCCGCGCGGCCCGGCGTCCATCAGTTGCCAGCGCGCCCCGCCGTCCTGGCTGCGGAAGAAGCCGTATCCGGTCACGTACACGAAGACCGTTTCGGGCTGCTCCGCATGAGTGGCGAGGGCGGCGACCTCGGCGCCCGGCAAGCCCGCCGAGCGCGCCGACCAGTGTTCGCCACCGTCGTCGCTGCGCAGCACGCCGAAGCCCGGGCCGGCGACGTAGAGGGCGCCGCCCGCAGCCACGGCGACCGAGGCGATGCGCCCCGGCGCCGCGAGGGTCGGAAGCTTCACGGGTGCCCAGTGCAGCCCGCCATCGCCGCTGCGCACAACGAGTTCGGGGCCGGCCTTGAACAGCGTCCGGCCCGCGCCATCAATGGCGAGGGCGACGGCGTCGCCCGCGACGGCCGCGCCCGCGAAACCGCCCAGCCCGAGGGCGAGCAGCGCGGCGCCTGCGAGCCTGCGCATGAGGGGCATGACCGCTCGCCTCATTTGGCCTCCTTGATCCGCTCGGCGTACTTGGCGGCGATCTCGCCCATCTTCTGCATCATCTCCGCGTGCATCTGGAATTCGAGCTTCTCGTTTCCGGGCGGCAGGTGCGGCATCATGGCGCCGCCTATCATGTTCCGGCATGAATCCATCATGCCCATGATGTCCTGGCCCATGGGCATCTCCCCCATGCCGTGCATGCCCGGCTTCGCCGGCCCCGCGTCGGCGGCGGCCGCCAGACCTGCGGCGCCTGCAACCAGCGCCACGGTCAGCAGGGTCATCGTCATGCGTTTGCTCATCATGTGAAACTCCTTCTCGAGTAAGAAATGCGGCGAACGGTCGCCGCGTTTGGGAAAAGCCATCATCCGATCTGTCCAAGTACGGGAAAGCGATCGAGCAGCCAGTAGCTGAACTCGCTCAGCTTGCCGGTCATGATCGCCACGCCCATCAGCACCATGACCGCGCCGGCCACGATCTGCAGCGGACGCCCGGCGTGGCGCAGCCACTTGAGCCGCCCCACCAGCTCGCGCATGAACACCGCCGCGAGCACGAAAGGCACACCCAGGCCCAGGGCGTAGGCGGCGAGCAGGCCCATGCTCGCGGACAGCGAGCTCTGCAGGGCGCTGGCGGTGAGGATGGCGCCCAGCACCGGGCCGATGCAGGGCGTCCAGCCAAAGCCGAAGGCCACCCCGAGCACGAAGGCCGCGCCCGGATGACCGCCGGCCAAGTGGGGGTGGAAGCGCAGGTCGCGATGGAACCAGGTGACGTGGCGGGCGAGGCCCAGCATGAACAGGCCGAAGGCGAGCACGATGGCGCCGCCGACCAGGTTGGCCTCGTAGCGGTAGTGCAGCAGCAGCCGGCCGAGCGCCGTGGCGCTCGCCCCGAGGGTGATGAACACGGCGCTGAAGCCGAGCACGAAGAACACGCTCATGGCTCCGGCGGTCAGGCGGACACGGGCGTCCATGGCGGGCTGCGAGCCGTGCAGCGAGTGCCCCGCCACGTAGGAGACGTAGGCCGGCACCAGCGGCAGCACGCAGGGCGAGAGGAAGGAGACGAAGCCGGCGGCGGCCGCCGCCGCCAGGCCCAGCGTGGAGGCGTCGGTCATGGCTGACGCCGCTCCCGGCCCTTGCCGCCAAGCACCTGCCCGATGGCGGCATCAAGGGCCTCGGCCGGCTGCGCCCCGACCACCCAGACCGACTCGCCGCTGCGGTTGTTGCGCACGATCGTCGCCGGCGTGCCGGACACGCCCACGGTATTGCCTTCCGCGATGTCCTCGTCCACCCGCCGGGCGATCCCCGGGTCGGTGAAGCAGCGCGCGAAGGCGTCGCGCCCGATGCCGAGTTCCTCGGCGAGCGCGGCTTCCGACTTGCCTTCGGCCAGCCCCTGCCCGTTGGAGCGGGTGTGGGCGAAGACGGCATCGGCGTACTTCCAGAAGACTTCGTTGCCGCCCAGCTTCGCCGCGCATTCGCTGGCGATGGCCTCGCGCCGGGCCGCCGGGTCGTGGAAGCCGAGGGGGAAGTGGCGCCAGACCCAATTGACGCGGCCGGCGTGGCGCTGCAGCGCGGCCCCCGGGGTGGGGTGGAAGCGCTTGCAGAATGGGCATTCGAAGTCCGAGTACTCGATCAGCGACACATCCGCGGCCGCGTTGCCGCGGATGTGGTCGCGCCCGGGCACGACCTTGCGCGCGGACCTGGCGCGCTCGGCCGCCTTGGCCTGCGCGGCCAGTTGCTGCTGGCGCTGCGTCTCCTGCTGCTTCTGGGCGAGGCGTCCGAGGGCGCGCTCCACGGCGCGGTCGAGGGTGCCGTCGCGCTCGAGCTTGTTGACGATGGCCTCCACCAGGGCGGGATCGGGCGCGGCCGCCGGTTCGGCGGCGCGGGCCGGGGCGATCAGCAGGCCGGCAAGCAGAAGGGGGATGATCGCTCGTCTCATGCCTTGTCCTCCGGCGGGAGCGCGCCCGCGCCGGCCCCGTCCTTACCGTGACAGCCGCCCTTGCCGCCGTGCCGGCCGGCACACAGCCCGGCCGCGCACATGGCGGCGCAGGGCAGGAAGCCGACGACGATCGAGGTGAGCCCCGCCGCCGCCAGCCAGTCCCAGCCGAGGTACAGCCCAACGGCCGCGCCAGCCACGGCCAAGGTGACGATCAGGGTGCGACGGGGCAATGATCTGAGCAGCGCGGCGAGGCGCCCCCATCCGTACGCGGATGACGCGCGTTGAGAAATTGTGGACGTTTCCATTTCCTTGCTCCTTCTTTGTTGAAGTGATTCCGAGCTGGCGCGGCTCTATCCGCGTACCGGCGGACCGAACAGGCAGTTGCGCATCATCCCGCCGTCCTCGTGCTCGAGGTTGTGGCAGTGGTACAGGAAGAGCCCCGGCTCCGTAGGCGCCAGCAGCAGGCGCATGGTCTCGCCGGGAAAGATGAGGACGGTGTCCTTGAAGCCGGCGTCCACCAGCCCCTCGCGCAGGTCCGCCGGGGCGCCGCCGCTGCGCTCCAGGACGCGAAAGCGAACCCCGTGGACGTGCATGGGATGGGGCATCGCCATCATTCCCGCGTCATTGGCAAATGTCCACACGGTGCCCTTGCCGAGGGGCAGGCGCTCGTCACCGGCCACCGCCTCCATCTCGAAGCGACGACCGTTGAGGAACCCCTGCATGTGGCGGAAGGCAAGGCGGGTGTACATCTCGTGCCGCCCATGCGGCGGCGCCTCGGCGGGCGGGAGGCGCAATGTTTCGCCGGGGCTGCGCGCGGCGGCGGCGACGGTGAAGCGGGCGAGGTTCAGTTCCTCGCCCTGGCCAGGACCCATCATGCTGCCCATCATCCCGCCCATGCCGCGGCCCATCATCCCGCCCATCATGCCGTCGGCGCCGCCGCCCATCATGTCCATCATCCCCACACCGGCGAATTCGCGGCTCGTGAGGGCGATCTCGGCCCCCGGGCGGCGCGCGCCGAAATCCTCCAGCAGTTCCACGCGCTCGAAGGGACCGAGGACGACGTAGGGTCGTGTCTGAATGCCCTCGCCGGCAGACAGCAGGCCATTGTCGGTGCCGATGACGCTAAGCGGTCGGCCGTCGGACCAGGCAAGCTTGTAGATGCGCGCATTCGACACATTGGCAAGCCGCAGCCGCCAGGGGCGCGGCGTGACCTGGAAAGCGGCGTCCGGCATGCCATTCACCAGCACGGTGTCGCCCAGCACGCCGTTCATGTCGTCCATCATCGTGCGCTTGAACACCAACTGGTTGTCGTCCACACGCCGGTCCTGGATGACGAGACTCAACTCGTGCTCCGCTGCCGGCAGCCCGTAGGCCCGCTCCCGGTCCTCGCGCACGATCAGCAGCCCGGCGAGCCCCCGGTACACCTGGCCGCCGGTGAGGCCATGAGGATGGGGGTGGTAGAGGTAGGTGCCGGCCGGATTGCGCACGGTGAATTCATAGACATATTCGCCGCCCGGCCCGACGGCGAAGCGCGGGTGGCCGTCGGCGGATTCGGGCACGAGCATGCCGTGCCAGTGGATGATGGAAGGCTCGGCCAGACCGTTGCGGAATTCGATGCGCACGCGCTCGCCGCGACGCAGTTCCAGCGTCGGTCCCAGGTAGCCCGGGGAGGGTTTGAGAGCGTCGGCGCGGCCGCGCAGAACGTCGCCGAAGTACCTCAGCACCGCTGTCCTGGCGCCCGGCCACAGGGGAACCTCGTCGCGCCGGGCGGTGAGCCGCAGGATCAGATCCGGCTCGACCGCCGCCAGCGCACGCCGGATCGGCGCCAGCACGGCGACCAGTCCCGCCCCGGCGCCCAGGGATTGCAGCACGTTGCGTCGCGTCCACATCGCTCTCGCACTCCTCTTCACGGTTTCACGCCGGCCGGCAGGTGCTTGCGGATTTCCGCAACCGAGGGCGGCGCATCCCACTCGGCCGGCCCGACCTTGCGCCAGACCTCGCGGCGTGCCTGATCCACCAGCAGGGTGGTCGGGATGCCGACGGTGCCCAGCGCGGCGGTGATGCTCGTCGCGGGATCGATGTAGAGCGCGAGGGATTTGATGCCGTACTTGAGGTAGAACTCGCGCACCAGATTGGCGTCCTGGTCGATCGACACTGCCACCACCTCGAAGGCGGGACCGCCCAGTTGCTTCTGGAGACGGTCGAGGGCGGGCATCTCCTTGCGGCAGGGCACGCACCAGGTGGCCCAGATGTTGAGCAGCACCACCCTGCCGCGGAAGTCCTCCAGGCTCAGCGCCGTGCCCTGGCCGTCCTGGAAGCGCACGCCGCGCAGTGGGATGCGTTCTGCGGACGCCGCCTCCGTCGCCCACGGGCTGCGCAGGACGTAGGCCGCGAGCCCGCCGGCCAGGGCCACGCCGGCGATGAGGACCAAAAGCAGGCGGCGCGAAGCGCGGAGGGAAGCGGGAATCCTCATGGTGCCTGCCGCAATTGCTCGATCATCGGCAGCAGTTGGTCGCGTGCGAACTCGCGCGTGATCGGGCCGATGTGCTTGTAGGCGATGCGGCCGTCGCGGCCGACGACGAAGGTCTCCGGCACCCCGTAGACGCCCCAGTCGATGCCCACGCGGCCGTCCAGGTCGGCGCCGGTGCGCGTGTAGGGATCGCCCCATTCGTCGAGCCAGCGCGCGGCATCCTCCGGCTTGTCCTTGTAGTTGAGGCCGTGGATCCGCACCACACGGCGGCGCGCGAGATCGACGAGAACGGGATGCTCCTCGCGGCAGGCAACGCACCAGGAGGCGAACACATTCACGAGGGACACCTCGCCCTTCAGGTTGGCGCTCGACAGGCCCAGCGTGCGTCCTTTCACCGGCGGCAGGTCGAAGGTGGGGACGGGCTTGCCGATCAGCGGCGAAGGAATTTCGCGCGGGTTGAGGAACAGACCCACCCCGAGCACCAGGACCAGGAGGCCGAACAGGGCGAGCGGAAGCAGGAAAGCCGTGCGCCGCGCGCCGCTCCCGGACGGGGATTCCGGCGTCGAGGCGGTCGTGTTGGGCGTATCGGCTGTATTCATTCGCACCGGCTCCGGATGAAGGTGGAAATTTCGCCCGGTTCGGCGAACACCATTTGCGCACGGTCGCCGCCCATGCCGGCGCCGACGATGACCGGCTGGCCGCGGGCTGGGCCGCGGGAGGACGAGTCGGTCTTGAAGCGCAGGTTGAACTCCCAGAACGGATAGGTCTCGCCGTTGGCGAGGGTGACGAAATAGCTGTCGCCGCAGTGGCGTATGGCTTTCACCCGTTGTACGGGATCGACCGCTTTCAGGTCGGGCAATCCGGGCGTCTTCGGCGCGGCGATCTTTCCGGTCGACACTGTTTGCAGATAGGCGATCAGGTCGCCGCGGGCGCGCGCGTCGGGCAGCCCCTGGAACGCCATGCCGTTGCCCGGGACGAAGGCGGCCGGATCACGCAGCCAGGCGTCCAGGGTTTTGCCGTTCCAGACGACGCCCGATTGGCGCAGCGCCGCCGAGTAACGCTGGAACCCGTCCGCCGTTGCCGCCCGGCGGCCGAAGACGGTCGCAAGGCTGGGCCCGGTTCGATGATCGCCGGGGGCAAGCGAATGACAGGACGCGCAGGCACGGAACGCCTGGGCGCCGCGCTCCACGTCCGCTGCGGCGTGACTGGCGGTCGCGGCGGCGAGGCCGGCGAGGGCGACCCAGATGAAATACTGTTTCATGCCCATTCTCCTTCAGGACTGCAGCAGGATCCGGACATCGTGCGCGATCGCTTCCGGGTCCGCCTGGTTTCCGATGAACAGGCGCAGCCGCCCGGCCGGGTCGAAGGCGAAGAGCCCGGTCGAGTGATCGACCGTGTAATTCCCAGAGGCGTCGGGGGCCCCGCGCGAGAAGAAGACCTTGAAGTCCGCAGCCGTGCGCGCCACATCGGCTTCGCTGCCGTGCAGGCCGATGAAGCTCGGGTGGAAGGCCGGCACGTACTCGGCCAGTAATTCCGGCGTGTCGCGCGCCGGGTCCAGGGTGGCGAACAGCCCCTGCACGCGCGCGCCGTCCTCGCCCAGCCCGCGCACCACCGCGGCCATTTTCGCCATCGCCGCAGGGCAGACGTCCGGGCAGTGCGTATAGCCGAAGAAGAGAAGCACTGCCCTGCCTTGGAAGTCCGCCAGGCGGCGCGGCCGGCCTGAGTGGTCGGTGAGTTGGAAGTCGCGACCCCAATCGACGCCGGTGATGTCGGTGGAGCGAAAGGCCTCTGCCTTCTTGCCGCAGGAGGGGAGCGCGAAAGTCAGTGCCACCAGGGCGCCGAGGCGGAGCAGCTCACGCCGGCGCAAGTCAGTCATGGCGCCCTCCGTGCGCGTGAGGACCGTCGGCGACGGGCAGACTCAGGCTGACGATCCGGTTCGCGCCTCCGGCCTCGGTCACTGTGAGGCGCAGCGCGACGGTGCCGCCCGGGCGCAGCTTGCCCCGCAGCCCGAAGAGCATGAGATGCGTGCCGCCGGGCGCCAGCTGGACCGGACGCCCCGCTGGCAGGTCGAGGGCCTCCAGCCGGCGCATGCGCATGACGTCGCCCTGCATCGACATCGTGTGGATCTGGACCGAATCGGCCACGTCGGATTCGGCGGCAACGACACGCGCGCCCTTCGGGCTTTCCAGCACCATGTACGCGGCTGCAACGGTTTGTCCAGGCACCGGGGCGACAACCCGCGCCTCATCGACTTTCAGCGCGTCCGCGGCAAAACCCGGCTGGGCGAGCGCGATGGCGCCGAACAAGAACATCGTCAGAAACTTCCTCTTCTGCATGCTTATGACATCTCCTCGTCGAGAGAAACGACGACCGATACGCAGCTATCCACGCAACGGTCCCGGCGAAATCCGGTCGCTGCATATCGGCGAGTCAAGGTAGGCGGGGCGCGCTCAGCGGCCCATGGGCCACCGACCGAGCGTTCTGCCTAGGTAAGGATCAGAGGAGACGGGGAGGTCGCCAGACCCCGAACGGATCGGGAGCGGCGATGAGAGGAGAGATGCCGGTCCGCTGCTGCGCATCGGCAGTCATGGCTGGCATGGGCACAGCGAACGGCTGCATGAACTGAACGCCGCCGCATCCGCTGGCAACGCTACAGTGCGGCGCGCAGGCGTCGCCTGGCAGCTGTCCGGAGCGGCCAGAATGGTCGCAGCACGGACTCGACGCGCCCGGTTCTTCCATACTCATGTCTGCATGCGCAGGGCAGGCCTCCGGCACGACCGTAGCCGCGAGCCCGTAGGTCGGAACCGCGATGCTCAACAGCAGAATAAGAAGCAGGTGCCAGATGCGCATGTAAGAAGGGCAGATTCTTCTTGTTGCGAAGAACTTATGTTGCAGGGCCGAATATTATCAAATTGCCGTTTTACGCACCATCGACAAGCCTGGAACTGGAAAGTTCGCCGGTTCGACTTCTCCGACGGAGTTCTGGCTGGCCGAATGGAATTCATGATAAGTGCCATTATCAAGAACGCCATTTTTCGCCGACAAGTTGGGCAATGGAGAATCGCCGTGCTGGAACGCCAAGCAAATCATGACCTTGGGCGAGCTTCCGGGCGCGCCCGGCTGTCGTTGCCGTTATGATCGGGCACGGCACCTGGTTGCTCGGGGTGAGGGTACCGGTCTCCAGCAAGTGCACAGACGATGCACTGACGGTACGCTCGACGGCCCGGCACCGGCGGAATGCCGCTTTGAAGGCACAGGCGGTGCACTGGCGGGCGACATCGGCCAGAAGGCCGCCCCCGCGCGTTTGCATTGGGTGCGCTGACGGTGCACTGGCAGGACGACGCCTCGTCATTCGCAATTCGCAAACAGCGAACGGTCGGCCGCCACGCGGCACTATTCCTCCAGCCTGCGATAGCCGTGCCGGACACGCAACCGCTCGATCCGCTTGAGTTCGCGTAGGGCCGCGTCCTCCTGGAGGAAAACTTCGCGCTTCACGCCGCCGCGCCTATTGCCGAGACCATACCAGCGCCGGACGAGTACGAAGGCGCCGAACAAGTCGCGTTCGAGGGCGAGGATGTAGCCACGGGTATCGCTCCTGAACTCAATCCGCATCGGCTGCCTCCAGGTTGGCCAACTCCTGCCACACTCGCTCTTCATCCGATTCCGTATAGATGGAGGTGGTCGCCAGGCTCGCGTGGCCCAGGAGCTTCTGGATGAGGTTGGGGGGAACCCCAGCAAGGCCGAGGTGGCTGCCCCGGGTGTGGCGGAGCCAGTGCACGGTAGCCCGATCGAAGTCCTTGGCCTCCTGCATGTGACCCTCTGCCCGGAGCGCGTCGGCCGCGCCCTGGAATAGAGGCCTCAACGCCTTGTAGAGGCTGCTGGGCGATACGGGCTCGTTGCCGCCGAGTCGGGCGATCAGCGGGGTCTCGGACGGATTCGCCAAGGGATCGGGAGGAAGGCCACGACGGGTCAGATATTCTCCCAAGGCGATCAGGACGCCTTCCGGGATCGGCACGGCCCGCCACTTCCCTCCCTTGCCGCGCACCTTGAGCATCCATCGAACACCCAGCGAATCCCTGAGCGGCATGGTATAGAGCCGCCCGACCTTCGCATCCACCAGTTCGGACAGCCGCAGACCTGTGGCATAGGCGAACGGGAGCACGAAGCGCAGTCTGTGGGAGTGTGCATCGCGCGGCAGCTGGTCCAAGTGGTGGGTCAAGTATCGCCACTGCGCCTGGGAGAACACCCGGGTCAGCTCGATGTCGGCCGGTGCGTCTTCTTAGGTCGTCAGCTTTTTGCCAACCAAAGGGTTGAAGGCGCAGTATTGGACGCGCACCAGCCACTCGAACAGGCCGGAAACGATGGTCAGGGCCTGGCGCACGCTTGAGGCCGACAGGGGGCCGTCGAACGGGCGCCAGGCGGGGCTGAAGCGCGGCGTATTGCGCTTGCCGATCCAGTCGCTCTGTGAGACACGGAAGGGCCAGTGCTCAGGAGAGCTTCGCCCGAGCGCCGACAGCCAGTCGCGGTAGGCCGCGCAATCGTCGACGGTCAGATCGGAGAGCGCCTTTCGGCGCTCGATCACGGCCCACAGCAGCAGGCGCTCCGATTCCTTGCGGTATGCGCGCTCGGTATTGGAGCTGCCCGATTTCGTCGCAAGCCATGACTGGATGGCTTGAAGATCGTTGACCGCCTGAATGCGCGGCTGGCCGGGATAGCGATTGGAACCGGTCGCGCCGGCGAGCGCGTCGGGGACGGCGAATGCTTCCATCGGCACGATGGCGGTTTCGCGACTCCTCTCCTGGATGAGCGCCGGCACAGGCTGGGTGCGGAGGGGCGCGAGGGCGTGGCCGGGCAGGGCGCCCAGGGACGATTCGTACCCTCGCAGCCACGCGACGATCCGGTTGGCGCTTTTCTCACCCAGCTTCGGCACCGTGACCCACCAGCGGTATCCTCGTCCCCGGATGCGCTCCAGAAGAGCCCCGACGGTCGGGATGCCGGCAAGAATGAGGCGGTCTGCGATGGGCTGGTCGAACCAGGCGGACACCGGATCGGCCGGCACGGGGTCGGTGACCAGCAGTCGTTCGATCCAGACCAGGGCGGCGATCTGGCGGTCGATCAGTCGCTGGCGTTGGCGCCCCCTCTTATCCCGCGCTTCCGGAAAGGCGTCGAGGTAGAGCGCGATCAACTCCTCCTCTCGATAGAATCCGCCTGGATCGTGTTCAGCCCGGAAATCGTCCAGCGACGGGCAGGGAAGGGCTTTGCCCTGCTGGCCGGAGGCCAGATGGAGCCGCAGCAACCGTGCCTCTCCCCGGTGGCCGTGGCGCAAGGCGGCCTGGCTCAGCGTGTCGCGCAGCCAGACAAGCGTGGCCTTCGCGAGCCGAAGATCCAGTCCGGTCTCGAGGTAGCGATCCGCCAGGGCCTTGAGATCGAGCCCCTGGAGCCAGCCGCGGTAGAGCGCCAGGTGATGGCGACCGACTTTCCGTTCAACCGGAGGCATGCGTCATACGCCGCAGAAGCGATTCGGCCTCTCGTGCCACATGCGCGGCAACGGCGCAAACAGGTTGTCATTTGGCGGAAGCCTGGCCGGCCTGGTCATACCCCGTCCCCCAACGACTTGGCGAACGTCAGGGCACGATTCGAAGCCCCATGGCTCTGCCTGGCTGCCGGCGCGTGTGGGGGTGTGGCTGCTGTGGCAGGGAGGATCCCACCCGACACGGCGGCCAGGCCCAGCGTGGCCAGCGTGCGGACGCGCTCGGCCCGAAGCCTGGCGGGCACGTCCTTCAGCCCGCCGAAAAGCTCCGGGCTCGCCGGCGTGACCGTGAGCACGACGCGGATGCTGCTCACAAGGCGGCCCCCATCAACCAGAACCCGCGGGCATTGGAGAAGACCGATTCCTTGGGCGTGAGCACGGCCAGTCGCGGAAAGGCGTCTTGAACGGCCTCGCGGAAGAACGCGGCGCCGCCGCCGACGAGAACCACGAGGTCAGGCATCTTGCTCTCCGTCCGAAGCGATTTCTGGATGGATTCGATCACGACGGGGCCGACGGTCTTCGCCGCCTGCTCGATGTAGGGTGAAACCTCCACGCGCTGGCCGAGAACGAGCACGGTCGCCTTGCCGGCCCGGAGAGCGTTTTCCAGGGTTTCGACGTTGAGCGCCGATCCATGATCCTTGGCGATCAGCCGGGACGCCTCCTCCAGGACCACGGAAGACGCGTTGAGGCTCGTGCCGGACGATTGCCGGTGCAGATCCTTGTGGGCGATCACGACCCAGTCGACCGAGAAGAAACCGGGATCGACCACCAGCACCCGTGCATCGTCGATATCGGCGTCCTCCTGGGCGATGTAGTCGAGGAGCCCGCCGATCGGCTGAGGGATGACTTTGACCTTTTCCACGGAGACGGTCCGCTTGGGCGTGACCTGGTGGGTTCCCTGCATTTGCGCGGCGAG
>JBMOQT010000072.1:0-13436 GCA_049320945.1 Pseudomonadota bacterium
AGATCGCCGCCAACCTCAAGGCCAATCCCGCCGAGGTGACCCAGAAGGTGGCCCAGATTTTGGACAACGTGCGCGTCCTGGAGAAGGAGCTGGCGCGGCTCAAGTCCAAGCTCGCCGCCAGCCAGGGTGACGACCTGGCGGCCCAGGCAGCGGAAGTGAATGGCGCGAAAGTGTTGGCAGCGACCCTGGAAGGCGTGGACGCCAAGGCCCTGCGCGAGACCTGGGACAAGCTCAGGGACAAGCTCAGATCCTGCGTGGCGGTGCTCGCCGTTGCCCAGGAGGGCAAGGTGTCCCTGCTGGCCGGCGTCAGCCCCGATCTCACCGCCCGGGTGAAGGCGGGCGAGCTGGTGAACTTCGTCGCCCAGCAGGTGGGCGGCAAGGGCGGCGGCCGCCCCGACATGGCCCAGGCGGGCGGCACCCAGCCTGAGAAGCTGAGCGAGGCGTTGGCTTCGGTGAAGGGGTGGGTGGAGCAGCGTCTGTAGGCGCATCACGCCGCAGCGCGTCATGTTTTCGGAGCAAGCATGGAACCCCAATTCGCCAGCGACAACTGGGCCGGCATCTGCCCGCCCGCCCTCGAGGCCCTGATCAACGCCAACGCCGCCCACGAGCCGGCCTATGGCGACGACATTTGGACGCAGCAGGTGGCCGACCGGCTGCGCGAGCTGTTCGAGACCGACTGCGACGTCTATTTCGTGTTCAACGGCTCGGCAGCCAACGGCCTGGCGCTGGCGAGCCTGTGCCAGTCCTATCACAGCGTCATCTGCCACGAGCTGGCGCACGTGGAGACGGACGAATGCGGCGGCCCGGAGTTCTTCTCCAACGGCTCCAAGCTGCTCACCGGCAGCGGGCCCCTGGGCAAGCTCACGCCCGAAGCGGTGGAGCGCATCGTCACCAAGCGCCGGGACATCCATTACCCCAAGCCCAAGGCCCTGAGCCTGACCCAGTCCACCGAGGTGGGCACGGTCTATGCACCGGAGGAGATCCGCGCCCTGACGGACGTGGCGCGCAAGCACGGCCTGCGGGTGCACATGGACGGCGCGCGCTTCGCCAACGCCGTGGCCTCCCTGGGCGTGGCGCCGGCGGATATCACCTGGCGCGCCGGGGTGGACGTGCTGTGCTTCGGCGGCACCAAGAACGGCCTGCCCGTGGGCGACGCGGTGCTGTTCTTCGACCGCACCCTGTCCGAGGATTTCGCCTACCGCTGCAAACAGGCGGGACAGCTTGCCTCCAAGATGCGCTTCGTCTCGGCACCCTGGCTCGGCCTGCTGTCGGACGGGGTGTGGCTGCACAACGCCCGTCATGCCAATGCCATGGCGCGGCGCCTGGCCGAGGGCCTGGGGTCGGTGCCCGGCGTGCGCATCCTGTATCCGGTGCAGGCCAATGCGGTATTCGCCGATCTGCCGCCGGCCGTGGCGGCGGCGCTGCGCGCGCGCGGCTGGCGCTTCCATGACTTCTTCGCCGCCGGCGGCAGCCGCCTGATGTGCGCCTGGGACACGCCGCCCGAGCGCGTCGACCGCTTCGTCGCCGACACGCGCGCGGCGGCCGGCCAATGACCGCGCCCAGCTTCTGTCCCCGCTGCGCCCGGCCCCTGGAGGCGCGGCTGATCGAGGAGCGCCAGCGCCTGGCCTGTCCCGACCCGGCCTGCGGCTGGGTGCACTGGGACAATCCCCTGCCGGTGGCGGCGGCCCTGGTGGAACTGGGCGGGCGCATCCTGCTGGCGCGCAACCACGCCTGGCCGGAGAAGATGTTCGGCCTGGTTACCGGCTTCATCGAGCGCGACGAGTCGCCGGAACAGGCGGCGGCCCGGGAAGTGCAGGAAGAGCTGGGCCTGCGCGCCACCCGGGTGGAGCTGATCGGGGTGTACCCCTTCCAGCGCAAGAACGAACTGATCGTCGCCTACCACGTGGTGGCCGAGGGCGAAGTGCGCCTCAATCACGAACTGGCGGAGTACCGCCTGATTGTCCCGGAAAAGCTCAGGCCCTGGGACTACGGCACGGGGCTCGCGGTGCGCGACTGGCTGCAGCGCCGCGGCTACGGGGAGCGGCCTTCGTCGCAATAGCCCTAGTGGGCGGTGGAGATATTGCTCGCCCAGGCCAGCGCCTGGCTCAGGCAGGCGTTGACCGTCTCGGCCGTCAGGCCGGGCAGGGCGGCGGTGAGCTCGGCGCAGGCATCGGCGTCGTCCTCGTCGAGCTTTTCCGCCAGCGACAGCAGGGCCCCCAGCCTGCCGCTGCGTCGCGTCAGCGCTTCCGCTATGTCCCCGCCCACGTGCAAGGGCTCGATGACTTTCTCGATGGGAATGCCCAGCACCGCCGGCATCAGGGACATGATGCCGGTCATGAAGGCGTGATCGGCGAACTCGCCGGCGGGGTTCACGTGCGCGGCCAGGCATTCCATGAGGCGGCCGCGCGTGGCAGCGAGGGCGAGCAGCGGGCCGCCCGCCCGGGCGCCGGGCTGGGTATAGAGCAGCAGTTGCAGCCAGCGCTGCAGTTGGCGCCGCCCCAGCACGGTGATGGCATGGCGCAGGGAGGTGATGTGCTCGCGCACACCGCTCGCCGCCGAATTGGTGAGGCGCAGCAGGTTCAGGGTGAGCCCGGGCTCCTGCTTGAACACGCTTTCGATTTTCGCCGTCTCCGCATCCTCCAGCACCAGGGCCAGCAGGCGCATCAGCGACAGTTCCGAGTGGCTCAGTTTCTTGCCGGAAATGATGGCCGGCCGGGCGAAGTAATAGCCCTGGAAGTACTCGAAGCCCAACTCGATGCAGTGGCGATGCTGGGCCTCGTTGTCCACTTTCTCGGCCAGCAGCTTTACCGGCCAGTGCTTGAGGGAATTCACCACTTGCACCAGCTCGTCCTCGGCCAGGGACAACAGGTCCACCTTGACGAAATCGGCCAGCTCCAGCAGCGGCGCATAGCGCTGGTCGAGGCCCACGTAGTCGTCCAGGGCCAGGGAGAAACCCTTGTCCTTGAGGGCGCGGCAGCGGGCCACCAGTTCGGGCGTCACCTCCACGTGCTCCAGCACCTCCAGCACGAAGCGCTCAGGCGGCAGCAGCTCCACGGCGTCGCTCATGAGCATGGTAGCGCCGAAATTGACGAATCCCCTGTAAGGTCCCAGGGCCGCCTCCAGGCCCAGGTCCGTGAACACGTGGGAAATGACCGTCGCCGTGGCCCAGCTGTGGTTGATGACGTTGGCGACGTTGTGGTGGCCGCTGCGGAACAGCAGCTCGTAGGCGAACAGCCGTTCGCCGCGGTCGAGGATGGGTTGTCGGCCGAGGTAGAGTTCTTGTGAGAGCTGAGCCATTTTGCAGGCGCCCGGGCCTGCAGCCCGGGGCACAGCTTCCATCCTATCAGAACGGCAGGGAAATGCCCGGCCTGGCCTCCTGGAACACTCGCCGGAACTCGTTCTGGATGCGCTTGAGGGCCTGCTCGTCGTCGGCCTCGAAGCGCAGCACGATGACCGGCGTCGTGTTGGAGGCGCGCGCCAAGCCGAAGCCGTCGGCGTACTCGACGCGCAAGCCGTCGATGGTGATGATCTCCCGGGCGCCCGGGAACTTGGCCTCCCGCTGCAGTTGGGCGATCAGGGCGTGGGGCTCGCCTTCCTGCATTTTCAGGTTGAGTTCCGGGGTCGACAAGGCATTGGGCAGGCCCTTGAGCACGGCGTTGGCATCGGGCGCCGCCGACAGGATCTCCAGCAGCCGGGCGCCGGCATAGAGGCCGTCGTCGAAGCCGTACCAGCGCTCCTTGAAGAACATGTGGCCGCTCATCTCGCCGGCCAGTGCCGCGCCGGTCTCGCGCAGCTTGGCCTTGATCAGGGCGTGGCCCGTGTTCCACATCAGCGGCTGGCCGCCGTGGCTCCGTATCCAGGGGGCCAGGTTGCGGCTGCATTTGACGTCGAACACGATCTGGGCGCCGGGCTGGCGCGACAGCACGTCGGCGGCGAACAGCATGAGCTGGCGGTCCGGGTAGATGATCTCGCCGTCCTTGGTTACCACCCCCAGGCGGTCGCCGTCGCCGTCGAAGGCCAGGCCCAGCTCGGCGTCGGTCTCGCGCAGCGCCCGGATCACGTCGGCCAGGTTCTCGGGCTTGGAGGGATCGGGATGGTGGTTGGGGAAGTTGCCGTCCACCTGGCAGAACAGCTCGGTCACCTCGCAGCCCAGGCGCCGGAACAGCTCCGGCGCGAGCGCGCCGGCCACGCCGTTGCCGCAGTCCACCACGATCTTCATGGGCCGCTTGAGCTTCACATCGCCGGCGATGTGCTCGAGGTAGGGGCGCTTGATGTTCACTGCTTCACGGCCGCCCCGGCCCTCGGCCAGGTGCTGCTCGATGATGCGGCCGCGCAGGGCCTGGATGGCGGCGCCGTGCAGCGTGTCCCAGCCGAGCATGATCTTGAAGCCGTTGTAGTCGGGCGGGTTGTGGCTGCCGGTCACGGCGACGGCGCTGGCGGTGTTCAGGTAGTAGGCGGCGAAATAGCACACCGGCGTGGGCACCATGCCGAGATCGATCACGTCCATGCCACTGGCATTGATGCCGTCCATCAGCGCCGCAGCCAGCTCCGGTCCCGACAGGCGCCCGTCGCGTCCCACGGCGATGGTGCGCTGGTTGCGCTCCTTGGCCTCGGAACCGATGGCGCGGCCGATGGAGAAAACCGACTCGCTGGTGAGGGTCTTGCCGACGATACCGCGGATGTCGTAGGCCTTGAAGATTTCTGGGGCAGGTATTTGCATGGCGGTCGTTGAACCTTGATATAGGAGGAAACCGGACGCGAGCTGCGTCATACCGGCGGCGTGCGACAATTATCCCACTTATGCCACCCGCTGCCTGCATCCGATCGGACAACGCCGGCGGACAAGGGTTGCGGGAGCCGCGGGCGGCGCTGCGCCGCTCAGGTGCCGCGCTCGAAGAAATGCAGCAGGCGCGCCGGCAGCCAGTCCAGGTGGCCGGGAAAGGCACCGGCGACGAAGCCCACATGGCCGCCCTGGTCGGGATATTCCAGCGTCACCGCCCGCGCCACCTGATGGGGGGCGGGCAAGGCCGCGGGCGGCAGGAAGGGATCGTTGAGGGCGTTGAGCATGAGAGTGGGCGCGGCGATGTGGGGCAGCCACGGCCGGCTGCTGGCGCGCCTCCAGTAGTCGTCGGCATCGCGGAAGCCGTGCAGGGGCGCGGTGACGATGTCGTCGAAATCATGCAAGGTGCGCGCCGCCAGCACCCGGCGCCGGTCGTACAGGTCCGGGTGGCGCTCCAGGCGGGCCAGGGCGTGGCGCTTCAGGGTCTGCAGGAAGTGGCGCGTATAAATCATGTTGGCGCCCTGCTGCAGGGCCGCCCCGGCGGCCGCCAGGTCCACCGGCGCGCACACGGCGGCCGCGGCGTCCACGATGCCCTCGGCCGCGCTGCCCTGCTCCCCGAGCCATTTCAGCAGCACGTTGCCGCCCAGGGACACCCCGACCACGTAGAGCCTGCGCCCCGGATGCAGGGCGCGCAGGCGGCGCAGCACCCAGTCGGCCTCCGCCGAATCGCCCGAATGGTAGGCGCGCGGCAGACGGTTGAGGCAGCCGGAGCAGCCGCGGAAATGGACCACCACGCCGGCCCAGCCGCGCCGTGCCACAGAGTGCATCAGCGCCCGGGCGTAGTGGCTGGCCGAACTGCCTTCCAGGCCGTGGAAAAGCGCCACCAGGGGTGCTGCGGCCGGCGCGGCCTCGGGCAGCCAGTCCAGGTCGATGAAATCGTCGTCGGGCGTGTCCCAGCGCCTGCGCCGATAGGCGGGCAACAGGCCCTTGCGCAGCAGGGGGTAGATGGTCTGGGCGTGGGCGCCGCGCAGCCATCGGGGCGCGCGGTAGCCGGAGACGGTGTTACCCATTGCTGAGGTCGGCCGCAGCGTGCCGCAGCAGGGCTGTGACGCGGGCGTGGACCAGGTCGGGGGTGAGATCGTTCATGCAGCGGAAATGCCCCAGGGGGCACTCGCGCTCGAAGCAGGGGCTGCACTCGATGCCGGTGCGCAACACCACGGCCCGGGGCGACAGGGGCGGCGTGTAGTCCGGGCTGGAGGAGCCGTAAAGCGCCACCAGGGGCCGGTCCAGGGCGGCGGCCACGTGCATCAGGCCCGAATCGTTGCTCACCACCAGGCGCGCCGCGGCCAGCAGGTCGATGGCCTGGTCCAGGCGTGTCTTGCCGCACAGGTTGCGGCAGGCGCCGGCGGCCGCGGCGGCGATTTCCGCGCCCACAGCGGCGTCCTTGGCCGAGCCCACCAGCCATACCGGGTGCCCATCGTGCGCCAGGCGGCGCGCCAGGGCGGCGAAGTGGGCCGCCGGCCAGCGCTTGGCCGGGCCGTACTCGGCCCCGGGACAGAACACCACGGGCGCCGGTCGTGCGACAAGCTGCAGGGCCGCCAGGGTCGCGGCACGGGACTCGGGCCGCTGCTCCAGCCGCGGCAGGGGCAGGGAGGCGGAGGGGCGGGCGCCGGGCGGCTCCGCCAGCAAGGCGTAGCGATCCACCAGGCGCGGCACGGCCGCCTCGTCGAGGCGCCGCAGCTCGTTGAGCAGGCCATAGCGCATCTCGCCCCGGTAGCCGACTCTGCGGGGGATGCCGGCGAAGAAGGGCACCAGGGCGGACTTCCAGGAGTTGGGCAGCACCAGCGCCAGGTCGTAGCTTTCATCGCGCAGCCGCCGCCCCAGGGCGCGGCGTGCCGCCAGGTTCAGCTCGCCGTGGGCGAAGGGATTGGCGATGACGCGGCGAATCTGCGCCATGCGCTCCAGCACCGGCGCCACCCAGGCGGGCGCCAGGGCGTCGATGCTGCAGCCGGGATGCCTGGCCTTGAGCCCCATGAACAGGGGCTGGGCCATGAGGGTGTCGCCGATCCAGGAAGGGGCGACGATCAGGATGTTCATGGGAGCGCGACGGGTGACGGGTGACGAACACCATTGGTGCGCCAACCGTCACTCGTCCCTCGTCACAGCACTAGTGCCCCTTCGGCGCCTCGCCCTTGAACACATAGCGGGTGCCGCAATAGGGGCACATCTCCTCGCCGGTCTTGAGCACGTTCAGGAACACGCGCGGATGGCGCGCCCACAGGGGGGCGTCCGGTTGGGGGCAGTGCAGGGGCAGGTCCTTGGCGGTGACTTCGACGACGCGGGATTTTTCCTTTTCGCTGATTTGTGCGGCCATGGTCGTTTCCGTATCAGGCGACGGGGGTGAGCCATTCGGCATGGGCCGGCACCTTGCCCGCCACCACGTCGAAGAACAGGCTCTGTATCCTGGTCGTGATCGGGCCGCGCCGGCCCTCGCCGATCTGGCGTCCGTCCAGCTCGCGGATGGGGGTGACTTCGGCGGCGGTGCCGGTGAAGAAGGCCTCGTCGGCGATGTAGATGTCGTCGCGGGTGAGGCGCTTGGTGGTGATGTCGTAGCCCAGTTCCTTGGCCAGGGTGTGCACCGTGGCCCGGGTGATGCCCGTCAGGGCCGAGGCGATCTCCGGCTCGTAAATGCGCCCGTCCTTGATCACGAACAGGTTCTCGCCGGCACCCTCGGCCACGAAGCCTTCCACGTCCAGCAGCAGGGCCTCGTCGTAGCCGTGCTCGGTGGCTTCCATGCTGGCCAGGATGGAGTTGGCATAGGTGCCGGAATACTTGGCGCGGCACATGGAGACGTTCACGTGGTGGCGCGCGAAGGAGGAAGTCTTGACGCGGATGCCCTTGGCCAGGCCCTCCTCGCCCAGGTAGGCGCCCCAGGGCCAGGCGGCGATGGCCACATGCACCCGGCTGCCCTTGGTGGAGATGCCCATCTTCTCCGAGCCGTAGAAGGCGATGGGGCGGATGTAGCAGGACTCGAGGTCGTTGGCGCGCACCACCTCGCGCTGGGCCTCCATCAACTCCGCCTTGCTGTAGGGCATCTTCATCATGTAGATGTGGGCGGAGTTGAACAGGCGGTCGGTATGCTCCTTGAGGCGGAAGATCGCCGTCCCCCGGTCGGTCTTGTAGGCGCGCAGGCCTTCGAACACAGCGAGCCCGTAGTGGAGGGAATGGGTGAGCACGTGGGTGGTCGCCTCGCGCCAGGGGACGAGCTTGCCGTCGTACCAGATGAAGCCGTCGCGGTCCGCCATGGACATGGTTGTTTCTCCAGCAGTCCGTTGAAAAGGCAAAATTTTAGCCTATTTCGCCGCGGCTGCCGATGGCGCCCATCGGGCGCGGTAAAATACGGGCTTTCGCCGGTCGCGGCGTTTTTGTTTTTTTATGATCTGGAAACCCAATGTCACCGTCGCCGCCGTGGTCGAGCGCGACGGCCGCTTCCTCCTGGTGGAAGAGGAGACCGACGACGGCGTGCGCTTCAACCAGCCCGCCGGGCACCTGGACCAGGGCGAATCCCTGGTGCACGCGGTGGCGCGCGAAGCCCTGGAGGAAACAGCCCATCACTTCGTGCCACGCTTCCTGGTGGGCATCTACCAGTGGCCCCGGCCCGCGGGCGACGTCACTTATCTGCGTTTCGCCTTCGGCGGCGAGGTGACCGGCTTCGACCCGGAGCGCCGGCTCGACCGGGGCATCCTGCGCGCCCTGTGGCTCACGCAGGGGGAGATCGAGGCCTGCCGGGAACGCCACCGCAGCCCGCTGGTGATGCAGTGCGTCGCCGACTATCTCGCCGGGCGGCGCTATGGCCTGGAACTAATAAAACATTATGAGTAAGGGAACGGTGGTGGTGGGCATGTCGGGGGGCGTGGACTCCTCCGTCGCCGCGCTGCTGCTCAAGCAGCAGGGCTGGAAGGTGGTCGGCCTGTTCATGAAGAACTGGGAGGACGACGACGACGACCAGTACTGCTCGACGCGCCAGGACCTGGTGGATGTGGCCTCGGTGGCCGACGTCATCGGCATCGACCTGGAGGTGGTGAATTTCTCGAAGGAGTACAAGGACCGGGTGTTCGCCGAGTTCCTGCGGGAGTACCAGGCGGGGCGCACGCCCAACCCGGACGTGCTGTGCAACGCCGAAATCAAGTTCAAGGCCTTCCTCGACCACGCCATGGGCCTGGGCGCCGATAGAATCGCCACCGGCCATTACGCCGGGGTGCGCGCGGTGGAGGGCGACTACGGCCTGGAGTACCAGCTGCTCAAGGCCGAGGACGGCACCAAGGACCAGAGCTATTTCCTCTATCGCCTGAACCAGGCGCAGCTGGCCAAGACCCTCTTCCCCCTGGCCAACCTGTACAAGCGCGATGTGCGCAAGATGGCCCAGGAGGCGGGTCTGCCCAACTTCGCCAAGAAGGACTCCACCGGCATCTGCTTCATCGGCGAGCGCCCGTTCCGCGAGTTCCTGGCGCGCTACCTGCCGCCCAATCCCGGCGACATCCGCACGCTCGAAGGCAAGAAGCTCGGCACCCATCACGGCCTCATGTACTACACTCTGGGCCAGCGCCAGGGCTTAGGGATAGGCGGCCAGAAGGACGCGGACGGCGACGCCTGGTACGTGGCGGCCAAGGACATGAAGGAGAACACGCTCTACGTGGTGCAGGGGCACGACCACCCCAGCCTGCTGCGCGACCGCCTGAGCGCCACGGATCTGTCCTGGGTGAGCGGGCGCAAGCCCCACACCCACTGGGTCTATACCGCCAAGACGCGCTACCGCCAGCCGGACGCGCCGTGCGAAGTCGAACAGGTGAATGAGGCGCGCTGCGAGGTGATCTTCGCCGCCCCGCAATGGGCTGTCACGCCCGGGCAGAGCGTGGTGCTCTACGAGTCGCGGGTATGCCTGGGTGGGGGGATTATCGAGTAGATCGGGCCTACCCCTGCGGCACCGTGTCGGCGAACGACGGCCGCTGCATCAGCTTGTCGTACAGGCGGGCGAGGTTGGGATGGGCTTCGCGCCAGTCGAAATCGGCAAGGCGGAAGCTCAGGTAGCCCAGGGCGACACCGGTGGCAATGTCGGCCAGGGTCATGGCGTTGCCGTGGCACCAGTGCTGCTCGCCCAGCTCTTCCGACAAGGCTTCCGTGCCGCGCTGGATCTTGTCCCGCTGGCGTTCGATCCAGGGGGCGCTGCGTTCCCGCGCCGGGCGGCGGTTCTCCATGACAATCGCCACCGCCGCGTCCACCACGCCGTCGGCCAGGGCTTCCCAGCGCTTGACCAGGATGCGCTCGCGTCCGGCGGCGGGGAACAACTTGTTATTGGGCGCCACGTTGTCCAGGTATTCGACAATGACGCGGGAATCGAACAGGATGGTGTCGTCGTCCAGGATCAGCACCGGCACCTTGCCCAGCGGATTCTTCTCCGGCACGCGGGTGGTGGGTTCCCAGGGCGAGTCGAGGATGAACTCGTAATCGATCTTCTTCTCGGCGAGGACGATGCGCGCCTTGCGCACATAGGGACTAGTCAGGGAACCAATGAGCTTCATGCGTCTTCCGCTGCGTTCGATGCAAGGCGATTATAGCATCGCGCCCTGACCATACCAGCGCGGTTTCGCCTCCGCAGCCGCCCCGCCGCGCGTGGTAAAATCCGCGCCGGATCAAGCAGTTTGTCCCATCATGACGCTCACCCCCCTTGTCGCCCTGTCCCCCCTCGACGGCCGCTATGGCGAGAAAGTGGCGGCGCTACGCGCCCATTTCAGCGAATACGGCCTCATCCGCAACCGCGTCCGCGTCGAAATCGCCTGGCTCAAGGCCCTGGCTGCGGAACCCCGCCTGGCCGACGTTCCGCCCTTTTCGGCCGAGACGGCGGCCGAGCTGGACCAGGTGATCGCCCAGTTCTCCGCCGCCGATGCGGAAGCCATCAAGGCCATCGAGGCGCGCACCAATCACGACGTGAAGGCCATGGAGTACTGGCTGAAGGAGCGCCTGTCGGACAACGCGGAAGTGATGCAGGTGTCCGAGTTCATCCACTTCGGCTGCACCTCCGAGGACATCAACAACCTGTCCCACGCCCTGATGCTGAAGGAGGCGCGCGAGGCCATCCTGCTGCCGGGGCTGGACCAGGTGATCGAGCGCCTGGTGGCGCTGGCCCACGAACTGGCGGAGCTGCCCATGCTGTCCCATACCCACGGCCAGCCCGCCAGCCCCACCACCCTGGGCAAGGAAATGGCCAACGTGGCGGCGCGCCTCAAGCGCGCCCGCAGCCGCATCGCCGGCGTGTCCCTCACGGCCAAGTTCAACGGCGCCGTGGGCAACTACAACGCCCACCTGGCGGCCTATCCGGAGTTCGACTGGGAGGCGTTCGCACGCCGCTTCGTCGAGTCCTTCGGCCTGGAGTTCAATCCCTACACCATTCAGATCGAGCCCCACGACGCCATGGCCGAGCTGTTCGACGCCTGCGCCCGGGCCAACACCGTGCTGCTGGACCTGGACCGGGACGTGTGGCTGTACATCTCTCTGGGCTATTTCAAGCAGAAGCTCAAGGCGGGCGAGATCGGCTCCAGCACCATGCCCCACAAGGTGAACCCCATCGATTTCGAGAACTCCGAGGGCAATCTGGGGCTGGCCAATGCCTTGTTGCGCCATCTGGCCGACAAGCTGCCCGTGTCGCGGCTGCAGCGCGACTTGTCCGATTCCACCGTCCTGCGCAACATGGGTGTGGCTTTCGGCCACACCCTGCTGGCCTACGACTCCTGCCTCAAGGGCCTGGGCAAACTGGAGGCGGACCCGCAGCGGCTGCGCGAGGATCTGGACAACTGCTGGGAAGTGCTGGCCGAGCCCGTGCAGACGGTGATGCGCCGCTACGGCGTGGAGAACCCCTACGAACAGCTCAAGGACCTGACGCGCGGCCGGGGCATCACGCGCGAGGCGCTGCACGAGTTCATCCGCGGGCTGAAGATTCCCGACGAGGCCAAGCAGCGGCTGCTGGCCCTGACGCCGGCGTCCTACACGGGCAAGGCAGCCGAGCTGGCCAAGCGCATCTAGCCCGGATTTCTCACGAGGCGCTCGCTCAACATGACCGAAATCGTTACTGCACGCGGCGGGCTGGCATCATGAGCTTCGCCAACAACCTCAAGCAGCTGCCGGGCGTGTCCCACCTGAAAGCCATTCGGCTCCTGGACGGCGACCGGGTGGTGGCGACCATAGAGCACCAGGCGGGCAGTGTCGGCTCCCTGGCGGTGTACAACCACTTGTCCCAGATCTACGGCGCCATCACGCCCGAGGCGGCCCGGAAGGGACTGGAGATCTACGCCGAACACGTGGAGGACGCGCGCCAGCATCCGGGCAAGCACCCCAACGTGGACCGTCTGCTGAAGCTGCTGGAAGAGCCCCGCACCCTGCGGGTGAAGCACGTGTTCGCCACGGGGCTCGATGACCTGGGGATCGGCTAGCCCGGATTTCTCACGAGGCGCTCGCTGTCGCGGTGCTCGCTTGGTCTCGAACCGCCCGACCGGCGCTTCACTCGGAACGTAGCTACCACTACGTTCCTCGCTCCAGCGCTCGCCCGGATCGGTCCGATACCGGCGCGATCATCCGCGACCCCCGTGAGAAATCGGGGCTAGGCGGCGGTCACACCACCGCCTCTTCCTTCTTCTTCACCGGCTTGACGAACTGCTCGCGCGACACGCCCAGCCACATCACCAGGGGGCTGGCGACCAGCACCGACGAGTAGATGCCGAACAGGATGCCGATGGTGAGCGCCAGGGCGAAGTAGTGCAGCGCCGCGCCGCCGAAGAACAGCATCGAGGTGACCATCATCTGGGTGCTGCCGTGGGTGATGATGGTGCGCGAGATGGTGCTGGTGATGGCATGGTTCAGCACTTCCGGCGTGCTCATGCCGCGCTTCTTGCGGAAGGTCTCCCGCACCCGGTCGAACACCACCACCGATTCGTTCACCGAGTAGCCCAGCACCGCCAGCACCGCCGCCAGCACCGGCAGCGAGAATTCCCACTGGAAGAAGGCGAAGAAGCCCAGGATGATCACCACGTCGTGCAGGTTGGCGATGATGGCCGACACGGCGAAGCGCCACTCGAAGCGGATGGCAAGATAGATGACGATGCCGATGATCACCAGCAGCAGGGCGATGGCGCCGTTCTCGGCCAGTTCCCTGCCCACCTGCGGCCCCACGTATTCCACGCGCTTGAGCTGCGCCCTGGCGCCGTCGGTCTGGGTGCATTCGTTCTGGTCGGCGCTCAGGGAGCCGCCGGCGCACAGGGTGGCGAAGGCGCGCTTGGCCACGTCCGAGGTGGTCGCCCCTTCCTTCAGGGGCATGCGGATCAGCACATCCCGCGACGAGCCGAAGTTCTGCACCGAAGTGTCGCTGAAGCCCGCCTTCTCCAGGGTGGCGCGGATGCGTTCCAGGTCGGCGGGACGGTCGTAGGCGACCTCCAGCACCGAGCCGCCGGTGAATTCGATGGACAGGTGCAGCCCCTTGGTGGCCAGGAACACCACCGCCAGGATGAAGGTGACCAACGAAATGATGTTGAACACCAGCGCATGGCGCATGAAGGGGATGTCTTTCTTGATGCGGAAAAACTCCATGCTCGATCCTCTCTTTCTGCGC
>JBMOQT010000073.1:0-13335 GCA_049320945.1 Pseudomonadota bacterium
TCTCCTTGTTGTCGGCCGCTGCAGGGCGGCGCGTGGATGGTTCAGCCGTCGGCGCGGCCGTGCATGGTCATCAGGGTCTGCTGCATGGTGGCGCAGTGGTTGCGCCGGCCGTTGCGTTCAGCGTAGACCTCGGCGCGGGTGATGACCAGGGTGCGGCCGGCCTTGATGACCCGCCCCTCGGCGATCAGCAGCTCGCCCTCGCCGGGGGCCAGGATGTTCAGCTTGTACTCCACGGTGAGCACGCTGGAGTCGGCGGGCATGAGGGTGTAGCCGGCATAGCCGCCGGCGGAATCGGCGATGGTGCCGATCACCCCGCCGTGGAAGTAGCCGTGCTGCTGGGTGATCTGCGGCCGGTAGGGCAGGCGGATCTCGCAATGGCCCGGGCGCACCTCGCCCAGCTCGGCGCCGATATGGGCCATGATCTTCTGGCGGGCGAAGCTCGCCCGCACCTTTTCAACGTAGTTCGGATCCCGCGGCTCGAAATGGCTCATCGCTTCCCCTGGCGCCAAGTTGACGTTAACGTAAACGTAAACCTTGGTCGGCGCATCTTAAAGGCGTTTCCCGCCAGCGTCAACGTGACTTCAGGCGGGGCTCTTCTCCTTGCGCCGGGCCGGCCGCTTGGCCAGCAGCTCGCGGCACTGGCGCTCCAGGGCGCCGATCTCCGCCAGCACCGCCTCGATGTCCTCGCGCTGCTGCACCAGGGCGGCGCGGCGCTTGGACAGCACCGCCAGGAACTTGGACAGCTGGGTGGCTTCGTCGTGGGTGACGTCGTACAAGTCAATCAGTTCGCGGATTTCCGCCAGGGACAGGCCCAGGCGCTTGCCGCGCAGGGTGAGCTTGAGGCGGGTGCGATCGCGCTTGGAATAGACGCGCGACTGGCCGGCGCGGGCGGGCGCGAGCAGGCCCTGATCCTCGTAATACCGGATGGCCCGCGGCGTGATGTTGAACTCCCGGGCCAGCTCGGTAATCGTATAAGTGTGCTGCTCGCCGCTCATGAATTCTTTCCGGTCCGCCCCGCGCAGTGTATATTGCAATGCGATAAAATGTTGATTTTGCTGGCTTGCCACGCCACCGCGGCAATGGCGCAAAAACGCCGCGGAAGTTAAGCAGATTTCTCTGTAATAATCAATCGACGACAGAAAGCCCCTGCAGAAAGTGTCCCATACCCAATCCTTGCATTATCCCCAGGAGCAGCATCCCGCACCCGGAACCATCGCCCCGGTCGCGTCCGGCGTTCATTGGCTGCGCCTGCCCCTGCCTTTCGTGCTGGATCACATCAACCTGTGGCTGCTGGATGACGGCGAAGGTTCCCTGCTGGTGGACACCGGCATCGGCCTGGACAGCGTCAAGCAGGTGTGGGAGCAGCTGCTGGCCGGCCCCTGCAGCGAACGGCCGATCCGGCGCATCCTGGTCACCCACTGCCACCCGGACCACCTGGGGCTGGCCCAGTGGCTCATGGACAAGCTCCAGGCGCCCCTGCTCATCACCCAGGGCGAACTGCTCATGGCCCGTGCCTGGTGGCATCAGCTGCCGGGACATGATCTGGAGGCCATGCTGGCCCAGTTCCGCCGCCACGGGCTGGACCAGGCGCGCCTCGATCTGCTGGCCCGCGGCGGGCCGACCTACAGCAAGCGCGTACCGCGCCTGCCCGCCGCCTACCAGCGCCTGCTGCACGGCGACGAGATCCCCGTCGGCGGGCGTACGTGGCGCGTCCTGGTGGGCTATGGCCACTCGCCCGAGCACGCCTCCCTCTACTGCGAGGAGATCAACACCCTGATCTCCGGCGACATACTGCTGCCGCGCATCTCCACCAACATCAGCGTGCTGGCGGCCACCCCGGACGGCGATCCCCTCAAGCTCTACCTGGACTCCCTGGCGCGCCTGAAGGCGCTGCCCGAGGACGTGCTGGTGCTGCCCTCCCACGGTCGCCCCTTCCGCGGCCTGCATGCGCGCATCGCCCAGCTGGAGCACCATCACCGCAGCCGCTGCGCCGAACTGCTGGCGGCCTGCGCCACGCCCCGCTCCGCCGCCGAACTGCTGCCGGTACTGTTCCGGCGCGAGCTCGATGCGCACCAGATCATGTTCGCCATGGGCGAGGCGATCGCCCACCTGAATTACCTCGAACACGCACACCAAGTGCGGAAGCTGGAGGGTGAGGACGGTAAGCTGAAATACACCGCGACTCACTAAGGAGAGAAATTCATGGCCTCGCCAACGCAGGACACCCAAGACCCGCAGCTGCCGGATCCCAAGGAAGTCGCCAAGACTTACGCGGAAGTCGCCCAGCGCGCCTCCAAGCTGCTCACGGAGCACATGCAGCGCCAGGTGCAGCGGGGCGTCAGCCCGCCCGCCGACGAGCTGGGCATCGCCCAGGCCTTCATGGAAATGATGGCCAAGCTGATGGCCAACCCCTATCGCCTCGCCCAGGCCCAGATGAACCTGGTGTGGGACTACTTTTCCCTGTGGCAGCACTCCATGCTGCGCTTCATGGGCATGGAGGGCAAGCCGGTGGCCCAGCCCGCCAAGGGCGACACCCGCTTCAAGGACGAGCAGTGGGAGGAGCACTTCCTGTTCGACTTCATCAAGCAGTCCTACCTCATCACGGCGCGCCACATCCACGACGTGGTGAGCAATGTGGAAGGCCTGCCGGAAGACACCCAGAAGAAGGTGAACTTCTTCACGCGCCAGTACGTGGACGCCCTGTCCCCCTCCAACTTCGCCCTGACCAACCCGGAAGTGTTCCGGGAGACGGTGAAGAGCCACGGCCAGAACCTGATCAAGGGCCTCAACAACCTGCTGCGCGACATGGAGGAAGGTAACGGCCAGCTGCGCATCAAGATGACTGACACCTCGGCCTTCGAGCTGGGCAAGAACGTCGCCACCACGCCCGGCAAGGTGGTGTTCCGCACCGAGCTGATGGAGCTGCTGCAGTTCGCCCCCACCACGGCAGAGGTCTACAAGCGCCCCCTGCTGATCCTGCCGCCCTGGATCAACAAGTACTACATCCTCGATCTGCGCGAAAAGAACTCCTTCATCAAGTGGGCCACGGACCAGGGCCACACCGTATTCGTGGTCTCCTGGGTGAACCCGGACGAACGCCTGGCCCAGAAGGGCTTCGACGACTACCTGACCGAGGGCTCCCTGGCCGCCCTCGACGCCGTGTGCAAGCAGACCGGGGTGGACGAGGTGAACATGATCGGCTACTGCCTGGGCGGCACCCTGCTGGGCGCCACCCTGGCCTACCTGGCCGCCAAGAAGGACAAGCGCCCGGTCAGCGCCACCTTCTTCACCAGCCTGCTGGATTTCTCCATTCCCGGCGAGCTGGGTGTGTTCATCGACGAGCAGCAGGTGAAGAATCTCGAGAAGAAGATGTTCGAGCGCGGCTACCTGGAAGGCTCGGAGATGGCGACCACCTTCAACATGCTGCGCGCCAACGACCTGATCTGGTCCTTCGTGGTGAACAACTACCTGATGGGCAAGGATCCCTTCCCCTTCGACCTGCTGTTCTGGAACTCCGATTCCACGCGCATGCCGGCGAAGATGCACAGCTTCTATCTGCGCAACATGTACATGAAAAACCTGCTCAAGGAACCGGGCGGCATCGAGCTGTGCGGCACGCCCGTCGACCTGGGCAAGATCAAGATCCCCGCCTACTTCATCTCGACCATCGAGGACCACATCGCGCCCTGGAAGGGCACCTACCTGGGCGCCCAGCGCCTGTCGGGCCCGGTGCGCTTCGTCCTGGGCGGCTCGGGGCACATTGCCGGCATCGTCAACCCGCCCTCGGCCAACAAGTACGGCTACTGGGTGAATCCGGCCAAGGCGCTGCCCGCCACGCCCGAGCAATGGTTCGAGGGCGCCCAGCAGCAGCCCGGCTCCTGGTGGACCGACTGGCAGCAATGGATCGCCGCCCAGAACGGCGACGAGAAGGTGCCGGCGCGCAATCCGGCCAAGGGCAAGCTCAAGCCCCTGGAGGATGCGCCCGGCTCCTACGCCAAGCTGCGCCTGGACGCCTCGCGCAAGTGACTGCAGGGCGTGCGGCGCGCCGTCGCCGCATCAAGCCATGACGCCCGACGCCGATACCGTCGAGGTGCGCCGCCTGCAGGCGCAAGAGATGGAGGCGCTGCTGCGCTTCTACCTGGAAGAGCTGAGCGACGTGGACCACTACTGGCGCTTCTTCCGCACCATGACGCCCGAGAGCCTGCGTCTCTACGTGGACCAGCTGCCCTTCAAGGACGGGGCAGCGGTGTTCGGGCTGTTTGCCGGCGGCCGGCTGCTGGGCGCCGCGGAGGTGGACTTCCATGCCGACGGCGTGGCGGACGTGGGCATCGCCGTGTCGCGGGCGCGGCGGCGCCAGGGGCTGGGGCGGCGCCTGCTGCAACATGTGCTCGCCCAGCTGCCGGCCCTGGGGGCGCGCCGGGCGCGCATGTCCTACCTGGAACGCAACCGCCCCCTGGCGGCCCTGGCGGCGAGTGTCGGCTTCGGCGCCGAGCGGCGCGAAGGGGAAGTGGTATTGGTGGAGAGGGCGGTCTAAGACTGCGCCACCTGCCGCCGCAGCGCCGCCAGGTAGCGCAGCCCGGCAATGGCGCGGCTGCCGTACCAGGACACCATCTCGCCGTCGATGAGCATGGCCGGCAAATCGCGCCATTGGGGCACGCCCGCCACCTCGGCCAGGTGCTTTTCGCGGAAGCGGTAGGGCTCGCTCGCCAGCAGCAGCCGCTGGGTCTTGCGCAGGGAGGCGTGGTGGGCGAAGTCCACTTCCGGATAGCGGCGGGCGCTGCGGTCGGGCACGGTGATCCAGCCCACGGTCTTGAGCATGGCCGAGATATAGGTGTGGGGCGACACGGTCATCCAGGGCTTGCGCCAGATCAGGTAGAGCACCCGTTCTTGGGGCAGGGCCTGGCCCACGGCCAGCGCCTCCTCGTGGGCGCGCCACAGCTCGCTTGCCAGCGCCGCCGCCCGCTCGGTGGCGCCGAAGATGCCGCCGACCAGGCGGTACAGCTCCAGGTTGTCTTCCGGCCGCACCGGGTCGGTGACGATGACATGGGGCACGAAGCGCGCGATCTCCTCCACTTGCTCACGCCGGTTCTCGTCCATATTCACCAGCACGTGGGTGGGCGCAAGGACCCGCAGCCCCTCCAGGTCCACGTCCTTGGTGCCGCCCAGCTTGGGGATGGTGCGCACCACCTCGCGCGGGTGGATGCAAAAGCCGGTGCGCCCGACCAGGGCCTGGGCCAGCCCCAGGTCCGCCACCAGCTCGGTGAGGCTGGGGACCAGGCTGACGATGCGCGCTTCTCCCCGGTAAGGCGCAAAGCTCTGGCCGATCGCGTCCTGGAGCAGGGTCATACCGGCAGGCCGCGCGGCTTGCGCCCGGCGCGGGCGAACAGACGGTCGTAGAGGGCGTTGGGCAGCACGCGCAGCAGCCGGGCGGCCAGCGCCATCTGCCAGGGCACCACGGCATAGCTGGCGCCGCGCTCGATGACCCGGGCGATACGCCGCGCCGCCTCGCCGGCCTCGAGCAGGAAGGGCATGGGATAGTCGTTCACCGCCGTCATGGGCGTGGCCACATAGCCGGGGCACACCGTGACCACGCGCACGCCGCTGCCGTGCAGCTCCACGCGCAGGCTCTCCAGGTAGGCGATGGCCGCCGCCTTGGAGGCGCTGTAGGCGCCCGCCCCGGGCAGGCCGCGCACGCCCGCCACCGAGGCGATGCCCGCCAGGCGCCCCCGCCCCGCTTCGCGCATGGGGCCCACGAAGGGCTGGAAGGTGGCGACCAGGCCCAGGACGTTGGTCTGCATCACGCGGGCGAAGCGGGGAATGTCTTCGGCATGCTCGGTCAGGGTGCCCACCGAGACGCCGGCGTTGGCGATGACGATGTCGGGCAGTCCCGCGTGCGCCACGAAATCCCGGGCCGCGCGCGCCAGGGCGTTGGCGTCGGCCACGTCGGCCGGGTAGTTGAAGCAGGACGCCGGCGCCAGGGACTGCGCCAGCTGCTCGAGGGCGTCGCCGCGCCGCGCCACCAGGCCCAGCACGGCGCCGCGGGAGGCATAGTGCCGCGCCAGGGCGGCGCCCAGGCCCGAGGATGCGCCGGTGATGAAGACGCGCGGCCCGGACGGACTGCGCGCCACGACTACCTGGCTTTGCCGCGCGCGCTGCGCGCCTTGGCCACGAGTTCGTTGAGCACGGCGATGAGCTGCTCGTTGCCGCCGGCGGCGCTGACGCTGGTCTTGTACTTGCCATCCACCACCAGGGTCGGCACGCTGTCGATGCGGTAGGACTCGGTCATCTGCACGGCGCGGTTCACCTTGCTCTGCACCGCGAACGAGTTCCAGGTGTCATTGAACTTCTTGGCGTCGACGCCCTTGCGTACCATCCAGTCCTGCTGCACGTCCGGCCGGTCCAGCTTGACGTTGTCCCGGTGGATGGCGTCGAACACCTCGCCGTGCAGGCGCTCCAGCTCGCCCATGGCGTCCAGGGTGTAGAAGGTGCGTGCCAGGGGCGCCCAGCGCGGCGTGGGAATGGCCGGCACGCGCTTGAACACCACGTCGCCGGGCAAGCTCCTCACCCACTTGTTGAGGGCCGGCTCCAGGGAGTAGCAATGGGGGCAGCCGTACCAGAAGAACTCGATGACTTCGACCTTGTTGCCGCCCTCGGTGGGCTGCGCCGGGTTCATCAGCGTGTATTCGCGGCCCTCGCTGGCCGCCTGGGCGGGCGCGGCGCAGGCGGCGGCGAGCATGAAGAATCCGAGCCATTTTTTCCAATGGAACATGTCCTCTCCTAGTGATTGGCGGCGCCGTCCTTGACCTTGACGACCGACGCTTGGATGCCGTTCTGCTGCAGCTGGTTCCGCACCGGGGCCAGTTCTTCCTGGCTGCGGTAGGGCCCGAGGCGCACCCGGTGCCACGTGCCCTTGTCCTGCATCGACACCTGCTGCACGGCTGCCTCCAGCCCCATCAACGCCAGCTTGGCCTTCAGGTTGTCGGCGTCCGCGGGATTCTGGAAGGCGCCCGCCTGGAGATAGAACGTCTCGGCAGCGGCCTTGGCCGGCTGCTCGGGTTTCTGCTCCGCGGGCGCCGGGGCGGGCGCAGCCTCGCCTTCGCCCGGCAGGATCTTGTAGAACTCGAAGCGCGGCTTGTCGCCGCGCTCGGGCGCCTTGTCCCCCGGCTTGCCCGGCAGAGCCAGGGGCTGCCCCGGCCGCGCCGCCTCGCCGCTCTTCTCCGCCGGCCGGACCGACTTGTCGAGAAAGGGCACGGGGGTCTTGTTCAGGTACCACACCACGGCGAAGGCGATCACCACGCCCAGCACCAGGCCGATGAAGATGCCCACCAGGGTGCTGCCCTTGGCCTTGGCCTTGCGCTTGGGCACGTTGCTGCGGGCTTTGTAGTCGCGGGACATGGGAGCCTTACATGGATTCGGGTGCGCTCACGCCGAGAATGGCGAGTCCGTTCCTCAGCACCTGACGCACGGCGGCGACCAGCGCCAGGCGGGCAAGGCGGACGCGCTGGTCCTCGACCAAAATACGCTCGGCATTATAGTAACTGTGAAATTCCGCCGCCACGTCCTTCAGGTAGAAGGCGATGATGTGGGGGGCGTAATCCTGCGCGGCGTTCTCCACCGCTTCCGGGAAGGCCATGAGCCGCGCGCACAGGGCCTGCTCGCGCTCCGACTGCAGCGCCGTGACGTCGGCGCCCGCCAGTTCCTGCGGCTCGCCGCCCCACTGGGCCAGCACCGAGCACACGCGGGCATGGGCGTACTGGATGTAGTAGACCGGGTTGTCGGCGGACTGGGACTTGGCCAGATCAAGGTCGAAGTCCAGGTGCTGGTCGGACTTGCGCAGCACGTAAAAGAAGCGCGCCGCGTCGTTGCCCACCTCGGCGCGCAGCTCGCGCAGGGTGACGAACTCGCCGGCGCGGGTGGACATGGAGGTCTTCTGGCCGTTGCGGTAGAGCACGGCGAACTGCACCAGCGCCACCTCCAGTTTCGCCGGATCGAGGCCCAGGGCCTGCACCGCGCCCTTCACCCGCGGGATGTAGCCGTGGTGGTCTGCGCCCCAGATGTCGATGATGCGCGCGAAGCCGCGCTCATACTTGTTGAGGTGATAGGCGATGTCCGAGGCGAAGTAGGTGTACAGGCCATTGTCCCGCTGCACCACCCGGTCCTTCTCGTCGCCGAAGGCGGTCGAGCGGAACCACCTGGCGCCGTCCTGCAGGTACACGTGGCCGCGCTCTTCGAGCAGCGCCACGGCCTTCTCCACCAGCCCGGTGTCATAAAGAGACTTCTCCGAGAACCACACGTCGAAGTGCACGCCGAACTCGGCCAGGTCCTCGCGGCAGCCGGCGAGCTGCTCGGTGAGCGCATGGTTGTGGATGTAGGCGTAGTCGTCGCCCAGCAGGCGCTTGGCGTTACTGATGAGGCCGTCCAGGTGCGCCTCGCGCAGGTCCGTCGCCTCCTTGTCCTTGCGCTCCGGGTCCGGCAGCGGCGCCAGCCCCTCGGTCACGGCCGCGGCCGGGCGCAGGTAGCGCTCGCCGTGGGCCTCCTTCACCTGGCGCGCCATGGTGCGCACATAGGCGCCCTGGTAGGCGTTGGGCGGAAAGGGGATGGTGACGCCGCACAGTTCCAGGTAGCGCAGCCAGGTGGACACGGCCAGGATGTCCATCTGCCGGCCGGCGTCGTTCACGTAGTATTCCCGCGTCACGTCGAAGCCGGCGAAGGCCAGTAGGTTGGCCAGGCTCGCGCCGTAGGCGGCGCCGCGGCCGTGGCCCACGTGCAGCGGGCCGGTGGGATTGGCCGAGACGAACTCCACCTGCACCCTGGCGCCGCCGCCCAGGCGGCTGCGGCCGTAGTCGGCGCCGGCCTGGCGCACGGCGTGCACCACCTGCAGCTTGGCCTCGGGCGCCAGGAACAGGTTGATGAAGCCGGCGCCCGCCACCTCGGCACGGGCCACCAGGGGCGAGACGGGCAGCTCGGCGAGCAGGCGCTGGGCGATGTCGCGGGGCTTGAGCTTGAGGGCCTTGGCGAGCTGCAGGGCCAGGTTGGTGGCGAAGTCGCCGTGGCTCGCCTGCTTGGGCCGGTCGAGGATGATGGCGGCGTCGCCGTGCTCCGGCGCGACGCTGTGCAGGGCGGCGCGCAGCAGGGCGACAAGTTGCGATTTGAGATCGTGCTGCATGACGAATCGGGGGTTTGGCGAGCGCGAATTATACCCGCTGGCGCCGGCGCCCCCGCCTTCCCGGCGGAATTATCAGTCGCCTCTCCCCGGGCAAGGAACGCAGCCATTAGACCTCCATTCCCGCCCGGCGGGCAAGTCGGCGCCGTCCCGAATCTGGTAAATTCGCCCCTTTCCCCGAGTGGCACGCCCCGTCTTGAAAGTCCTGCGCCTGGCCAAAATCGGTGCCGTCAGCCTCCGTTACGGGCTCGACCAGATGATCCTGGAGCACGAGCCCACCGGGCGCCTGGGTCCGCTGGTCAATGCCCTGCTGTTCTGGCGCCGCTTCTCGTCGCCGCGCGGCGTGCGCCTGCGCCTGGCCCTGGAGGCCCTGGGGCCCATCTTCGTCAAGTTCGGCCAGGTGCTATCCACCCGCCGCGACCTGCTGCCCGCCGACATCGCCGACGAGCTGGCCAAGCTGCAGGACCAGGTGCCGCCTTTCCCCTCCAAGCAGGCCATCGCCGAGCTGGAACGGGTGTACGGCCGCCCCGTGGGCCAGGTGTTCGCCTCCTTCGACGCCACGCCCGTGGCCAGCGCCTCGGTGGCCCAGGTGCATCTGGCGGTGCTGCCCGGCGGCCAGGAAGTGGCGGTGAAGATCCTGCGCCCGGGCATCGAGCGCGTGATCGCCAACGACATCGCCCTGCTGGAGATCTTCGCCGGCCTGGTCGAGGCCCTGTGGTCCGAAGGGCGGCGGCTACGCCTGCGGGAAGTGGTGGCGGAGTTCAAGAAGCATCTGCACGACGAGCAGGACCTGATGCGCGAGGCGGCCAACTGCTCGCAGCTGCGGCGCAACTTCCTGCACTCGCCCCTGCTGGCGGTGCCCGAGGTGTACTGGGATTACTGCGCCACCTCGGTGATGGTGATGGAGCGCATGCACGGCACGCCCATCAGCCAGGTGGATGCCCTGGTGGCCCAGGGGGTGGACCTCAAGGCCTTGTCCCGCGCCGGCGTGGAGATCTTCTTCACCCAGGTGTTCCGCGACGGCTTCTTCCACGCCGACATGCACCCGGGCAACATCTTCGTCTCCCCCGAAGGCAAGTACATCGCCCTGGACTTCGGCATCATGGGCACGCTCACGGACGTGGACAAGAACTACCTGGCCCAGAACTTCCTCGCCTTCTTCAACCGCGATTACAAGCGCGTGGCCCAGGCCCACATCGATGCCGGCTGGGTGCCCAGGCACACGCGCGTGGATGAGTTCGAGTCCGCCATCCGCGCCGTATGCGAGCCCATCTTCGACAAGCCGCTGCGAGAGATCTCCTTCGGCAAGACCCTGCTGCGCCTGTTCCAGACGGCGCGCCGCTTCGAGATGGAGATCCAGCCGCAGCTGGTGCTGCTGCAGAAGACCCTGCTCAACATCGAAGGCCTGGGACGCCAGCTCGACCCGGACCTGGACTTGTGGAAGACCGCCAAGCCTTTCCTGGAGCGCTGGATGCACGAGCAGGTGGGCTGGCGCGCCTTCGAGCGCAACGTCAGGCAGGAGGCGGCCGCCTGGGCCAATGTCCTGCCCCAGTTCCCGCGCCTGGTACACCGCGCCCTGGTGGAGCGTCCGCCCCATTCGGTGAGCGAGGACCTGGCGCGCATCGCTGCGGGGCAGCAGCGGCAGAATCGCCTGCTGCTGGTGGCGGCGGCACTGCTCGCCGGCCTGCTGGCGCTGCAGCTGCACAACCTGTTCCGCTGACTCAATCCCTTCGCTTCCATGCCGTTGACTTTGGTGGCCTGAACAAAGGGCCCGGGTGCCGCTCTAACCGGATGAACACCCGTCCGGGCGGACACAATCCGCCGCGGCTTTGACAAGGAGCACACCATGCCCCGTCACGACCTGCGCGCACGCGCTAACGACTCCCCCTGCGACATCCGCCTCATCGGCGTGGCCTCCGCCCTGGGCGCACCGGACCCCGGCTGCGCCCAGGCGCCCGACGCACTGGCCGCCGCCGGGCTCGAGCGCAGCCTGCGCCGGCGCGGCTGTGAAGTGCAGTGGCAGGAGATGGTGCGGCCGGCGCCGCTGGCCGACGACATGACGGCCCTGGCCGGCGTGTGTGAGCGCCTGGCGGCGTGCGTGGCGCAGCAGCTGGACCAGGGGCGCACGCCGGTGATCATCGGCGGCGACCATTCCTGCGCCGTCGGCACCTGGCGCGGGGCGGCGCGCGCCCTGGTGCCGCGGGGCGCGCTGGGCCTCATCTGGATCGACGCCCACCTGGACAGCCACACGCCCGAGACTTCCCCCAGCGGCCGCGCCCACGGCATGCCCCTGGCGGCGCTGCTGGGCTACGGCGATGCGCGCCTGACGGGCATCGCCGGCCCGCCGCTCTCGCCCGGCCATGTGTGCGTCATCGGCGCCCGCAGCTACGAGCCCGAGGAGGCGGAACTGCTGGAGCGCCTGGGCGTGCGGGTGTTCTTCGCCCAGGAGGTGAAGCGCCGCGGCCTGGCGGCGGTGCTGCGCGAGGCCCTGGCCATCGCCGCCGAGCACACCGCCGGCTACGGCCTCACCCTGGACCTGGACGTGGTGGACCCCGCGGACGCACCGGGCGTGTCCACGCCGGCCCACGACGGCCTGTCGGACGATGAACTGCTGGCCGGGCTGGCCGTGCTGCACGGCGATCCGCGCCTCGTCGCCGTGGAAGTGGTGGAATTCAATCCGCGCCTGGACTCGGCCTTCCGCACCGGCCGCCTGATCGAGGACGTGCTGGCCGGGCTGCTGGGCCCCGGCCAGGAGCAGCTGATCGCCCTGGAGGAGCGCTGGGGCGCCCACAACTACGCGCCGCTGCCGGTGGTGCTGACCCGCGGCGAGGGCGCCTACCTGTGGGATGTGACCGGCCGCCGCTACCTGGACATGATGAGCGCCTATTCGGCGGTGAGCCTGGGCCATGCCCATCCGCGCCTGGTGCAGGCCATCACCAGCCAGGCGCGGCGCCTGGCGGTGACTTCCCGCGCCTACTACAACGACCGCCTGCCCCTGCTGCTCAAGCGACTGTGCGAAATCACCGGCCTGGACCGGGCACTGCCGGTCAACACCGGGCTGGAGGCGGTGGAGACCGCCCTCAAGGCCGCGCGCAAATGGGCCTACAAGGTGAAGGGCGTGGCGCCGGAGCAGGCGGAGATCATCGCCTGCGAGGGCAACTTCCACGGCCGCTCCATCACCATCGTCGGCATGTCCTCGGAAGCCCAGTATCGTGACGGCTTCGGCCCCTTTCCGCCTGGCTTCAAGCGCGTGCCCTATGGCGACGCCCGGGCGCTGGAACAGGCCATCACGCCCCACACCGCCGCCTTCCTGGTGGAACCGATACAGGGCGAGGGCGGCATCATCCTGCCGCCCGCCGGCTACCTGGCGCGCTGCGCGGACGTGTGCCGCGCCCACAACGTGCTGCTGATCTGCGACGAGGTGCAGACCGGCCTGGGACGCACCGGGCGCTGGCTCGCCTGCCAGCACGAGGACGTTCGCCCCGACGGCGTCATCCTGGGCAAGGCCCTGGGCGGCGGCATGATGCCCGTATCCGCCTTCGTGGCGCGGGACGAGGTGATGCAGGTGTTCCGCCCCGGCGATCACGGCAGCACCTTCGGCGGCAACGCCCTGGGCGCGGCCCTGGCTCTGGAGACCCTCGCGGTGATCGAGGAAGAAGATCTGCTGGAACGCTCCGCGGCCCTGGGGCGCGAACTGCTGGAGCGCCTGCGGGCGCTGCGCAGCCCGCTCATCCGCGAGGTGCGCGGGCGCGGCCTGTTCATCGGCGTGGAGCTGGAGCCGACGCGGGTGGACGCCTACACCGTGGCCCAGCGCCTGCTGGAGTGCGGGCTGCTGACCAAGGACACCCATGGCACTGTCATCCGCCTGGCACCGCCCCTGGTGATCGAGCGCGAGGACTTGCTGTGGGCGGTGGAGAGAATCCGCCTGGTTCTGGATAAACTGGCCGCGCGTGCCGAACTGGCGGCGTGAAGCTTGGAGAAGACATGAGCCCGCAGTCCATCCTCTCAGCCCTGGGGCTGGCCGACCACAATCCGGCGGCCGCCTGCGGCGACGGCACCTGGCTGGCAGGCGCCGGCAGCTTCGAATCGGTCAACCCGACCACGGGTGAGGCCCTGGCAAGTGTGGGCCGCGCCGGCGAACAGGACTACGAGCGCGTGCTGGCGCGCGCCCA
>JBMOQT010000074.1:0-13311 GCA_049320945.1 Pseudomonadota bacterium
AGCTCGTTGATCACGTTTCCGGCGTTGTCGGAGGCGGCCTTCATGGCCACCATGCGCGCGGACTGCTCGGACGCCATGTTCTCCGCCACCGACTGGTACACCAGCGCTTCCACGTAGCGGGTGAGCAGCTCGTCGATGACGACCTGCGGGTCCGGCTCATAGATGTAGTCCCAGCCGTGGTCGGGCAGGCCGAGGCGCTCGCCCGACAGGGGCAGCAGTTGCTCCAGCACCGGCTCCTGCTTCATGGTGTTGATGAAGCGCGTATAGGCGATATAGACCGCGTCCAGCTCGCCCGCCTGGAAGGCATCCAGCATCACCTTCACCGGCCCGATCAGCTTGTCCAGGTGCGGCGTGTCGCCCAGCGCCGTGAGCTGGGACACCACCTTGGCCCCCAGGCGCTGCATGAAACCCAGGCCCTTGTTGCCGATGGCGGTCACCCGCATCTCGCCGACGCCGCTGCCTTCCCATTCCTTCATCTGGTTCAGGACCAGGCGCAGCACGTTGGTGTTCAGGCCGCCGCACAGACCCTTGTCGGTCGTGACGACGATCAGACCCACCCGCGTCAGCTTGTCCTTCCTGATCAGGAAAGGATGCCGGTAGTCGGTCAGGGCATGGGACAGGTTGGCGGCCAGCCGGCGGATCTTCTCGCCATAGGGACGGGCGTGCTTCATCCGGTCCTGCGCCTTGCGCATCTTGGACGCCGCGACCATCTCCATGGCCTTGGTGATCTTGCGCGTGTTTTGCACGCTCTTGATCTTGGTGCGTATCTCCTTGCCGCCTGCCATGATCAGCTCCCAGTCAGCCGGCTTACGCCCAGGTCTTCTTGAACTCTTGGATCGCCGCGTCCAGGGCCTTTTCACCTTCGGCGTCCAGGTCCTTGGTGCTCTCGATCTTGTTCATGAGATCGGCGTATTTCTGGCGCAGGAACTGATGCAGGGCGGCTTCGAAAGGCAGCACACGCTTCACATCCAGATCGTCGAAGTAGCCCCTGTTGACCGCGAACAGGGACACGGCCATCTCCGCCACCTGCATGGGCGAGTACTGGGGCTGCTTCATCAGTTCCGTCACGCGCCGGCCGCGCTCCAGTTGCTTGCGCGTGGCTTCGTCCAGGTCGGAGGCGAACTGGGCGAAAGCCGCCAGTTCCCGATACTGGGCCAGCGCCAGGCGCACGCCGCCGCCCAGCTTCTTGATGACCTTGGTCTGGGCCGCGCCGCCCACCCGCGACACCGAGATGCCGGCGTTGATGGCGGGACGGATACCGGCGTTGAACAGGTCGGTCTCCAGGAAGATCTGGCCGTCGGTGATCGAGATCACGTTGGTGGGCACGAAGGCGGTCACGTCACCGGCCTGGGTCTCGATCACCGGCAGGGCGGTGAGCGAACCGGTCCTGCCCTTCACGGCGCCGTTGGTGAACTTCTCCACGTATTCCTCGTTCACCCGCGCGGCGCGCTCCAGCAGACGGGAGTGCAGATAGAACACGTCGCCGGGATAGGCTTCGCGCCCCGGCGGACGGCGCAGCAGCAGGGAGATCTGGCGGTAGGCCCAGGCCTGCTTGGTCAGGTCGTCGTAGATGATCAGGGCGTCCTGGCCGCGGTCGCGGAAGTACTCGCCCATGGTGCAGCCGGAGTAGGGGGCGATGTACTGCATGGCGGCGGACTCGGAAGCGGAGGCGGCCACCACGATGGTGTAGTCCATGGCGCCGGTCTCTTCCAGCTTGCGGATCACGTTCTTGATCGTCGAGGCTTTCTGGCCGATGGCGACGTAGACGCAGATCAGGTCCTTGCCCTTCTGGTTGATGATGGTGTCCACGGCCACCGCGGTCTTGCCGGTCTGGCGGTCGCCGATGATCAGCTCGCGCTGGCCGCGGCCGATGGGCACCATGGAGTCGATGGACTTGAGGCCGGTCTGCACCGGCTGGGACACGGACTTGCGCCAGATCACCCCGGGGGCGATCTTCTCGATCGGGTCGGTCAGCTTGGCGTTGATCGGGCCCTTGCCGTCGATGGGCTGGCCCAGGGCGTTCACCACGCGGCCGATCAGCTCGGGACCGACGGGCACTTCGAGAATGCGGCCCGTGCACTTGACGGTGTCGCCTTCGGTGATGTGCTCGTATTCGCCGAGCACCACCGCGCCGACGGAATCGCGCTCCAGGTTGAGCGCCAGACCGAAGGTATTGCCGGGGAATTCCAGCATTTCGCCCTGCATGGCGTCGGCCAGGCCGTGCACGCGGCAGATGCCGTCGGTCACGGACACCACCGTGCCTTCGGTGCGCGCCTGGGCGGCAAGCTGCAGGTTCTGGATCCGGCTCTTGATCAGGTCACTGATTTCAGAGGGATTGAGTTGCATGAGTAAGCTCCTAATTCTTTAGCGCCGTGGCCATGGCCGCGAGTTTGCCGCGCACCGAGGCGTCGATCACTTCGTCGCCGACGGCGATCTTGACCCCGCCGATGAGCTCGGGGTCCACGCTGACCGTTGCCTGGAGCTTGCAGTCGAAGCGGGTCTGCAGTGCGGCAACCAGGTTTTCCAGCGTGGCGTCGTCCAGCGGGAAGGCGGAGGTGATTTGGGCCTCCTTGACGCCTTCGTGCTTGTTCTTGAGTTCGGCAAACAGTTCGCGGATCTCGGGAAGAACTTGCAGGCGATCGTTGTCCACCAGGACACGGACGAAATTCTGCTGCTCGGCAGACAGTCCGTCACCGGTGACGTCGAGGAACAATTGGGCAAGCTGGGGCGGCAGGAGTTTCGGGTTGTTGATCACGTCCCGCATCTCGTCCTGGGATGCCACCAGTGCCATGCGATCGAGGGCCTGCTGCCATGGTCCCAGCGCGTTGCCCGCCTTGGCCAGCTGGAAGGCGGCTTCGGCATAGGGGCGTGCGATGGTGACGTTCTCGGCCATGGGTTACTTGAGTTCCTGTTTCAGATTGGCCAGCAGCTGGGCGTGCACCTGGGCGTTGATCTCGCGCCGCAGGATGCGCTCGGCGCCGGCCACGGCCAGCAGGGCCACCTGCTCGCGCAGGGCCTCCTTGGCGCGCTGGGCGGCCACGGCCGCCTCTTGCTCGGCAGCCTCGCGGGCCTGGGCGATGATCTTTGCGGCTTCCTGACGGGCCTCATCGAGCAGTTGCGCGGCTTGGCGTTCGGCGTTGGCACGCAGTTCCGCGGCCGATTCGCGCGCCTTGCGCATTTCCTCGACGACCTTCTTCTCGGCGTTGGCGAGATCGGTCCTGGCCTTGTCCGCAGCCGCGAGCCCGTCGGCGATCTTCTTCGCCCGCTCGTCGAGTGCCTTCATGATGGGCGGCCACACGAACTTCATCGTAAACCACGCCAGGACGAAGAACACCGCAAGCTGGGCGAACAGCGTTGCGTTCAGATTCACGGTACGAATCCTTCCAAAGGGGTTGGTCGGATGTCCGCTATTACTTGAGAACGAACGGGTTGGCGAAAGCGAACATCATGGCGATACCGACGCCGATCAGGAAGGCGGCGTCGATCAGACCGGCCAGCAGGAACATCTTGGTCTGCAGGGCGTTCATGAGTTCGGGCTGGCGGGCGGAAGCTTCCAGGTATTTCGAGCCCATGACGCCGATGCCGATGCAAGCGCCGATGGCACCCAGACCGATGATCAGACCGGCGGCCAGGGCAACGAAACCGAGGATTTGTTCCATGATGACTCCTTGTGAAAGTTAAAAGTTAAAAAAGTAAGGGAACCGTCTATTTATGTGGCAGTAGCCCGGGGATCAGTGACCCTCGTGCGCCTGGCCGATGTAAACCAGCGTCAGCATCATGAAGATGAAAGCCTGCAGGGTGATGATCAGGATGTGGAAGATGGCCCAGGCGGCGCCGGCGATGATGTGGCCGATCCACAGGAAGGCGCCAGTGGCGGTGCCGGCCCAGGCGGCGCCCATGAGGGCGATGAGCATGAACAGCAGTTCGCCCGCGTACATGTTGCCGAACAGACGCATGCCGTGGGAGATGGTCTTGGCGGCGAACTCGATCATCTGCATCAGGAAATTGACCGGGTAGAGCAGAGGATGGCTGCCGAAGGGCGCGGTGAACAACTCATGCACCCAGCCGCCGAGACCCTTGATCTTGATGTTGTAGTAGAAGCACAGTAGCAGCACGCCGATGGACATGCCCAAGGTTGCGTTCAGGTCGGCGGTGGGCACGACGCGCAGGTAGGCGTGGTGGGGGTCGCCGCCGGCGGCGGTATAGACGCTCTCCCAGATGCGCGGCAGCAGATCCAGGGGTAGCAGGTCCATGGCGTTCATGAGGAAGATCCACATAAACACCGTCAGCGCCAGGGGTGCCACGAACTTGCGTGACTCGGCGGAATGGACGATGCCTTTGGCCTGGTCGGCGACCATCTCTACGACGAACTCCACTGCCGCTTGGAAGCGTCCCGGGACACCGGGAGTGGCGCGCCGGGCGGCGCGGGCGAGCAGGAACACCGTCAGCAGGCCCAGGGCGATGGACCAGAACAGGGTGTCGAGGTTGATCACCGACCAGTCGACGATGGCTTCCTGCTTGGAGCCGGCGGTGTTGAGATGGGTGAGGTGGTGGACGATGTACTCGGATGCGGTGGGGCCGTTCGCGGTTGCCATGACTAAGACCTGAATGTGAATGCCAATAAATTCGCTTTCAGCGCCACGACCAGGCCGGCAAGCAGGGCAAGCCACTGCAGGTCGCGGTACAGGATCGCGGCCATCGCCAGCAACGCAACTGTCGCGGCGATCTTGATAAATTCCCCGACAAAGAAAGCGGCAGGAGAGGCTCCACCCGGCTTCTTGCTCGCCACCCACAGGCGCAGGGCAAAAAGAAGATTGGGCAGGAAACAGGCCGCGCCCCCCAACGCCGCCGAGACTGCTCCGTGCGGCCCAGCCACCAGGCCTGCGATGACCGCAGCCACCAGGGTCGCGCCGATTTGCAGGATCACCGCCCGGAACATGCTCCCAACCGCTCCATGGCGCCCTAAAAGATCTGCGAACAGCGGCCGCCGCACAAAAGACTTATATTATACATCGTTTTTCCGGCTCGAATCAAAGCGAAAGCCTTTTGCCCGCGGGTTGTCAATGGGGACTTGGCCCAGAATCGACGCCCGCCGCGCGCCGCCGGATTTAGCCGCCCGCCTCCACGGCACCGCGCAGGCGCTCGAGTATGCCGTCGAGCTGTTCCAGGCTGGCGAACTGGACCGACAGATGCCCCGCCCCCTTGCGGTTCACCCGGATCGCCACGCTGGCACCCAGGGCGTCGGACAGCTCCTCCTGCAGGCGCAGCACGTCCCGGTCGGGCTTAGGCGCTTCCTTTTTCCTGGGCGGCTCCAGCTCGTGCTTCACCAGCTTTTCCGCCTCCCGCACCGATAGGCCCTTGGCGGCGATGCGCGTGGCCAGCGCAATCTGGCCTGCCTTGGACAGAGGCAGCAGGGCGCGGGCGTGCCCCATGTCGATATCGCCCGCCATGAGCATCTCCTGCACCGGCGCTGCCAGCTGCAGCAGGCGCAGCAGGTTGGTGGCGGCGGGGCGGGAGCGGCCGACGGCGTCGGCCGCCTGCTGGTGGGTCATGCCGAATTCATCGATCAGCCGCTGGATGCCGGCGGCTTCTTCCAGGGGATTGAGATTCTCCCGCTGGATGTTCTCGATGAGAGACATGGCGAGCGCCGCCTCGTCCGGGATGTCGCGGATCAGCACCGGCACCTCGGCCAGTCCCGCCAGCTGAGAGGCGCGCCAGCGGCGCTCGCCGGCGATGATCTCGTACTTGTCCTTGCCGACGGGACGCACCAGGATGGGCTGCATCACGCCCTGGGCCTTGATGGAGGCGGCCAGCTCCTCCAGGGAGCCCGGATCCATGCGCGTGCGCGGCTGGTACTTGCCCGGCTGCAGTTGGTCCACGCGCAGCCGATCCTGGCGCTCGGTTTCGTTATTGTTGCCCGCCAGCAGGGCGTCAAGGCCGCGCCCCAGTCCTTTCATTTTCGGCGACATGATGACTCCCACTCAGAATGTCTTGACCCGTTCGATCATCTCGGCGGCGAAGGCCAGATAGGCCTGGGCGCCCTTGGAACCGCGGTCGAACACCACACCGGGCATGCCATAGCTGGGGGCCTCGGCCAGGCGCACGTTGCGCGGCACGATGGCGCGGAACACCTTGTCGCCGAAATGCTGCTCGAGCTGGGCCGACACCTGCTGGCCCAGGGTGTTGCGCGGATCGAACATGACGCGCAGCAGGCCGATGATCTTCAGATCCGGATTGAAATTGGCATGCACTTTCTTGATGGTGTTCACCAGGTCCGACAGCCCTTCCAGGGCGAAATACTCGCATTGCATCGGTATGATGACGCCATGGGCGGCGCACAGGCCGTTGAGCGTCAGCAGCGACAGGGAGGGCGGGCAGTCGATCAGCACGAAGTCGTAGTCCCCGGTGTGCTCGGCCAGGGCCTGCTTCAAGCGCTTCTCCCGGTATTCCAGTTCCACCATTTCCACTTCGGCACCGGCCAGATCGCGGTTGGCCGGCAAGGTGTCGTACCTGCCCGAGGGAGAGGGGTGGCGCGAGGCGGCGAGGGTTTCCAGCCCCAGCAGCACGTGATACACGGAACGCTGCAGCGCGCGCTTGTCCACGCCGCTGCCCATGGTGGCGTTGCCCTGGGGATCGAGATCCACCAGCAGGGTGCGCTGCCCCTGGGCGGCCAGCGCAGCGGCGAGATTCACGGTCGTGGTCGTCTTGCCGACGCCCCCCTTCTGATTGGCGATGGCGAAAATATGGGCCATGTGTCTACTCGTTGTCGTTCTTGCGCTCCAGGCACACCAAGTGGCGCGCCGCCTCCAGCCCGGGCACGGCGAGCGGGATCACCCGGGCCACGGTCCAGCCGGCCGGGAGCTGCGCGATCTCTTCGTAGGGATAGACGCCCTTCATCGCCAGCAGGCGCCCGTCCGGCGCCAGCAGATGGCCGGCAGCGCGCACGAAGTCCGGCAGATCGGAAAACGCCCGCGATATGACGACGGCAAATGGCGTAGCGGGCTGGAAGGCCTCCGCCCGTTCGCAGTGCACCGTCACATTGGCCAGCGCCAGCTCGATGCGCGCCTGCTGCAGGAAGCTGCTCTTCTTGTGGCTGCTCTCCACCAGGGCGACGCGCATCTGCGGGCGCGCGATCGCCAGGGGCACGCCGGGCAGGCCGCCGCCGCTGCCGATATCGGCAAGACTGGTGCAATCACCCAGATGGGGTGCCACCGCCAGGGAATCAAGCAGGTGATGGGTGATCATCTGATCCTCATCGCGCACCGCGGTGAGGTTGTACACCCGGTTCCACTTGGCCAGCAGCCTGGCATAGGCCAGCAGCATGTCCTGCTGCGGCGCGGACAAGTCCAGACCCAAGGCGGCAATGCCGCGCGCCAGTTGTTCGGCGGCGTTCATGGCCGGCCCCCGGCGCTGCGCGCCAACCCCCTCACCCTCTCTCCCGGCCTCTCTCCCGGAGGGAGAGAGGAGGGTCGAGCCTCCCTTCTCCCCCTGGGAGAAGGGTCGGGGAAGAGGGATTGGGGGTATAAGCCTGTCTTGAGGCGGCTCGGCGACAGGGAGAGTCGACCCCCGGCGCTGCGCGCCAACCCCCCAAGGGGGTATGAGCCTGTCTTGCGGCGGCTCGGCGACAGGCTCATGCGCTCCTGCGGTCCGGCAAAGGTGCGTTGGCTTCGGTGGCAGTGCCGCCGTCGCGGACGGCGCGGCGCTTGAGATGCACCAGCAGCAGGGAGATGGCGGCGGGCGTCACGCCCTGGATGCGCGAGGCCTGGCCCAATGTCTCGGGCTTGTGGGCGTTCAGCTTCTGCTGCACCTCGATGGACAGGCCGCGCACCGCGCGATAGTCCAGGTCGGCGGGCAGCGCCAGCGACTCGTATTGCCGCGCCCGCTCCACCTCGTCCTGCTGGCGGTCGATGTAGCCCTGGTACTTGGCCTGGATTTCCACTTGCTCGATCACCTGGGGATCCGTGAGCGGCGTGCCGGCACCCGCCAGGGTCATGAGTTTGTCATAGCGCACCTCGGGCCGGCGCAGCAGGTCGTACAGGGTGTGCTCGCGCTCCAGGGGCTTGCCCAGGACGCGCTCGGCCTCCTCGGCGGACACCAGGCGCGGATTCACCCAGACGGACTTGAGCCGCTCCTGCTCGCGCGCGATGGCGTCGCGCTTGCGGCAGAAGGCATCCCAGCGCACGTCGTCCACAATGCCCAGCCGGCGGCCGATCTCGGTCAGGCGCATGTCGGCGTTGTCCTCACGCAGGCTGAGACGGTATTCGGCGCGGCTGGTGAACATGCGGTAAGGCTCGGATACGCCGCGCGTAATCAGGTCATCCACCAGCACGCCCAGATAAGCCTCGTCGCGGCGCGGACACCAGGCCGGCTGGCCCTTCGCATAAAGGGCGGCATTCACCCCGGCCAGCAGACCCTGGGCGGCGGCCTCCTCGTAGCCCGTGGTGCCGTTGATCTGTCCGGCGAAGAACAGGCCCTGGATGGCCTTGGTTTCCAGGGAGGACTTGAGGGCGCGTGGATCGTAGTAGTCGTACTCGATGGCGTAGCCCGGCCGCAGGATATGGACGTTTTCCAGCCCCTTGATGGAACGCACCAGCGCCAGCTGCACATCGAAGGGCAGGCTGGTGGACACGCCCTGGGGATAAATCTCGTGGGTATTGAGCCCCTCCGGCTCCAGGAAGATCTGGTGGCTCTTCTTGTCGGCGAAGCGGTGGATCTTGTCCTCGATGGATGGGCAGTAGCGCGGGCCCACTCCTTCTATGACACCGGTATACATGGGGGAGCGGTCCAGGCCGCCCCGGATGATGTCGTGGGTGCGCTCATTGGTGTGGGTGATCCAGCACGGCACCTGGCGCGGATGCCGGGACGGATCGCCCAGAAAGGAGAACACCGGCACCGGATTGTCCCCGGGCTGAACCTCCATCACGGAAAAATCGATGGTGCGTCCGTCCAGGCGTGGCGGCGTGCCGGTCTTGAGACGGCCTGCGGGCAGCTTCAGCTCGCGCAGGCGTGCCGCCAGGCTGATGGCTGGGGGATCGCCCGCCCGCCCCGCCTGGTAATTCTGCAGACCCACGTGGATCAGGCCCGACAGGAAAGTGCCGGCGGTGACCACCACCGCCCGCCCCTCGAAGCGGATGCCCAGCTGGGTCACTACCCCTACCACGCGATCGCCCTGCAGCACCAAGTCGTCCACGGCCTGCTGGAACAGGGTGAGATGGGGCTGGTTCTCCAGGCGCTTGCGGATGGCCTGCTTGTACAGCACCCGGTCCGCCTGGGCACGGGTGGCGCGCACCGCCGGGCCCTTGCTGGAGTTGAGGATGCGGAACTGGATGCCCGCCTCGTCCGTGGCGGCGGCCATGGCGCCACCGAGGGCATCCACTTCCTTGACCAGGTGACCCTTGCCGATACCGCCGATCGAGGGGTTGCAGGACATCTGCCCCAGGGTCTCGATGTTGTGGGTCAGCAGCAGGGTCTGGCAGCCCGCCCGTGCCGAAGCCAAGGCGGCTTCGGTGCCGGCATGGCCGCCGCCGACGACAATGACGTCAAAACGGGTGGGGTACAGCATGGGGGACCGCACTACGGGAAAAGAGGCGCAATGATACGCGACTCGATTAGAAAATTACAGGGTGGGATTGTTCCACGTGGAACAATCCCACCCCAGGACTTAGTCGCGCTTGCCGCCCAGCCCCAGATAACTCTCCACCACGCGCGGGTTGTCGGCGAGCTCGCGGCTGGGTCCCTCCAGGACAATGTTGCCCGTCTCCAGGACGTAGCCGTAGTCGGCCACCTGCAGCGCCGCCCGGGCGTTCTGCTCCACCAGCAGGATGGCCACCCCGGTCTTCTTCAGGTCGGCGATGATGTGGAAGATCTCGCGCACGATCAGAGGTGCCAGGCCCAGCGAGGGCTCATCGAGCATGAGCAGCTTGGGCCGGGCCATGAGCGCCCGACCCACCGCCAGCATCTGGCGCTCGCCCCCGGACAGGGTGCCGGCGGCCTGGGCGCGCCGCTCCTTGAGCCGCGGGAACAGCCGAAACACCTCCTCCATAGTGGCGTCGTGGTCGCGCGCGCCGGCCCGGTAGCGCTGGAAGGCCCCCAGCAGCAGGTTGTCCTCCACGCTCATCTCGCCGAACAGCTCGCGCTTCTCCGGTACCAGGCCCATGCCCAGCGCCACCAGATGTTCCACCTCCCTGTTGCGCTGCACTTCTCCGACGAAGGCCACCTCGCCCTTGGCCGGCAGCAGCCCCATGATGGCCGACAACATGGTGGTCTTGCCGGCGCCGTTGGGGCCGATCACCGTGACGATGCGCCCGGGCGCCACCTGCAGATTGGCATGGTGCAAGGCCTCCACCTTGCCGTACGACACGCACAGGTCCCGCACTTCCAGGATGTTGCCGTTGTTCATTCCACCCCCCCGAGATAGGCTTCCAGCACCACCGGATCCTGCTGCACTTCTTCGGGCAGGCCCTCGGCGATCTTCTCGCCGAATTCCATGACCACCACCCGGTCGGCCAGGCCCATGACGAAATCCATGTCGTGCTCCACCAGCAGGATGCCCATGCCTTCGGCGCGCAGTTTCCGCAGCAGCTCGGCCAGGGCCTGTTTCTCCAGATAGCGCAGCCCCGCGGCCGGCTCGTCCAGCAGCAGCAGATAGGGATCGGTGCACAGGGCGCGGGCGATCTCCAGAATGCGCTGCTGGCCCAGGGCGAGGCTGCCCGCCTCCTCAAACAGGTGCTGCCCCAGCCCCACCCGCTCCAACTGGCGCGCGGCTTCCGCCAGCAGGCGCGCCTCTTCCGCCCGGTCCAGGCGCAGTGCCGCGGCGAGCACTCCCTTGGTGCCGCGCAGGTGCGCCCCAAGGGCCACGTTCTCCAGCACGCTCATGGTGGGCAGCAGGCGCACATGCTGGAAGGTCCGGCCCATGCCGCGCCGGGCGATCTCGCGCGCGGGCAGCCCATCGACCCGCTCGCCCAGGAAGCGCACCTCGCCGGCGGTGAGCGGCAGCACCCCGGAGATGACGTTGAACATGGTGCTCTTGCCGGCGCCGTTGGGCCCGATCAGGGCCAGCACTTCGCCGGCCCGCACCGACAGGCTCATGTTGTTGTTGGCCACCAGGCCGCCGAACTGCTTGCGGGCGTTGCTCACTTCCAGCAGCACGGTACCGGGGGCAGGCGCGGCGCGCCGGGGCAGGGGCTCGGCCGCGGGCAGCGCGCGCGCGCGGGTGGGCTGCGGCGCGACCTTGAGCAGGAGCGGCCACAGCCCCTCGCGCGCGCGCTGCAGCACCAGCATCATCATGAGACCGAAGACGATCACCTCGAAGTTGCCGCTCTGGCCGAAGATCCGGGGCAGGAGATCCTGCAGCCACTGCTTGAGCACGGTGATCAGACCCGCGCCCACCAGGGCGCCCCAGACGTGGGCGGCACCGCCCACCACCGCCATGAACAGGTACTCGATGCCGATGCCCAGGCTGAAGGGCGTGGGGTTGACGAAGCGCTGCAGATGGGCGTACAGCCAGCCCGACAGGCAGGCGAGCAGCGCCGCAATGAGGAAGATCACGATCTTGGCGCGGGTGGTGTTCACGCCCATGCTCTGGGCCATCAGGCCGCCGCCCTTGAGGGCCCGGATCGCCCGGCCTTCCCGGGAATCGAGCAGGTTCTGGGTGGCGAGCATCGCCCCAAGCAGCACAAGCCAGACCAGGTAATAGAACTGCTCGCCCTTCTCCAGGCGCAGGCCGAGCACCTCCAGCACCGGCACCCCGGTGAGCCCGGTGTGCCCCCCCAGGAAGCCCAGGTTGCCGAACAGAAAGTACAGGCTGATGCCCCAGGCGATGGTGCCCAGTGGCAGGTAGTGGCCGGACAGCCGTAGCGTAATCAGGCCCAGGAACAGGGCCACCAGGGCGGTCAGCCCCAAGCCGATCACCAGGTTGAGCCAGGGCGACAGGCCGAAAGCCGTGCTCAGGTAGGCGGTGGTGTAGGCGCCCAGGCCGACGAAGGCGGCCTGGCCGAAGGAGGTGATACCCCCCACCCCGGTCATGAGCACCAGGCCCAGGGCCACCAGGGCGTACAGGCCGATGTAGTTGAGCAGGGTAACGTAGAAGGCCGGCAGCACCAGGGGGGCGGCCGCCAGCAACGCCAGCAGGACCAGCTTCAAGGCGCGCATCACTCCTCCTCCTCCACGGGGTGGGAGGTGAGCGAGCGCCACAGCAGCACGGGGATGATGAGCGTGAACACGATCACTTCCTTGAAGGCGCTGGCCCAGAAGGAGGAAAACGATTCCAGCAGGCCCACCAGCAGCGCGCCGGCGGCGGCGAGCGGGTAGCTCACCAGGCCGCCGATAATGGCGCCCACGAAGCCCTTGAGGCCCACCAGGAAGCCGGTGTCGTAATAGACGGTGGTGATGGGCGCGATCAGGATGCCGGAGAAGGCGCCGATCAGGGCCGCCAAGGCAAAAGACAGCTTGCCCGCCAGGGTAGTGCTGATGCCCATGAGGCGCGCGCCCACGCGGTTGATGGCGGTGGCGCGCAGGGCCTTGCCGTACAAGGTACGCCCGAAGAAGGCGTACAGGGCGACGATGAGCACGAGGCTGGCGCCCAGCACCCAGAGGGTCTGGCCGTTCACGTTGAGGGTGCCCAGCTGGAACGAGGCATCGCTGAAGGCCGGGGTGCGCGAGCCTTCGGCGCCGAAGAAGAACAGCCCCAGGCCGACCAGGGCGAAATGCACCGCCACGGAGATGATCAGCAGCACCAGCACCGAGGCTTCCGCCAGGGGCTGGTAGGCGAGCCGATAGAGCATGGGCCCCAGGGGCACCACCACCGCCAGGGCGAGCCCCACCTGCAGCGCCATGGGCAGCCGGGCAAGATCCAGGCCGTAGAGGGCGCCGGCCACCACGGCGGGCAGCACCAGGTTCCAGCCGACGATGGCCGGCAGCCGCCGCCGGTTGCCCACCCGCAACGCCAGGATGGTATCGATGACCGCCACCAGCAGCCCCGCCCCCAGCAGCAGCCACAGGGTGCCGGGAACCTTGCCCGCCTGGACGCTGACCAGGGTGAGCGCCCCATAGGCGACAAACTCCCCCTGCGGGATGAAAATGACCCGGGTGACGGCAAACACCAGCACCAGGGCCAGTGCAAGCAGAGCGTAGATGGCGCCGTTGACCACCCCGTCCTGCCCGAGCAAAAGCGCGATTTGTAAGTCCATTCTTGTTCCGCCGGAGATAAAAAAAGGGTGTGGCGCGCGCACTAGCTCTCTACCGGGAAACTAGGTCGCGGCACACCCTCTCCACTTTACTGTGCTACGAAGGGCGCCGCCAAGGGCGGCGCCT
>JBMOQT010000075.1:0-13304 GCA_049320945.1 Pseudomonadota bacterium
GTGGCGGCCTTTCGCGGCGAGTTGCGGCGCCGTCTGATCGCGGCGCGCGAGGCCTTGGCGCCGCACGCGCACCGGGCCGCCAGCGCCGCCATCGAGGGTTCGCTGGAAGCGCTGCTCAGCGCGCTGCCCCTGTCCACCCTCGCCTTCTGCTGGCCGTTCCGCGCCGAGTTCGACGCACGCCCATTGGTCACGCGCCTGCTCAAGCGCGGCCTGCGCGCGGCGCTGCCGGTGGTAGTCGACGACGGCGCGCCCCTGCTGTTCCGCGCCTGGACCCCGGACAGCGCCATGAGCGACGACCGCTATGGCATCCATATTCCCGTGTCGGGCGAGCCGCTTGCCCCCGAACTGATCCTCATGCCCGTCAATGCCTTCGACGCGCAAGGGTTCAGGCTGGGTTATGGCGGCGGCTACTTCGACCGCACCCTGGCGGCGGCCACACCCCGTCCGCTGGCGCTCGGCGTCGGCTTCGAGCTGGCGCGGGTGGACAGCATCCGTCCCCAGGAGTATGACTTGCGCATGGACGCCATCGTCACCGAGGCGGGGATTTTCCTCGCGGACGAGGCAGGACTGCGCGGCGCGGACGCAGCCGGCGCCGCCGCCGCGCTGGAGAAGAAACTACCCTAGGAACATGCGGTAGGCCGGGTTGCCGGTCTCGTCCGCATACTCGTAGCCCAGGCGCTCCAGGAAGGCACGGAACTCCGCCATTTCGTCCGGCGGCACCTGCATGCCCACCAGCACCCGGCCGTAATCGGCACCGTGGTTGCGGTAGTGGAACAGGCTGATGTTCCAGTCGGGCTGCATGGACTGCAGGAACTTCATCAGGGCGCCGGGGCGCTCGGGGAAGGTGAAGCGGTAGATCAGCTCGTTGTCCACCCGGGGCGCGTGGCCGCCGACCATGTGGCGCACGTGCAGCTTGGCCATCTCGGCGTCGGTGAGATCCAGGGTGGGCAGGCCGTGGGCGCGCAGGCTCTCCACCAGGCGCTGGGACTCGGCGCGGTTATGCACCTGCACGCCGACGAACACGTGGGCCTCGCGCGGATCGGCGTAGCGGTAGTTGAACTCGGTGATGTTGCGGTGGCCGATGAGGGAGATGAACTTCTTGTAGGCGCCCGGCTCCTCGGGCAGGGTCACCGCCAGCACCGCTTCCCGCTGCTCGCCCACCTCGGCGCGCTCGGCGACGAAGCGCAGGCGGTCGAAGTTGATGTTGGCGCCGCTGGCCACCGCCACCAGGATCTTGTCCCGCAGCTTGTGGCGCGCCGCGTACTCCTTGGCGCCGGCGATGGCCAGGGCGCCTGCCGGCTCCAGGATGGAACGGGTGTCCTCGAACACATCCTTGATGGCGGCGCAGATGGCGTCCGTGTCCACCAGCACCATCTCGTCCACATATTGCTTACAGAGACGGAAGGTTTCCTCGCCCACCAGCTTCACCGCCGCGCCGTCGGCGAACAGGCCCACCTGGGCCAGGCGCACCCGCTCCCCCTTGGCCAGGGACCGGGTCATGGCATCGGCGTCGGCGGCCTCGACGCCGATGATCCTGATGTCGGGCCGCAGGCGCTTGACGTAGGCCGCCACGCCGGAAATCAGCCCGCCGCCGCCGACGGTGCAGAAGATGGCATGGATGGGCTTGGGATGCTGGCGCAGGATCTCCATGCCCACCGTGCCCTGGCCGGCGATCACATCCGGGTCGTCGTAGGGGTGCACGAAGGTGAGCTTCTGCTCCTTCTCCAGCTCGCGGGCGTGGGCATAGGCTTCGTCGTAGGAATCCCCCGTCAGCACCACCTCGGCGCCGCGGGACTCCACCGCCTGCACCTTGATGTGGGGCGTAGTGGTGGGCATGACGATCACCGCCCGGCAGCCCATCTTCTGGGCCGCCAAGGCCACGCCCTGGGCGTGGTTGCCGGCGGAGGCGGCAATGACGCCCCGCTTCAGGGCCTGGGCCGAGAGATGTGCCATCTTGTTGTAGGCGCCGCGCAGCTTGAAGGAGAACACCGGCTGCATGTCCTCGCGCTTGAGCAGCAGCCGGTTGTGCAGGCGCGCCGACAGGTTGGGGGCGTGCTCGAGGGGCGATTCGATGGCCACGTCGTACACCTGGGCATTGAGGATTCTTTCGAGGTAGTCGGGCGGGGACATGCGTGGGCGGCCGCAAAAAGGCTAAAGGTTAGCAGGCGCCCGCCCCGGGCAGCAAGGATGGTCGCGGCCCGCCGCGCCCGGCACGGGCCGCGGGCCGGGCCGTTGTACTGCGGCGGCGAATCAGTGCCGATGTCCATGGCGGGACGCCGCCTGGGCCGTGGGCGCCGGCACCGCCAGCCCCTTGCCGTCCAGGGCCCGCGCCACCTGCTCCTCCAGCCAGCGGGCGAACAGGGGATGGGGCGCGAAGCCGGTGCCGGCACGGAATTCCAGCCCCGCCAGCAGCTTCGCTTCAGGGCCGGCGCCGGTGGTGCGGGCGGGGATGACGATGGCCGTACCGTCGCGGGAGGCCTCCTCCACCCAGCCCCGCACCTGGCGCACCCAGGGTTCGCGCTTGTCGGGCCAGTCCTCCCGCCAGGTGGCCACGCGAATGTCCCGGAACCTCGCGCCGCCTTTGGCCTTCATCTGGGCGGCCAGGGACTCCAGGACCCGGAGCCATTGCTCGTTGCGCCCGTCGTCGCCGGCGCCGTGGGCGGTGAGGATCACCGTTTCCCGCGCCGGGTCGCGCGACAAGGCCTGGGCGCGCTCCAGCAGGGCCTGGGCGAACAGGCCGTGGTCGTCCAGGCCGCCCGCCGACAGCAGCACGGCGCCAGAACGGATGCGCGCCACCGGGGGGCCGGCGCCGTGGCCGTGGTCGTCATGCTCCTCGCCATGGCCGTGGTCGTGCTCGCCCGTGCCCGGGTCCAGGTGCGGCGCCCGGGCTTCCAGGTCGCGTCCGATCAGGCGCTCGATGTCGCGCTCGAAGCTGTCGGCCAGGCCGAACACGCGCACGATGACGATGGCGCGCACGCCCCGCTGTTCCAGCTTGCGCACGGCGCGCTCCAGGATGGGTGGATCAGCCATGGAGAAGGCGTACTCCACCGGATGGCGGGCCTCCAGGGGGCGCGCCCCCTGGCGCATGGTTTCGTTCCAGTGCCAGTCGGAGCCGTGGGCGGCGACGATCACGCCGATCTGGTCGGCGCGCCAGGGCAGCGCCCGGTTGGCTTCCCGGCGCATCCAGGTAAGCGCCAGGGGCGTCAGGGGTTCCTCCTCCAGCAGTTGGCTGTCGGCCGTCACGGCGCGCCTCAAGGTATTGGCGAAAGCCATCATGCTGTCCAGCTTCTTGCCCAGGTGCAGCGGCGCCACCACGGCGCCGGCGGTCTCCTTGAGCCGCGCCTGGGCGCGGGCGCGCAGGGTCTCTTCATCCGCCGCCCCCGGCTCCGGCCACGCCACCGCCTCCACCGAGCTGAAACCCAAGCGCGCTGCAGCGTGCTGGCCGATGCGGCGCAGGTCACCGGCCAGACGCTCCGCCGCAGCCGAGTCGGCGGCGCCACTGCCCACCAGCACCAGGCGCCGATCCTTGGCCGGGGGCATGGCGCGCAGGCGGTCCGCCAGGGCCTCCACGGCAAAATAGCTGGCGCCGAAGGTGCGGCCCCAGGCGACGGGCAGTTCTCTCGCCGCCGCCACGGCGGTCTTCAGGGTGGCGAAGCGGCTCTCCGCCTCGGACACGAACAGGGGCAGCACCACCACTTGGCGGGCGCCGCGGCGCTTCAGCTCGGCCAGGGCCGCGTGCACCGTGGCGCGGGTGCGCTCATCGGTGACGAACACCAGGGCGGCGTTGTGCTTCCCGGCAAAGGCATCGAACAGGTCGCGAATCTCCTCGTCGCCCAGGAAGCCCCGATCGGGGGCGGCCACCAGGAAGCCGATCTCATGATCGGCCGGGGCGGCGCCGCGCCCCACCCGATCGCCCACGGCGGCGCCGATGGGCATGAGCAGGGCAAACAGGATCCACAACAGGGGATAGCGCATGGCAGGCTCCTAGAACTGGTAGCTGAAGCTGGCAGACAGGGTGCGCCCGGGCTGGCTGTAGAAATCCACACCCGCCGGATTGCGCGCGTCGGCCTGGCGGATGTCGCCCCACAGCCAGTATTTCTTGTCGAACAGGTTATGCACGGCGACGGTGAACCGGGCACCGCGCGCCAGGCGCCACCAAGCGGACAGGTCGAGCACGCCGTAGCCGGGGGTGCGCAACCAGGGGTCGGGGGTGGGATCCGTCTGGCTGCGCCAGTCGTTGATGCGCGTCTTGCGCGCGGCGGCGCGCAGGCGCGCCTCGGCGCTCCAGGCGCCCGCCAGCCGCGCCAGGCCCAGGGACAGGCGCGCCGGCTCGACGCTGTTGAGGGGCTGGCCGGTGCTCTCGTCGGTGCCGTGGGCCCAGGCCGCCGCGCCGTCGGCCCGCCAGCCGGGGGCGAAATCCCAGGCGGCGCGGGCTTCCAGGCCGTAGATGCGCACCCGCGACAGGTTCACCGCCATGATGGTGTTGGCCAGGCCGCTCAGGCAGCGGGGATCGCCGGGGCAGGCGAGGCGCACGCTTTCGATGAAGTTGCGGTAGCGGTTGTCGTAGAGGGCCAGCTGGCCGCGCACGGGGCCGGTGTGCAGCTTGGCGCCCAGCTCGACGCCGACACTGGTCTCCGGCCGCAGGTCCGGGTTGGGGCTTACGCCATAGCTCTGCACGCTGTTGCGGAACACGCCGTTCACCTCTTCGTAGTTGGGCGCGCGAAAGCCTCGCGCCACCTGGCCGTACAGGGAATAGGCCGGGGCCAGGCGCCACAGGACGCCCAGCTTGGGGGAGAAGGCCGCGTCGGTCTGCTTTACGGCGCTGCGGTTGAGGGAGGTCAGCACCTGCTGCACCAGCGGGTCCACCTCCGGCGTGAGCCGGCGCCAGTCGTAGCGCAGGCCGGGGATCAGGCTGAGCTTGCCGTCCGCCAGCCCGGCGATCTCGTCCTGGACGAACAGGCCCACCGTGTCCGTGTAGCCGACGGGGAAGTCACGCAGGGGGAAGGACTCGCCCGCCAGGCTCTTGGTGAAGGTGCCGGTGGTCAGGTTCCAGATGCGGGCATCGCGCTTTTCCTCGGTTTTCACCCGGGACAGATCCACCCCATAGGTGAGCAGGTGTTCCTGGCTCCAGGCGCGCGCCCCCGATTCGAACTGGACGCCGCCACCGGTAGCCGTCTGCGAAAAGAAGAAGTCCTGCTCGATGAAGCAGGTGTTGGCGCCGCCGCTGACCGCTGAGCAGGTGCTGGTGGTATTGCTGCGCGTCTGCCGGTTGAAGTTCTCGGTGTCGGCGTCCTGGCGATAGAGGCGCGCCGTCATGCGCTCGTAGAAAAGGCCTTGGGGCTTGTGCTCCCACTCCAGGCTGGCGCGCAACCGCCGGCTGCTGTCGTCGCCCGCCATGGCCGTCACCCGGGGCAGGGAGGCAGCCAGACGCTTGACGATGATGGCCACGTCCTGGTCGCGCCCTTCCAGCGCCAGGGCCAGACGATGGCCGGCAGCCGGGCGCAGGGCGAACTTGAGCAGCACCCCCTGGTCGCGCACGTCCTGGGGATTGGGACGGGTGCGGTTGGGCGCAGTCACGTCCAGGTCGCCCTGGTTGTCGAACTCCTTGGCGTCGGTGCGGGAATAACCTACCAGGGCCTCGATCGCTTCGCCGCGCCAGGCGCCCAGCAGGGTGTTGGTGAGCCCCTCGTTGGCGCCGGTATAACCCAGCCGGTAACGCACGCCGGCAAGGTCTTTGTCGCCGAGCAGGTCGGCCGGGTCCAGGGTGAGGTAGCCCACCACGCCGCCCATGGCGTCGGAGCCGTACAGGCTGGAGGCCGGCCCGCGCAGGATTTCCACGCGCTTGAGGAAGTCGGTGGATGCGGTGAGGGGCGCGCTCAGGGTGAAATTGGTGGGCCCGCCCCCGTCGCGGAAATCAGGCAGGCGCACCCCATCCACCAGCTGGGCCACCCGGTTGTCCTCGATGCCCCGGATGTTGATGCGGGTGGCGCCGAAGCGGCGCAGGTCCCGGGGCATTGCCACGTCCGGATCGTCCCGGAACAGGTCGGCCTCGTCCGCGGGCAGGCGGCGCCGCAGCTCCTCCCCGTCCCGCACCGTGACGGTGGCCGCCACGTCCTCGGCGGCCGCCTCGTTGCGGGTGGCGGTGACGGTGATGGTCTTGAGTTCGTTTTCAGCCAGGGCCGGAAGCGGCCCCGCCAGAGCCAGCAATACGGCCGCGGTCAGCGGTCTTTTGGACAGCATCGTACCTCCCGAAGCGAGCAGTCGTGGCTGGCTGGCTCGGCGGGGGCCGATCGGCTGGCTGTTGAATGAGCAAAATGAGAATACTTCTTATTTACCTGAAAATCAAGGCCGGCGCGCAGTTTGGTTAAACTCGCCGCTAATGACCGAATGGCTGACCCAGTTCCCTGTGAGCCTCGGCGGCCTGTTCGTCGCCAGCTTCCTCGCCGCCACCCTGTTGCCGGGCGGCTCGGAAGCCCTGCTGTTCGCCCTGCTGCGCCTGCAGCCGGAGCACTCGGCCGCCGCCCTGGCCCTGGCCACCGCCGGCAACACCCTGGGCGGCATGACCACCTACTGGATGGCACGCCTGCTGCCCCAGACCCGCCTGCCGCCGCGCCTGGAGCTGGTGCGCCGCCACGGCAGCCCCATCCTGCTGCTCGCCTGGGCGCCGGTGGTGGGCGATGCCTTGTGCGCCGCCGCCGGCTGGCTGCGGGTCAACTGGCTGGCCAGCATGGCGTGGATGGCCGGCGGCAAATTGCTCCGCTACCTGCTGGTCGCCGCCGCCGCGCTGCAATAGGCGAGCGCCTTGTGAAAAATCCGGGCTTGCCCTTATACTTCGCCTGCGTTCCGTGTTACTGGCGCTTGGGTGGAATGAACCACCGGGAAGCATGGAGCGTGTCGGTTCGCCGCGCGCCTGGGCAAGCATTTGATCGAGGAGCGGCCCATGCATGCGCATCTGAATTTCCCCTATCCCGCAACTTCCGCGAACGTCCCGGCACTCTGCCGGTCTTAGGCCATTGGCCGCCCCGCGATCCCCACGTCGCCCAAGGTTTTGATTCGCTGAGATAATCCAGCGGAAATGCTAATATTTCAAGCTTTTTCGCCCCACTGTCGAGCCCGCCCATGACTGCCCGCCTGAGGGAAATCCCCTACAACTACACCTCCTTCTCCGACCGGGAGATCGTCATCCGCCTCCTGGGCAAGGAGATGTGGCGGGTACTCAACGAACTGCGCGCCGAACGGGTTACCGGCCGCTCGGCACGCATGCTCTACGAGGTCCTGGGCGACATCTGGGTGGTGCAGCGTAATCCCTACCTGGAAGAGGATCTGCTCAACAACCGCAGCCGGCGCGACGCCCTGGTCGAGGCCCTGCGCCATCGCCTGCGCGAGATCGAGAAGCGCCGCAAGGCCAGCGCCGCGGCGGACGCCGCCGCCGCCGAGCGGGACCGCAAGGTGGGCCTGCTGCTGGAGGCGGCGCACCAGGCGGTGGACGCCTTTGCCGCGCGCTTCGCCCACACGGCCCAGTTGCGCAAGCGCGTGCTGAAAGCCCTGGCCCGCCACACGCGCAAGGACAACATCTGTTTCGACGGCCTGGCCCGCGTCTCCCACGTCACCGACGCTACCGACTGGCGCGTGGAATATCCCTTCGTGGTGGTATGCCCCGACCGGGAGGACGAGGTGCCCGGCATCGTCAAGGCCTGTATTGAACTGGGGCTCACCATCATCCCGCGCGGCGGCGGTACCGGCTACACCGGCGGCGCCGTGCCGCTCACACCCCTGTCGGCGGTGATCAATACGGAGAAACTGGAAGACCTGGGCCAAGTGGAATACCTCACCCTGCCCGGGGTGGACCGTCCCTACGCCACCATCCAGTGCGGCGCCGGCGTGGTGACACGCCGCGTCATGGACGCGGCGGAAGCGGCCGGCCTGGTGTTCGCCTGCGACCCGACCTCGGCCGACGCCTCGTGTATCGGCGGCAACATCGCCATGAACGCCGGCGGCAAGAAGGCTGTGCTGTGGGGCACGGCCCTGGACAACCTGGCCTCGTGGAAGATGGTCGGCCCCGACGGCAACTGGCTGGAGGTGGAGCGCCTGGACCACAACCTGGGCAAGATCCACGACCAGGAAGTGGCCCGCTTCCGGGTGCAACGCATCGACTCCGGCAACGGCCGGGTGCTGGGCGAGGAAGTGCTGGAGATCGAGGGCAGGCGCTTCCGAAAGCCGGGCCTGGGCAAGGATGTCACCGACAAGTACCTGGGCGGGCTGCCGGGGGTGCAGAAGGAAGGCTGCGACGGCATCATCACCTCGGCGCGCTTCATCCTGCACCGCATGCCGGACCACGTGCGCACCGTGTGCCTGGAGTTCTTCGGCCAGGTGCGCGAGGCGGTGCCCGCCATCGTCGAGATCAAGGACTATCTCGACCAGCGTCCCGGCGGCGCCTCGGGGGATGACAGGGGCCCCCGGCCTGTCATGCTGGCCGGGCTGGAGCACCTGGACGAGCGCTACGTGAAGGCGGTGGGCTACGCCACCAAGGCCAAGCGCCACGGCCGGCCCAAGATGGTGCTGATCGGCGACATCGTCGGCGACGACGAAAAAGCGGTCATGGCCGCCGCCTCGGAAGTGGTGCGCATCGCCAACGCCCGCCACGGCGAGGGCTTCATCGCCGTGTCCGCCGAGACGCGCAAGAAATTCTGGCTGGACCGCGCCCGCACCGCCGCCATCTCCAAGCACACCAACGCCTTCAAGATCAACGAGGACGTGGTGATCCCCCTGCCGCGCATGGGCGACTACTGCGACGGCATCGAGCGCATCAACATCGAGCTGTCCATCAAGAACAAGCTGCGCCTCACCGATGCCCTGTTCGATTTCCTGGGCGGCGAACTGCCCCTCAAGGTGCGCGACGCGGACGTGGATTTCGACGTGCTGATCGGCGACCGGCGCCAGGCCGCCCTGGAGGCCGTGGATGGAGTGCGCAGCCGCTGGCAGTGGATCCTCGACAACCTGGACCTGCCCTTGGCCGAGGCGGAAGGGGAGTTCGCCGCGCGCGGCATCCAGGCCGGCCCGCTCACCAACAAGGCGCCCCATCCGACCCTGTTCCACCGCCTGCAGGACTACTCGGTGCGCGTGTCGTGGAAGACGGAACTGAAGCCGCAGCTGGAGGCCCTGTTCGACGGCGCCATGTTCGAGCCGGTGCGCAGCCGCATCGAGGCCATCCACCAGGAAGTGCTGCGCGGCCGCGTGTTCGTGGCCCTGCACATGCACGCCGGCGACGGCAACGTGCACACCAACATCCCGGTGAACTCGGACAACTACGAGATGCTCAAGGAAGCCGAGGCCGCCGTGGTGCGCATCATGGGCCTGGCCAAGAGCCTGGACGGGGTCATCTCCGGCGAGCACGGCATCGGCATCACCAAGCTGGAATTCCTCACCGAGGACGAGATCACGCCCTTCGTCGAATACAAGAAGCGCGTGGACCCGCAGGGCCATTTCAACAAGGGCAAGCTGATGCCCGGCGCCGACCTGCACAACGCCTACACGCCCTCGTTCAACCTGCTGGGCATCGAGTCGCTGATCATGGAGCAGTCGGAGATCGGCAACATCTCCAACATGATCAAGGACTGCCTGCGCTGCGGCAAGTGCAAGCCGGTGTGCACCACCCACGTGCCGCGCGCCAACCTGCTCTACAGCCCGCGCAACAAGATCCTGGGCACGGGACTGCTGATCGAGGCCTTCCTCTACGAGGAGCAGACGCGCCGCGGCGTGAGCCTGGAGCACTTCGCCGACTTCAACGATATCGCCGACCACTGCACCATCTGCCACCGCTGCGTGAAGCCCTGCCCGGTGGACATCGACTTCGGCGACGTCTCCGTGGTGATGCGCAACTTCCTGCGCGAGCGGGGGGAGCGCCGCTTCGACCCGGGCAAGCAGGCGGCCATGTTCTTCCTCACGGTGAAGGACCCGGCCACCATCAAGGCCACGCGCAAGCTCATGATCGACTGGGGCGCCAAGGCCCAGCGCCTGGCCTACAGGATGGCCAAGTCCCTGGGCCTGACCCGAGAGATGACCGCGGCTCCGCCCAACACCACGCGCCGCACCGGCCCGGTCACCCAGGTGATCCACTTCATCAACAAGCCCATGCCGGGCAACCTGCCCAAGCGCGCCTCGCGCGCGCTGCTGGACATCGAGGACCCGACCATCGTGCCGGTGATCCGCAATCCGGCCAAGGTGAACGAGGATTCCGACGCGGTGTTCTACTTCCCCGGCTGCGGCTCCGAGCGCCTGTTCAGCCAGGTGGGCCTGGCCACCCAGGCCATGCTCTACGAGATCGGCGCCCAGTGCGTGCTGCCGCCCGGCTACCTGTGCTGCGGCTATCCCCAGACCGCCGCCGGCGACGAGGACAAGGGCCAGAAGATCATCACCGACAACCGGGTGCTATTCCACCGCGTGGCCAACACCCTCAATTACCTAGACATCAAGACGGTGATCGTGTCCTGCGGCACCTGCATGGACCAGCTGCAGAAGTACGAATTCGACAAGATCTTCCCGGGCTGCCGGCTGCTCGACATCCACGAATATCTGCTGGAGAAGGGCGTGCGCCTGGACGGCGTGCAGGGCGTGCGCTACATGTACCACGAGCCCTGCCACACGCCCATGAAGACCTATCCGGGCATCAAGGTGGCCAACCAGCTCATGGGCAGCCCGGTGGACCTCAACGACCGCTGCTGCGGCGAATCGGGCAGCTTCGCCCTGTCCCGGCCCGACATCGCCACCCAGGTGCGCTTCCGCAAGGAACAGGAGATGCGCCAGGGGGCCGACAAGCTGCGCGCCGACGGCTTCACCGGCCAGGTGAAGGTCCTCACTTCCTGCCCCTCCTGTCTGCAAGGCCTGCACCGCTACAACGACGACGCCAATACCGAGCCGGATTACATCGTGGTGGAAATGGCCAAGCACCTGCTCGGGGCCAACTGGATGGCAGATTACGTGCAGAAGGCCAACAACGGCGGCATCGAGCGCGTGCTCCTGTAGGGTCCCACGGGTTGCTGCTATCATGGCGCCACCCCCGTCCTGCCCCGCTGCGCCATGATCGAAGCCACCCTGCCCCAGGTCGCCGGTTTCCTGCTGGCCGCCGTGCTCATCACCCTCACGCCCGGGCCGGACAATCTGTCGGTGCTGAGCCTGGGACTTTCGCGCGGCCGGCCCGCCGGCATCGGCTTCGGCCTGGGCTGCGCCCTGGGCTGCTTCACCCACACCTTGTGGGCCGCCCTGGGCGTCACCGCCCTCATCGCCGCCTCGCCCATGGCCTTCCAACTGCTCAAGCTGGCGGGTGCCTTGTACCTCCTGTGGCTGGGCTGGCAGTGCCTGGTGAGCGACGGCGCCAAGTTCACCCCGGAGGCGGGCGTCCGCGCCGGGCCGGCCCCCATGCGCACCTATCTCCTGCGCGGCTTCATCGCCAATGCCATCAACCCCAAGGTGGCCCTGTTCTTTCTCGCCTTCCTGCCCCAGTTCGTGGACCCGTCCCGCGGCGCCGCCGGCGCCCAGACGGCCCTGCTGGGCACCCTGTTCGCCGCCCAGACCGTGGTGATCTTCGGCGCCATCGGCTATTACGCGGGCGCCCTGGGCAACTGGCTGCGCGGCCGCAATGGCGTCGGGCGCTGGCTCGACCGCGCCACCGGCGTGCTGTTTATCGGCCTGGGGCTGCGCCTGGCCCTGGCGGAGCGCCTGTGATGGCACCCGCACCATGACCCTGCCGTGGCTGCTGGGCTTGGCGCTGCTGCTGGCGCCGGCCCCGGGGCGGGCGGAGGAACTGCTGGTGTCGGCGGCGGCCAGCCTGACCAATGCCTTCCGCGACCTCGGCAGCGCCTTCGAGCGCACCCACCCGGGCGCCCAGGTGGCCTTCAACTTCGGCGCCTCCGACGTGCTCGCCACCCAGATCGTCAAGGGCGCACCGGCGGACGTGCTGGCGGTGGCCGATCACCAGGCCATGGACCGGGCGGCGGCGAGCGGCGCCATCGCCCGGGAGACGCGCCGCGACTTCGCCGCCAACCGGCTGGTGGTCATCGTGCCGCGCAGCGCCCCTGCCGTGCCGGCGCGCGCCGAGGAGCTGGCGGCGCCGCGCTACCGCCGCCTCACCACAGGCAACCCGGTGTCGGTGCCGGCAGGACGCTATGCCCGGCAGGCCCTGGTGCAGGCGGGACAGTGGCCGGCCCTGGAGGGCCGCTTCATCTTCAGCCAGAACGTGCGCCAGGCCCTGGACTACGTGGCCCGCGGCGAGGTGGATGCGGGCATCGTGTATGCCACCGATGCCGCCACCCAGGGGGACAAGGTGCGCGTGGCTTTCGAACTGGCGACCCCGGTGCCAGTCACCTACCCCATCGCCGCGGTCGCCCGCAGCAAGCACCCGCGGCTGGCGCGCCAGTTCGTGGACTTCGTCATGTCGGCCCAGGGCCAGGACATCCTGGCGCGCCACGGCTTCGCCCGGGGGAACTGAAGTGGAGCAGGCCTGGATCCCCCTTGCCCTGTCCCTCAAGGTGGCGGGCTTCGCCACCGCCATCGCCCTGCTGGGCGGCGTGGCAGCCGGCTATGCCCTGGCGCGCCTGCGCTTTCCCGGGCGCGAAGTGACGGACGCCCTGCTCACCCTGCCCATGGTGCTGCCGCCCACGGTGCTGGGCTACTACCTGCTGGTGCTGCTGGGCCGCGAGGGGCCCTTGGGCGCGTGGCTGGAGGAGGGGTTCGGCATCAACCTGATCTTCACCTGGCAGGGGGCGGTGATCGCCGCGGCGGTGGTGGCGTTTCCCCTGGTGTTCAAGGCGGCGCGCGCCGCCTTCGAGCAGGTGGAGCCGAACATCGAGGACGCGGCGCGCACCCTGGGCATGGGAGAAGCGGAGGTATTCCTGCGCATCACCCTGCCGCTCGCCTGGCGCGGCATCCTGGCCGGTACCATGCTGGCCTTCGCCCGCGCCATGGGTGAGTTCGGCGCCACCCTCATGGTGGCCGGCAGCATCCCGGGCAAGACCCAGACCCTGTCGATCGCCGTCTATGAGGCGGTGCAGGCGGGCCAGGACGAGACGGCCAACGCCCTGGTGCTGATCGTCTCGGCGGTGAGCGTGGCGGTGCTGGTGCTGGCCGGCCGGCTGCTCAAGGGGCACTCGCCGCGCACCCGCGAGGCGGCGGAAGGTGCATGAGCAACCCTCAGCCCTTGATCGCTTCCAGGGGATCCGTGTATTCGTAGCCCAGGGCCGCCGCCACTTCCGGGTGGGTCACCTTGCCGGCGTGGATGTTGAGCCCGTCGCGCAAGTGCGGATCGCCCG
>JBMOQT010000076.1:0-13257 GCA_049320945.1 Pseudomonadota bacterium
GCTTGCCGGTGCAGCGGCCCAGCATGGTGATGCCCACCTTGCGCGCGATGTCGTAGCCCATCTGGGTGAGGCCGGAGCGGGACACCAGGAAGGGGATGCCCATCTGGGCGGTCTTGATCACCATCTCCGAGGTGAGGCGGCCCGTCGTGTAGAAGATCTTGTCGGCTCCTTCCAGCTCGTCCAGCCACATCTGGCCGGCGATGGCGTCCACCGCGTTGTGGCGCCCCACATCCTCGACGAACATCAGGATGTCGCCGCCGGCGCTGGCCAGGGCGCAGCCGTGCACCGCGCCCGCCTGCTTGTAAATGGTGTCATAGCGGCGCACGTTGTCCAGCAGGCGGTAGAGGGTGTCCTGGGACAGGCGGGCGTCTTCGGGCAGTTCCATGCGCTCGATGTCTTCCATCAGGTCGCCGAACATGGTGCCCTGGCCGCAGCCGGTGGTGACGGTGCGCCGGCCCATGCGCTCGTCCAGCCCCGCGGCGCCGCCGCGCGTGGTGACCGCCACCGCCTCGGTCTCCCAGTCCACCTGCACGGCGGCAATGTCCGACAGGCTGGCCACCAGCTTCTGGTTGCGCAGATAGCCGATGGCCAGGGCTTCGGGCGCGGCGCCCAGGGTCATGAGGGTGACGATCTCGCGCTTGTCGAGATAGAGGGTCAGGGGATGTTCGCCGGCGATGGCGGTCGGCACGCGCTCGCCGTGTTCGTTGACCGCCTCGATCTCGAACGTGGCGGCCCGCCCGGCGCGGGTGAGTTCGGGTTTCTGCATGGGATGGGCGAGGGCGGCTCAGCCGCCGATATAGGACATCTCGACTTTCTTCAGGGCGGCGGTCTCGGCCGTGCGTATCTCTGAATAGCGGTCGTTGCGGTTGTTCCAGATGAAGCCGATGGCGGCGGCGATTTCCTCGTCGCTGCGGCCGCTCCTCAGCAAGGCGCGCAGGTCGTGCCCGTCCGAGGCGAACAGGCAGGTGTACAGCTTGCCCTCGGTGGACATGCGCATGCGCGTGCAGGTGCTGCAGAAAGCCTGGGTCACCGACGAGATGACACCGATCTCCCCGGAGCCGTCCCGGTAGCGCCAGCGCTCCGCCACCTCGCCGGAATAGTTGGGCTCCACCGGTTCCAGGGGCATCTCGGCGTCGATCATGCGCACCACTTCCGCCGAGGGCACCACTTCGTCCAGCTTCCAGCCGTTGCTGGTGCCCACGTCCATGAACTCGATGAAGCGCACGATGTGGCCGCTGCCCTTGAAGTGGCGCGCCATGGGCACGATGCTCGCGTCGTTGGTGCCGCGCTTCACCACCATGTTGATCTTCACCGGCGTCAGTCCCGCGGCCGCCGCCGCGTCTATGCCCTCGAGCACCTTGGCCACGGGGAAATCCACGTCGTTCATGGCGCGGAACACGGCGTCGTGCAGGGAATCCAGGCTCACCGTGACGCGCTGCAGTCCGGCGTCCTTCAGGGCCTGCGCCTTCTTGGGCAGGAGCGACCCGTTGGTGGTGAGGGTCAGCTCGATGCCGGGGATCTGCGCCAGCATGGCGACCAGCCCTTCGATGTTCCGGCGCAGTAGCGGCTCGCCGCCCGTGAGGCGTATCTTGTTCACGCCGTGGGCGACGAAGATGCGCGCCACCCGGGCGATCTCCTCCAGGGTCAGGAGCTGCTCGTGGGGGATAAACTGGAAATCGCGTCCGAACACCGTCTTGGGCATGCAGTACACGCAGCGGAAGTTGCAGCGATCCGTCACCGAGATGCGCAGGTCGCGCAGGCGCCGCCCGCGCCGGTCCAGCAGGCGCCCGCTGGGAGGCGGGGCATCGGCGGGAATGACCGGAAGCTCTCCAGACAAGCGTTGATCGACCAGGTTGATGATTTTTTCGCCCATGATGCTCGTACTCGTCTTTGCCTTAGTGTGGTCGATTGACTAGGATCGAATCAATCTATTAGACCAAGCAAAGCATATTCCCATTCCTACGGGGATGGCCTGAAAAATTGTCCGAGAAAATGACCGGAACGGTGATGAAACTTGCTGTGATTATGGAACGGAAGGTGCTAGCCAACAAGTGGGCCGACTTCCAATGGGAAGCCATTGGAGTGGTGCCCGACCAGGAGGGGAGGGGCGAAGCGCGCCGCATCTACCAGGACGAGCGCCGCACTCAATGGCTGTTTCCCGGCTTCCGGCTGGAGCTGTATACGGATCAGGCGGAATTCTATTACGCCAACCTCACCTCCCCCGAGCCCCGCGTGTTCGTCATGTGGCGCCAGGAGGACGAGTTGGTGCGCCCGGTCCTGGTCACCGTCAGCTACGGCGAGGCGGCGCGCATGATGGACGCCGGCGAGCAGGTCGATGGCGTGCCTCTGCCCGCCGACCTGGTGGCTCCCATCGCCGACTTTGTCGAACGCCACTACAAGCCGGAGAAGAAGCAGAAAGGCGGCCGTTACGCCACCTCCAAACTGGAACCGAAGAATGATTAGCAAGAAGGAAAACTTTCTCGCGCGCTGGTCGCGGTTGAAACGTCAGGGCACGGAGTCGGCGGGCACGCCCCCGGCGCCGCGACCGGCCGAGCCGGTCGAACCCCTGCCGGCGCTGGACAGCCTGGATTTCTCCTCGGACTTCTCCGCCTTCCTGCGCGCCGAGGTGGAGGAACAGGTGAAGCGCGCCGCCCTGAAGAAGCTGTTCCATTCGGACCACTTCAACCGGATGGACGGACTGGACGTCTATATCGACGATTACAACCAGTTCGAACCCCTCACCGAAGACATCCTGAGCCAGTTGAACCACGCCCGGGAGTTGCTCTCTGCCCCTGAGCAGGCGGACGGCGCCGAGAACCGGGACCCGGCGCCGACGCAAGACGAGGGGCAGCGGGCGGGGGAGGATCGGATACCACCGGACTCTGCCGGGCAGCCGACATAACGGACTTTTGGTCATTATCGGTAATAATTTTTGCTTGAAATATTGGCACATAAACTGCATGGGTGTCCATAAATTACGCCCTATATTTATCTGATGTCTCCACCCCACAAGACGCTAAGCCTTTGTAACTGCAACGGCACGGTGCCCCTGGACGGCGCGGCGCTGGCTGAATCCCTGAAGCTCCATGCGCCGCCCCATGTCTGCCGCAGCCTGTGCCGCCAGGAAGCGGCCCGGTTTTCCGGAGACTTGAGCAAGGGCGAGGATGTGGTGGTTTCCTGTACCCAGGAAGCGCCCCTGTTCCGCGAACTGGCGGAGCAGGCGGGCTTTGCCGGCCGCCTGCGGTTCGTGAACGTGCGCGAACTGGCCGGATGGTCCCGGGAGGCAGGGGCGGCCCAGCCAAAGATGGCGGCCCTGCTGGCCATGGCGAGCTTGCCCGATCCCGAGCCGGTACCCGTGGCGGGTTTCCGCTCCGGGGGACGCCTTCTGATCATCGGCCCGGCCGAGGCGGCCGTGGCCTGGGCGGCCGAGATCAAGGAACAGTTGGACGTCTCGGTACTTATCACCGCCAGCCGCGGGGGCGAGCTTCCGTTCCTGCGCGAGTACCCTATCTATTCCGGGAAAAACATAAGAATCAACGGGTACCTCGGAAATTTTAAAGTAGCTTGGGAGCAAGAGAATCCCATCGACCTGGAGCTGTGTACCCGCTGCAATGCCTGTATTCGGGCCTGTCCGGAGAAGGCCATCGGTTTCGATTACCAGATCGACCTGGACAAGTGCCGCAGCCACCGGGCCTGCGTGAAGGCCTGCGGTGCCATCGGGGCGATCGATTTCGAACGCCAGGCCGGCGAGCGCTCCGAGAGCTTCGACTTGATCCTCGACCTGTCGCCCACGCCCCTGATCCGCCTGCCCCATCCGCCCGAGGGCTACCGGGCACCGGGGCGGGACATTCTGGACCAGGCCAAGGCGCTGCGGGCCCTGAGCGCGCTGGTGGGCGAGTTCGAAAAACCCCGCTACGTCAGCTACAAGACCAGCGTGTGCGCCCACGGGCGCAACAAGATTACCGCCTGTACCCAGTGCCTGGACGTGTGCTCGGCGGCCGCCATCCGCTCCCTGGGCGACCGGGTGGAAGTGGATCCGCACCTGTGCCAGGGTTGCGGCGGATGTGCGACAACTTGTCCCTCCGGGGCGATGCGCTATGCCTATCCGCGCGTGCCCGATGTCGGCCTGCGCCTCAAGACCCTGCTTTCCGCCTACCGGGCGGCCGGGGGCCGCGATGCCTGTTTGCTCTTCCATGACGGCCGGCGTGGCACGGAATTGCTCATGGACCTGGGGCGGCGCGGCCCCGGCCTGCCCGCCCGGGTGATTCCGATGGAAGTGCACGATGTGGCGTCCGTGGGCCTGGACACTCTGCTGGCCGCCTTGGCCTATGGCGCCAGCCAGTGCGTCATTTTGTACCAGGAGGAAGAGCCGGCAGGTTACATCGAGACCCTGAAGCGGCAGCTGGGATTCGGCCAGACCATCCTGTCGGCCTTGGGCTACGGCGACGGGCACCTGCAGTTGCTCGCCGCCGACGAGCCCCCGGTGCTGGAACAGGCCCTATGGACTCTGGAAGCCGCCCGGGGCGTTGCCCAGCCTGCCACCTTCGGCCTCACCGAGGACAAGCGGCGCACCTTGGAGTTTGTTTTCGACCACTTGGCCAAACACGCCCCGGCGCCCCAGGAGATGGTCCCCCTGCCGGCCGGCGCGCCCTGGGGCAGCGTCGAGGTGGATCGGCAGAAGTGCACCCTGTGCATGGCCTGTGTGGGCGCCTGTCCCGAGTCGGCGCTGATGGACACGCCCGATTACCCGCGCCTGAAATTCGTCGAGCGCAACTGCGTGCAATGCGGGCTGTGCGTCAAGACCTGTCCGGAAAATGCCCTGTCCCTCACCCCGCGCCTGCTGCTGACCGACCAGGCGCGGCGCGAGCGCCTGCTCAACGAGGCGGAGCCCTTCCACTGCGTGCGCTGCGGCAAGCCTTTCGGCACGCGCCAGATGGTGGACAACATGCTCGGCCGGCTGGCGGGACACGCCGCCTTCGCCGGTGCCAGCGCGCGCCGCCTGCAGATGTGCGCCGACTGCCGCGTGATCGACATGATGGAAAACAAGAGCGGCGAGACCACCATATTCGATCTATAAGGGAATCATGAACGCTACCGCTGCGGACACGCTGGCGCCCGAAGACACCGCCCGGGCGGGGTTCTACGCCGTGATCGCGCGCCTGTTCGCCGCGCCGCCCGATGCCGGCTTCTTGCGCGCCCTGGCGCAGGCCGACGAACTGGTGGCCGCTGATCCGGACGCGGCTTTGCCGCGCGCCTGGAACGATTTGTGTGCCGCCGCCGCGGCGATGCCCGCCGAGGCGGCGCAGGAGGAGTTTGATGCCCTGTTCCAGGGCGTCGGCCGGCCGGCGGTGGTGCCCTATGCCTCCTACTATCTGGCCGGGTTCATGATGGAGAAGCCCCTTGCCGACCTGCGCTCCGATCTGGCCGCGCTGGGGCTGGCGCGGGCCGGCGGCGTGTCCGAGCCGGAGGATCACATCACCGCCCTGGCGGAGGTGATGCGCCATCTGATCGTCCATGGCGCCTCCACTGCGGACGAGGGGGAGGAAGGTCAGCAGCGGTTTTTCCGCCGCCACCTGCAGCCCTGGTACGGACGCTTCTGCCAGGCGCTGGAGGCGGCCGAGGGGGCCAACTTCTATCGCCGCGCAGCGCGCTTCACGGGCGCCTTTCTTGATTTGGAAAATGAGTCGTTTGAAATCGAGGTTTGAGAGTCCTGACCAGGAGGAGGAGAAGATGAAGAGCAGCACGAATCTCAAGCGCAGGGACTTCCTGCTCACCGTCGGGCTGGGCGGCGCCGGCGCCGCCGCCGTACTCGTCGGCGGCAAGGCGGTGCCTACTCAGAAGGCAGCCGAGGACAAGCACGCGCCGGGGTCGGGCTACCGGCTGACGGAGCACATCCGGAACTACTACCGCACCACCCGGGTTTGATGGAGGAGGGTTGTCATGACACTGATTAGAAAGAGCAGCGGGGCCGCGCGCTCGGGCCGCCTGGGCCGGGTGCTCGCCGGCATCGCACCGCAGACCATGGACCGCCGGGCCTTCCTCAAGCGCTCGGGTATCACGGTGGGAGCCGGCGCCTTCGCCAGCCAGCTGCCCTTCGCCCTGATCGGCAAGGCGGAAGCTGCCGCCGAGGCCAAGGCCGACGGCAAGATCGAAGTGAGGCGCACCGTCTGTACCCACTGTTCCGTGGGCTGTGCCATCGATGCGGAAGTGAAAAACGGCGTGTGGATCGGCCAGGAGCCGGTGTTCGATTCCCCCATCAACATGGGGGCCCACTGTGCCAAGGGCGCCTCGGTGCGCGAGCACGGCCACGGCGAGCACCGGCTGCGCTATCCCATGAAGCTGGAGAACGGCAAGTACAAGCGCATCTCCTGGGACAAGGCCCTGGACGAGATCACCGCCCGGCTGATGGAGATCCGCAAGGAGTCCGGGCCGGACGCCGTCTATTGGATCGGCTCGTCCAAGCACAGCAACGAACAGTCGTACCTCATGCGCAAGTTCGTGTCCCTTTGGGGCACCAACAACTGTGACCACCAGGCGCGCATCTGCCACTCGACCACCGTGGCGGGCGTGGCGAACACCTGGGGTTACGGTGCCATGACCAACTCCTACAACGACATGCAGAACAGCAAGGCCATGCTGTTCATCGGCTCCAACGCGGCCGAGGCGCATCCGGTGTCGCTGCTGCACACCCTGCACGCCAAGGAGACCGGCGCCAAGATGATCGTGGTGGACCCGCGCTTCACCCGCACCGCCGCCAGGGCAGACCAGTACGTGCGCATCCGTTCCGGCACCGACGTGGCTTTCCTGTTCGGGGTCCTGTACCACATCTTCAAGAACGGCTGGGAGGACAAGAAGTACATCAACGACCGGGTCTACGGCATGGAGAAGGTGCGCGACGAAGTGATGGCCAAGTGGGCGCCCGACAAGGTGCAGGAAGTATGCGGCGTACCCGAGGCCGAGGTGCTCCAGGTCGCCGAGACCATGGCCAAGAACCGTCCCAGCACCATCGTCTGGTGCATGGGCCAGACCCAGCACTCGTCCGGCAACGCCTTCGTGCGCGCCTCCTGCATCCTGCAGCTGGCCCTGGGCAACATCGGCGTGTCCGGCGGCGGTGCCAACATCTACCGCGGCCACGACAACGTGCAGGGCGCCACGGACGTGGGCCCCAACCCGGATTCCCTGCCGGGCTACTACGGCATCGCCGCGGGGTCGTGGAAGCACTGGTGCGCCGTCTGGGGCATCGACTACGAGTGGCTCAAGGGCCGCTTCGCCTCCCAGGCGATGATGGAGAAACCGGGCATCACCGTGTCGCGCTGGATCGACGGCGTGCTGGAGAAGAACGAGCTCATCGACCAGGACCCGAATCTGCGTGCCGTGTTCTACTGGGGCCATGCGCCCAACAGCCAGACCCGTGGCCTGGAAATGAAGAAGGCCATGGACAAGCTGGACCTGCTGGTGGTGATCGATCCCTATCCGTCGGCCACCGCGGCCATGGCGGCCATGCCCGCAGCCGATCCCAAGGACGTCAATCCCAACCGGGCGGTGTATCTGCTGCCCGCCGCGACCCAGTTCGAGACATCGGGCTCGGCCACCGCGTCCAACCGCTCCCTGCAATGGCGCGAGAAAGTGATCGAGCCCCTGTTCGAGTCCAAGCCCGACCACACCATCATGTACCTGTTCGCCAAGAAGCTGGGCTTCGACAAGGAGCTGTGCAAGAACATCAAGGTGGTCAATGACGAGCCGGTGGTGGAGGACATTCTGCGCGAAATCAACCGCGGCACCTGGACCATAGGCTACACGGGCCAGTCGCCGGAGCGGCTGAAGCTGCACATGCAGAACATGCACACCTTCGACCCGAAGACCCTCAAGGCCAAGGGGGGGCCGTGCGACGGCGAGTACTTCGGCCTGCCCTGGCCCTGCTACGGCACGCCGGAGCTGAAACACCCGGGCACGCCCAACCTCTACGACACCTCCAAGCACGTCATGGACGGCGGCGGCAACTTCCGCGCCAACTTCGGCGTGGAACGGGACGGCGTCAATCTCCTGGCCGAGGACGGCTCGGCTTCCAAGGGTGCCGACCTGCAGTTCGGCTATCCCGAGTTCGACCACGTGCTGCTCAAGAAGCTGGGCTGGTGGGACGAGCTGACCGATGCGGAGAAGGCCAAGGCGGAAGGCAAGAACTGGAAGACGGATCTCTCCGGCGGCATCATCCGCGTGGTCATGAAGAACCACGGCTGCCATCCCTTCGGCAATGCCAAGGCGCGCGCCGTGGTGTGGAACTTCCCTGATCCGATTCCGCTGCACCGGGAGCCCATCTACAGTCCGCGCCCGGACCTGGTGGAGAAGTATCCGACCCACGACGACAAGAAGGCGTTCTGGCGCATGCCGACCTTGTACAAGACGCTGCAGCAGAAGAACGTGCAGGACAAGGTGCATGAGAAGTTTCCGCTGATCCTCACTTCCGGCCGCCTGGTCGAGTATGAGGGCGGTGGCGACGAGACCCGCTCCAACCCCTGGCTGGCAGAGCTGCAGCAGGAGGCCTTCGTGGAGATCAACCCCAAGGCGGCCAACGACCGGGGCATCCGCAACAACGACTGGGTATGGCTCAAGACCCCCACCGGCGCCCAGTTGCGCGTGCGCGCCCAGGTCACCGAGCGCGTCGCCCCCGACACCTGCTTCATGCCCTTCCACTTTGCCGGCCATTGGCAAGGCAGGGATCTGCTGGAGTACTACCCGGACAAGGCGGCGCCCGTGGTGCGTGGCGAGGCGGTCAACACCGCCACCACCTACGGCTACGACTCGGTGACCATGATGCAGGAAACGAAGACCACTCTCTGCCAAGTGGTCAAGGCGTGACAGGAGGAGACGACAAATGGCACGAATGAAATTTCTGTCTGACGCCGAGCGCTGCATCGAGTGCAACGCCTGCGTCACCGCGTGCAAGAACGAGCACGAGGTGCCCTGGGGAGTGAACCGCCGGCGGGTGGTGACCATCAACGACGGCGTGCCGGGCGAGCGCTCGATTTCGGTGGCCTGCATGCACTGTTCCGACGCACCGTGCATCGCCGTCTGCCCGGTCGACACCATCTATCGGACCGAGGAAGGCGTGGTGCTGCACGACAAGGATCTGTGCATCGGCTGCGGCTACTGCTTCTACGCCTGTCCCTTCGGTGCGCCCCAATTCCCGCAAAGCGGTGCCTTCGGCCTGCGCGGCAAGATGGACAAGTGCACCTTCTGCGCCGGCGGCCCCGAGGCGGACGGCTCCGAGGAGGAGTTCCGGAAGTACGGCCGCAACCGCCTGGCCGAGGGCAAGCTGCCCATCTGCGCCGAAATGTGCTCGACCAAGGCGCTGCTGGGCGGCGATGCCGATGTGCTGGCGGACATCTACCGGGAGCGCGTCACCATGCGTGGCAAGGGTGCCGAGATCTGGGGCTGGACCACGGCCTACGGCAAGCCCGAGCGGCAACAGGAGCGCCAGCGGGAGCAGCAGCAACAACGCGCCAAGGAGGGAGCCAAGTCATGATGCGCACAACAGGGATGGTGGCGGTCCTGGGCGTGGCCCTTGCCCTGGGGCTGGCCGGCTGCGGCGAGCGGGAACAGGTGGTGGTCTACAAGCAGGGCAAGTACCAGGGCAAGCCTGATACCAAGCCCTACGACAACCCGGCGTTCGGCGGTGACAAGGCCAAGTGGGAAGGTGCCATCAGGGCGCGCGGCCAGCAGCAGAACGAATATCGCCGGGTCGGCGGCTGAGGAGATCTGTCATGAACCGTATCCTCATCGTGCTGGAAGCGCTGCTGGTGGCGCTGCTGCTCGCCTGGTCGCCGCTCGCGGCGGCGGCCGACGACACGGCCGCCGCCCAGGCCCAGCGCCAGGTGGAGCAGCCGCTCAACAACGCGCCGGTGTGGCGGGAGGTGCGCTCGGGCGAGCCCCAGTTCACCACCATCCGCGGCGTCGAGACGGGCGTGCTCATCCAGTCCGGCGGCGAGACCTGGCGGGAGATCCGCAACGGTCCGCTTACTTTGTACGGCGGTATTCTGCTGTGCCTGGCGCTGGTGGTGCTGGCCGCCTTCTACATGTGGCGCGGGCCCATCAAGCTGCACGAGCCGCCTACCGGGCGCATGATCCAGCGCTTCAGCTTCGCCGAGCGCTTCGTCCACTGGACCATGGCCGTCAGCTTCGTGATCCTGATGCTCACGGGACTTGCCATGCTCTTCGGCAAGCACGTGCTGCTGCCCTTGTTCGGCTACAGCCTGTTCGCCTGGGTAGCGGCCTTCTCGAAGAATCTTCATAACTTCGTGGGGCCGCTGTTCATCCTGAGCATTCTGGTGTTCATACCGATGTTCCTCCGGGACAACCTGTTCCGCTCCTACGACATCCAATGGCTGAAGAAACTCGGCGGCCTGGCATCGGGAGAGCATGTGCCGTCCCATCGCTTCAACGCGGGGGAAAAGCTGGTGTTCTGGGGCGTGGTGGTGGTGCTTGGCGTCGTACTGGGCGTGACCGGGCTCATTCTCGACTTCCCCAACTTCCAGCAGGGCCGCAGCGTCATGCAGCAGGCCAGCATCGTCCACGCCGTCGCCGCCATGATCGCCATCGCCATCATCCTGGGCCACATCTACCTGGGCACCATAGGCATGGAGGGCGCGCTCGATTCCATGAAGACGGGCTATGTGGACGAGGCCTGGGCCAAGGAGCATCACGAGTACTGGTACAACGACGAGAAGGCGAGGCAGCCCGGCACGGCCGGCCAGCCGGTTTCGGGGCGCGGCACCGCCGTATCGCAGGCTTGAGAGGGGAGATGGAGATGAGGAAGCTGTTGATCGCAGGATGCATCGCCCTGTCGGGCGTGCTGGCAGCCGGTTCGGCGTGGGCGAAACTGCCTCCGCCCACGGAGGAGCAGAAGGCCAAGGCAGAGGAAGCCAAGGCCAAGGCGGCGGAGGCGGCGAAGAAGGAGGCCGAGCTGCTGTCCAAGGCCCAGGATCGCGTCGCCGAGCGCTACATCAAGGAGCAGCAGGCCAAGGGGGTTACGGTGAAGCCGACGCCCATCGCCACGGCGGCGCCGGCGCCTGCCCAGGCAGCTGCGGCGCCGGCCAAGAAAGAAGAGAAGAAATAGGAGCGACGCCCATCTGTCGCCCCACAAGGGACCGCAATACGGGAGCCGTCTTGCGGTTTCTTTTTTTGCGAGGAGGATAAGATGAAAACGACGCTGTTGATCGCCGCGAGCGCCATTGTGGCCGGGTGCGCCTCCGTGTACAGCGGCCCCATAGCCGAAGCCACCCTGGCGCCTACGCGCGGCAATAGCGCCAGCGGCATGGTCACCTTCGCCGCCAGAGGCGACAAGGTCCAGGTGAGCGCCCGGGTCAGCGGCCTCACGCCCGGCGGGCACGGCTTCCACATCCACGAGAAAGGCGATTGCAGCGCCCCGGATGCCACCAGCGCCGGTGGCCATTTCAATCCGGGCGGCCAGCCCCATGGCCATCCCGACCAGGGACCCCATCATGCGGGCGACATGCCCATGCTGGTGGCCGATGGCTACGGCAACGCCACCCTCAGCGCCGAATTGGCCAGCGTCAGCCTGGGCGAAGGCGCCAACGGCATCATCGGCAAGGCGGTGGTGGTCCATGCCGCGCCGGATGATTTCAAGACCCAGCCGACGGGTAACTCCGGCGCTCGCGTGGCCTGCGGCGTGATCACGCGCCGTTGAGCGGCCGCGCACCGCTGGCGCCTCATCGCCCCAGCGCCTGCAGGATCAGGCCGGCGCAGGCGCTGCCGGCGATGAGGGGAATGATTCCCCAGCGGTAGCGGAAAAGGCCCAGCAGCGCCACCACGGCGATCAGCGCGGCACGCCATTCGAAGCCGCCACCCGGGCCCTGGGGCCACAACACGTGGTAGGCGAAGAACAGGGCCAGGTTGAGGATCACGCCCACCACGGCGGCGGTGATGGCCGTGAGCGGCGCCGTGAAGCGCAGATTGCCGTGGGTGGTCTCGATCAGCGGCGCCCCCAGCAGAATGAACAGGAAAGAGGGCAGGAAGGTGAAGAACGTCGCCACGGTGGCGGCGGCGGCACCGGCGAGAAAGAGATGGTCCGGCCCGAACAGGGCATGGTTCCATGCGCCCATGAATCCCACGAAGGCGACGATCATGATCAGCGGACCGGGCGTGGTCTCCCCCAGGGCCAGGCCGTCGATCATCTGCAGCGGCGTCAGCCACTGGTAGTGCTCGACCGCTCCCTGATACACATAGGGCAGCACGGCGTAGGCGCCGCCGAAAGTCAGCAGCGCCGCCTTGGTGAAGAACCAGCCTATCTGCGTCAAATCGGCACGCCAGCCGAAGCGTAACGCCAGCACGCCCAGGGCCGCGCCCCAGATGAGCAGGAACAGGGCCAGCGTTGCCGCGGCCTTCATGCGGCTGAAGCGATGGTGGGGGGCGAGCGGCGAGTGGTCATCCAGCACGGCGGGTGCGACCTGGGCGGCCACCGGGCCATGGCCGCTGCCGATGCGGAATTTCTCCGGCGCCAGCCGGCCGCCGATGATTCCGATCACGCCCGCGGTGAGCACTACCGCCGGGAAAGGCACATCAAAGGCAAACATGGCGACGAAGCCGGCGGCGGCGATGCTCCACAGCAGGGCGTTGTTCAGGGCCCGGGAGCCGATGCGCCAGGCGGCGAACACGACGATGGCGGTGACCGCCGGCTTGATGCCGTAGAGCACGCCGGCCACTGCCGGTACCGTGCCGAACGCGGCATAGATCCACGACAACAGGATCAGGACGAATAGGGAGGGCAGCACGAACAACACGCCCGCCACGATGCCGCCGGCCGACTTGTGCATGAGCCAGCCGATGTAGGTGGCGAGCTGGGTTGCCTCCGGACCGGGCAGCACCATGCAGTAGTTGAGCGCGTGCAGGAAACGGTTCTCCGAGATCCAGCGACGGCGCTCCACCAATTCCTGGTGCATGATGGCGATCTGGCCGGTGGGGCCGCCGAAACTGATGAAGCCCAGCTTGAACCAGAAGCGCAAGGCTTCCCGGAAGCTCGGCTTGGCGGGGACGGGTGCGGGGTTCGGAGAAGGGGGAGCGACGGCGTCCATGGCAATCCTCAAAGAAGATGGCGCTGGCAGAGCTTGGACGGGACACCGTCTTGAGAAGCCGGGAGCCTGCCCATGTCCCGACGCGCACGGAATTCTAGCGCAACAAAATGTTGAAGTGGCGCCGCCGCCAAGTTAGGATTGCTTGCGCGGTGGGAGGGATGCGAAAGAA
>JBMOQT010000077.1:0-13213 GCA_049320945.1 Pseudomonadota bacterium
GGAGCAGAAGCCGTGCACCGCGAAGGGGTCGCCCAGCCGGGCCAGGGCGTCGGCCAGCAGCAGAGCGGCCTGCTGGGACAGTTCGAGCACCGTGTGCTCGCCGCCGCCGGCGCGCTCGTTGGCGGAGCGGGAGAGGTCCAGCAGCAGCAGCAGCGCCACGTCCCGCTGCCGGCGCCGGTGGCGCACGCCGATGCGCGCATCGGGCAGGGTGCCCAGGCGCAGATCCACGGCCGCGCGCACCGCCGCGTCCAAGTCGATGTCGTCGCCGTCCTCCTGCCGGCGCAGGCGCTGCAGGCCCTGGGGCCGGAGGGCCTCGATCAGGCGCCGCAGGCGCGCCGCCAGGGGCTTATGGTGCGCAAGCCACGCGTCCATGGCGCTGGCGTCGCCCGCCGGGGCCGGCTTCTCCAGCACGGTGCACCAGGCGGGGCGCTCGGCCTGGATCTGGTAGTCCCACTCGCCGTAGTGGAAGGCCTCAGGCGGCGGGGCCTGGCCTTGGCGCTGGTTGAAGCTGCTGCCGTCGTCGTCGTAGAGTTCGCCGTCCAGGGTCCAGATTTCCTGGGCGTCGTCGCCCGCAGTCTCCACGTCCAGGGCATTGACGAACTCCATCAGGCCGACGCGGCGCCGCACCTGACGCTCCTGCCCGGGCAGGCGGGCGGGGGCGTGGGCCTCCTGGAAATGCCAGAGATAGCGGTTGTCGTCCCGGTACAAGGCGGAGGGGCAATCTCTGCCTGGGCGAAACGGCAGGCCCAGGCGGCCCAGGGCCTCGGCCAGCGCCAGGCCCACTTCCCAGGACACGTCGTTGCGCTCCAGGCGCGCCTGGCGTTCGGCGAACCATAGCCGCGCCTGCGCCACCAGCGGGTGGGGATCGGCGTAGGCCGGGTCGAGCAGGGCGCGCGCCAGGCGGCTCAACCAGTCGCCCAGGGTGGCGGCCTGCCCGGGCGAGGCCCCGTGCTGGCTGCGCCACAGGGTGCCCAGGCCGGGGAAACGGCGCAGCGCCAGCGTCTCCACGCGTGCGTCCTCCACCAGCTCGATGGCGGCGCGCTGCAGGGCAGTGAGCCCCTCTGCGGGCATGGGGGCATCGGTGTAGACCAGATGGGCGGCGCCGTGGGCACAGGCGGCGCGGTACCGGGTCAGGCCGTCGATGGGGCTGTGCGCCCCCACCCCGTCGTCATAGGCGTCGGGCACGTGCAGGATGAACTCCTCGATGTAGGGGCGCAGGCCGTCGCGCGTCTCGAAATCGCCGGCGGTGGGGCGCATCAGGAAGCCGCGCCCCCACAGGGCGCGCAGGTACATGGCGATGCGCCGCTGCACATCCACGAACAGGGTGCCCCTGCGTTCCTGCTGCAGCACGGCGCGGCTGTCGGCGCTGGCCAGGGAGAAATAGGCCTCCTGGGCGGCGAAATCGTGGCGGTGGGCATGCACCCCGCGCCAGGCCCAGCGGCGCAGGCCGCCCAGGGTGAGCTGGGCCAGCAGGGCGTCCAGGCGCTCCAGCAGGGGGCGCAGCGCCCGCGGCGCCTGGCCCAGCAGCTTGTCGAGGAAGTCCAGGTAGGCGCGGAACAGCTCCGGGTCGCCCAGGCGGCGCGCGGCGACCGGCGCCGTGGCGATGACCAGGCTGACCACCGCGCCGCTGGTCCTGCCGGCCAGGGTGAGGGCCGCCCGGACCAACTGCGCCATCGCGTCCTCGCCCAGCTCGCGCACGATCTCGGGCGCCACGCGGATGAAGTCGGCCACCGGCTCGGGCCCGCGCCCCAGGGCATGGAGCGCCTGTGCGCCCTTGACGTAGCCTTCGAGAGCGGCGACGCCCATGGATCTGGTCGCTTCCTGCCAGGAGGCGGCAAGGCGCGCCTGGGCGTCCGCGCCCAGGTCGGCGTAGAGATCGCGGCAGTCGTCGAGGTGCAGGCCCATGGTCAGAAATAGGTGGTGACGGCGGCGTCCAGGGCGTCGCGCATGTCCGGGTCGTCGGTGAGCGGGCGCACCAGGGCCACCCGGCAGGCGGCCAGGGGGGCGATGCCGCCGGCGATGAGGCGCGCGGCATGCACCAGCATGCGCGTGGACAAGCCCTCGTCCAGGCCGTGGCCCTTGAGGTTGCGCGAGTGCTCGGCCACCGACACCAGGCGGCCGGCGACGTCCTGCGCCACGCCTGCCTCGTGCATCACGATCTCGATTTCCGTCGCCCGCTCCGGGTAGGCGAAGTCCAGGGCGGCGAAGCGCTGCTTGGTGGACTGCTTGAGATCCTTCATCAGGCTCTGGTAGCCCGGGTTGTAGGAGATCACCAGCTGGAAATCCGGGTGGGCGCGCAGCAGCTCGCCCTTCTTCTCGATGGGCAACAGGCGCCGCGTGTCGGTGAGGGGATGGATCACCACCGTGGTGTCCTGGCGCGCTTCCACCACTTCGTCCAGGTAGCACAGGGCGCCGTGGCGCGCCGCGAGGGCCAGGGGGCCGTCCTGCCAGTAGGTGCCGCCGGCATCGAGCAGGAAGCGGCCCACCAGGTCGGCGGCGGTCATGTCCTCGTGGCAGGCCACCGTCACCAGGGGCCGGCCCAGGCGCCAGGCCATGTATTCCACGAAGCGCGTCTTGCCGCAGCCGGTAGGACCCTTGAGCATCATGGGCATGCGCGAGGCATAGGCCGCCTCGAACAGCGCCACCTCGTCGCCCACCGGACGGTAATAGGGCTCGCGCTCGACGCGATAGGCGGCCAGGGGCGCGCCCGCTTGTGCCCGGTCCATGGTCACACCGGCTTGCCGCGGTAGACCACCATGCACGTCCCCTGGGATTGGCGCAGGTTGTCATAGCCTATGAGGCGCACATGGTGGCCGGGGTTGGCTTCATGGCAGGCCTGGGCCTCGGCCAGGATGCGGTCCACGTCGGTCTCGCCGAACAGGGGCAGCTTCCACATGTACCAGTAGTCCAGCCCCGCGTGCTCCGGCTCGCAGTGCTCGATGGCCGGGTTCCAGCCCCGGCTCACGATGTACTCCACCTGCTTGCGGATTTGCGCTGCCGTCATGGGGGGCAGATACGAGAAAGTCTCGAACTTGCGGCTGGCCGGGTCGGACAGGCGCGAGGGGTAGTCTTGCATTACGGTCATGAGCATCTCCTTGGGTGAGCGCCAGGTTCAGCGATGCTGGGCATCCAGCTTGTCCACCGTGTCGAACTCGAACTTGATTTCCTTCCAGGTCTCCATGGCCACCTGCAGCTCCGGGCAGCGGGCGGCCGCCTCGGTGAGGACCGCCTTGCCCTCGCGCTCGATATCGCACCCCTCGTTGCGCGCCTGCACACAGGCTTCCAGGGCGACCCGGTTGGCGCAGGCGCCGGCGGCGTTGCCCCAGGGGTGGCCCAGGGTGCCGCCGCCGAACTGGAACACGGCGTCGTCGCCGAAGATGGACACCAGGGCCGGCATGTGCCACACGTGGATGCCGCCCGAGGCGACGGCGAACGCGCCGGGCATGGAGCCCCAGTCCTGGTCGAAGAAGATGCCTCGCGACCGGTCCTCCTTGATGGAGCGGCTGCGCAGCAGGTCAATCCAGCCCAGGGTCGCCTGGCGGTCGCCCTCCAGCTTGCCCACCACGGTGCCGGTGTGCAGGTGGTCGCCGCCGGACAGGCGCAGGGCCTTGGCCAGCACGCGGAAGTGGATGCCGTGGTGGGGGTTGCGGTCCATCACCGCGTGCATGGCGCGGTGGATGTGCAGCAGCATGCGGTTCTCCCGGCACCAGTTGGCCAGGCCCGTGTTGGCGCAGAAGCCGCCGGTGAGGTAGTCGTGCATGATGATGGGCATGTCCAGCGCCTTGGCGAACTCGGCCCGGCGGTACATCTCCTCCGGCGTGGGCGCCGTGACGTTGAGGTAGTGGCCCTTGCGCTCGCCGGTCTCGGCCTCGGCCTTCTTCACCGCTTCGGCGACGAAGGCGAAGCGGTCGCGCCAGCGCATGAAGGGCTGGCTGTTCACGTTCTCGTCGTCCTTGGTGAAATCCAGGCCGCCGCGCAGGCATTCATACACGGCGCGCCCGTAGTTCTTGGCCGACAGCCCCAGCTTGGGCTTGATGGTACAGCCCAGCAGCGGCCGGCCGTACTTGTTCATGATGTCGCGCTCCACCTGGATGCCGTTGGGCGGGCCGCCGCAGGTCTTCACATAGGCGAGGGGGAAGCGCACGTCCTCAAGGCGCAGCGCCCGGATGGCCTTGAAGCCGAAGACGTTGCCCACCAGGGAGGTGAACACGTTCACCACCGAGCCCTCCTCGAACAGGTCGATAGGGTACGCGACGAAGGCATAGAAGCAGCTGTCGTCGCCCGGCACGTCCTCGATGCGGTAGGCGCGCCCCTTGTAGTAGTCGAGATCCGTGAGCAGGTCGGTCCACACGGTGGTCCAGGTGCCGGTGGAGGACTCGGCGGCCACCGCCGCCGCGGCTTCCTCCCGCGGCACGCCAGGCTGGGGCGTGATCTTGAAGCAGGCGAGGATGTCGCTGTCCTGGATGCGGTAGTCGGGCTCCCAGTAGGTGCTGCGGTATTCCTTGACCCCGGCGTTGTAGGTCTTGGCTGACATCTGTGTCTCCTTGGCTAGGCGTGGAACCAATCTACCCAAGCTAGACCATAAACAACAGTCAATTTTTGTGATAAAAACCATAAGTGATGGTTTATGGCAGAGCACCCTGCTCGGGGGCTCTGCCCTCTCCCCCAGCCCCTCCCCCGCAACCCGGGGGAGGGGAGCGTCGTGCTCCCCTCCGGGGAGCTTGTTGGATTGGCGGCATGAAAAACGTGACTTTCCGGCAGCTCAAGGTGTTCGAGACGGTGGCGCGCCACTTGTCGTTCTCGCGCGCGGCGGAGGAACTGCATCTCAGCCAGCCGGCGGTGTCCATGCAGGTGAAGCAGCTGGAGGAGGCGGCGGGCCTGCCGCTCACCGAACAGATGGGCAAGAAGATCCACCTCACGGCGGCCGGCGAGGTGCTGGCGCGTCACGCCGCCGTCATCGCCCGGCAGCTGGAGGACGCCTCGGAATCCCTGGCGGCCCTGCGCGGCACCCGGGGCGGCCGGCTCACATTGGGCGTGGTGAGCACCGCCAAGTACTTCGCGCCGCGCCTGCTGGCGGCCTTCCGCGGCCAGGCGCCCGAGGCGGAGCTGCACCTGCAGGTGCACAACCGGGAGACGATCATCGAACTGCTGGCCGGTAACCGCATTGATCTCGCCATCATGGGCCGCCCGCCCCAGGATCTCCCCACCGTGGCCCAGAGCTTCGCGCGCCATCCCTTCATCTTCATCGCCGCGCCAGAGCATCCGCGGTTGAAGGCGCGCCGCCTGGCGCCCGCGGGCCTCCAGGGGGAGACCTTCCTGATCCGCGAGATCGGCTCCGGCACGCGCGCCACCTTCGAGCGCTTCCTGGCCGAGCACAAGGTGGAGCCGGGGAGAATCCTGGACATGGGCAGCAACGAGACCATCAAGCAGGCGGTGATGGCGGGCATGGGCATCGCCTTCATCTCGGCCCATACCGTGGGGCTGGAGCTGGCGGTCAAGCGCCTGGCGCGCCTGCCGGTGGCCGGCACCCCAGTGATGCGCGACTGGTTCGTGGTGCACCGGGCGGAGAAGCGCCTGCTGCCCCTGGCCGAGGCCTTCCGCGCGTTTCTCATCGGCCGCGGCGAGGCCATGATCGATATGGCATAGACGCCGGAGCGGAAGATTTATTGATCTAGGACATATTTTTCCTGCCTTCCGACACTTATCCTGATCACTTTGATCAGGTTTGCCGTGCTTTGGCTCTGCACGGCGCACAAGCAATAAAAAACCAGGGAGGCTTCGTGCGCATCAGAACCTTCATCCTGGCCGCCTCGGCCGTGGTATCGGTCGTCTTCCTGGGCGGCGGCTACCTGGCCGTCAGCCAGATCTTCGACCGCATCGTCAAGGACAATGCCCTCCAGGCCTCGAGCACCCTGGCCCGGGTGACCTTCTCCTCCATGTACCAGGTCATGAGCACCGGCTGGAAACGAGCCAAGGTGGAGGCCTTTCTCGCTGCCATGCACGAGGCGACCAAGGACCAGCCCACCACCATCCGCATCTACCGGGGCGCGCCGGTGGTGAGCCGCTACGGGGAGATCGAGCAGCCACCGGTGGACGCGGCGGTGGACAAGGTGCTGGCCTTGGGCGTGGCGGAGCAGCAGGAGCGGGGGATGACGGTGCGCCGCATCTTTCCCCTGCCCGCCGAGGAGCGCTGCCTCAACTGCCACGAGAACGCGCAGCCGGGAGACATCCTGGGGGCCATCGAGGTGAGCCAGGACCTGGGCCCCCTGGTAGCCCGGGCCCGGCGCGACTTCATGGTGACGCTGCTGCTCCTGGCGCCCTTCGGGCTGGCGGCGGCGGCCCTGGTGGTATGGCGTGTCAACCGGCGCGTGGAGCAGTCCATTACCGTGGTGGACGGCGCGGTGAAGAAGGTCAATGCGGTGGCGGACCTGAAGCACCTGGAATTCCACCGCCACGACCTGGGCTTCACCGAGCTCAACGAGCTGTTCGCGCGCCTGGAGGAGCTGGTGCAGAAGCTGCGCGGCATCAGCGTGGACAAGGACATCCTCAAGTTCGAGATCGGCCTGCTGGAGAAATTCGTCATCACTTCCGAGGTGGTGAAGGACTGGCGCGACTACGTGCTGCGGCTGCTGGTGGACATCAACCGCATCATGGTGACCCATACCTTGTTCTCGGTGTTCAAGATCGATGAGGAGGTGTTCGACCTGGAGGTGTTCTGGGTAGCGCCGCCCAGCGAGGCCACGCTGGCGATGATGGAACGCCACGTGCGCGCCACCGTCGCCGCCAACCCCCATCTCGATCCCCTCGCTTCCGTGACCATCCGGCACCACGTGGCCCATCCCGGAGCGCTGGCCATCGTGCTGGACGAGGACGAGGTGCGGCTGCGCGTCAAGACCTTCCTGGTGGACACGCCCAAGATCGGCGGCATCGTCGGCATCGGCGTGCACAGCGAAGTGCTGGAGGACGAGACCCTGCACCTGGTGATGGACAGCGTGCTGTCCACCCTGCTCAACGTGATCGGCTCGGTGAAGGCCATCTACAAGTACACCAAGGACCTGGAGTACTACGCCACGCGCGATCCCCTCACGGACTTGTTCAATCAGCGCGTGTTCTGGGAGCTGCTGGGCTACGAGGTGGAGCGCGCCCGGCGCCACGACTACCGCTTCTCCCTGCTGGTGGTGGACCTGGACAACTTCAAGCTGGTGAACGATTCCTACGGCCACGGCTTCGGCGACCGCTACTTGCAGGCCTTCTCGCGCGCCGCGCGCGAAGTGCTGCGCGCCGGCGACATTCTCGCCCGCTACGGCGGCGACGAGTTCGTTGCCGTGCTGCCCGAGACCGACCTGGAGCAGGCGGCCCTGGTGGCCGAGCGCCTGCTCGGCGCCACCGAGGCCATCGTGCTCGAGGCGCCCGATGGCGCCGCCATCAAGGGCACGGCCTCCATCGGCGTGGCGGTCTTCCCCATCCACGCCGCCGAGCCCAAGGACTTGTTCCTGTTCGCCGACAACATGATGTACAAGGCCAAGAGCGAGGGCAAACGGCGCATCGGCATCCCCAGCGAGCTGGAGGTGATGCAGGTGTTCCGCGACATCTCCCAGCGCAGCGTGCTGGTGCTCACGGCCCTGGATCAGCGCCAGGTGGTGCCGTTCTTTCAGCCCATCCTGGAGGTGGGCAGCGGCAGGATCGCCGCCTACGAAGTGCTCAGCCGCATCGAAGCCAACGGCCAGCTGCTGGGCGGCGCTGACTTCATCGAGCTGGCCGAGAAGATGGGGGTGATCCACCGCCTGGACCGCCAGGTGACGGAAAGGGCGCTGGCGGAACTGAAGGAGGCCGGCTTCGAGGGCCGGGTGTTCATCAACCTGTCGCCCAAGGCCCTGGTGCTGCAGGACTTCACCGGCAGCATGTGCCGCCTGGTGGCCGACTGCGGCTTCGATCCGAGCCGCGTGGTGTTCGAGATCACCGAGCGCGACACGGTGAAGAACCTGAGCCTCCTGGAGCGCCTGCTCAACGACCTCAAGTTCGAGGGCTTCCAGCTGGCCATCGACGATTTCGGTTCGGGTTTCTCCAGCTTCCACTACCTGCGCCGCTTCCCCATCGATGTCCTCAAGGTGGAGGGCGATTTCATCGCCAACCTGGTGGACAGCGCCAAGGACCGCGCCTTCGTGCACAGCATGAAGGCCCTGGCCGGGCAGCTGGGGATCCAGGTGGTGGCCGAGTTCGTGGAGAGCGCCGCGGTGCTGGAAGAAGTGCGGCGCATCGGCATCGATTATGCGCAGGGGTACTACGTGGGGAGGCCGACGCGGAAGCTGTTAGCGCAGGGGGTTTGGCAGCCCGACCTGCGGCGCGATGGACGGCCTTAACAGTGCGCCTGCACCCAATCCCGCCAAGCCGCATACAGGGACGGATTGGCCGCCGCCAGCACCGAGCGCTTGATGGCCGGGCCGCCGGTGAGGGGGCCACCGTCGAGGGTGGAGAATTCGCCGCCCGCTTCCGCCAGGATCAGCTTGCCGGCGGCATAGTCCCACAGCATCTGGCCGCCGTGCAGGTACACGTCCAGGCGGCCGGCGGCGACGAAGCACCACTCCAGGGCGCTGGAGCCGAAGTTGCGCTGGGAGTAGTAGGGCGGGCGCACCGCCAGTTCGTCGCCCAGGCGGTGGGTGATGCGCTTGAAGTCCACCCCGGCCACCGCGTCCTTGAGGGTGGGGGCGGCGCGGCGCAGGGGCAGTTCCAGGCCGTTGAGCCAGGCGCCGACACCCCGGGCGGCGCAGAAGGATTCGTCGGTGACCGGGTTGTACACCACGCCGACCTCCGTCTCTCCTCCCGCCATGTAGGCGACTGAGACGCCGAAGAAGGGAATGCCGTTGATGAAGTTGGTGGTGCCGTCGATGGGGTCGATGCACCAGAGGCCGTCGGCGCCCTCGCTCCACAGCCGCGCCTGCTCTTCGGCGCTCATCTCCTCGCCCAGCACCGGGCGGTCCACCAGCTCGCGCAGGCGCAGCGACAGGGCGGCCTGGGCGGCCACGTCCGCCTGGGTGAACAGGCTACCGTCGGCCTTGCGCTCGCGCACCGCCATGAGGTAGCGGGGCATGATCACCGCCTGGGCCGTCTCCCGTACCACCGCTTCCAGTGCCCGCGCCCGGGCCAGCCGTTCCGAGGCGGGCATCGGCTAGGCCTTCCGCCACTTGATGGAGCAGCCCATGCTCGGGAACTGCTCGCGCGGTCCCTGGCCGGTGCGCGCCACCTGCACCATGGCCTCGAACAGCTCGCGCCGGGCGCCCGGCACCGGCTCCTTGCGCGAGGCGTCCAGCCGGCCGCGGTACTGCAGGCCCAGGTCCTTGTCGAAGCCGAAGAAGTCGGGCGTGCACACGGCGCCGTAGGCCTTGGCCACTTCCTGAGTCTCGTCCAGCAGGTAGGGGAAGGGGAAATCCCGCTCGCGCGCCACGCGCACCATGTTGTCGAAGGAGTCCTCAGGGTAGTCCGTGGGGTCGTTGGCCATGATGGCCACGGAGCCGATGCCGTGCTCCTTCAGCTCGCGGCAGTCGCGCACGATCCGGTCGATCACCGCCCGGACGTAAGGGCAGTGGTTGCAGATGAACATGAGCAGCAGGCCGTTGGGGCCGCGCACCGAGGCGAGGTTGTAACGCTTGCCATCGACGCCGGGGAGATCGAAATCTACTGCCTGCCAGCCGAAATCGCAGATGGGGGTGGTCATGCTTACCATGGCGTCGCCTTTCCGTCGGATGGGCTGCTGACCGCGGAACGCCGCTTTCCCGGCGGCCTTCGGCGCGATGCCATGGGCATCTCCTTTGTTCGCCGCTCCGCGCGAAAATATAATAGCACGATGCCCCCGCGCTTCTTTTGCCCGGTGCCCCTGGCCTCGGGCGCCGTCATCGAGCTGCCCGAGCCGGTCGCCCACCACGCCGTGCACGTGCTGCGCCTGCGCAGCGGCGACGAGGTGGTGCTGTTCGACGGCGCCGGCGGCGAGTACCCGGCCCGCCTCGACGGCAGTGGCAGGAAGATGTGCGCCGTGCTCGGGCCGTGGCGCGCCGCCGAGCGCGAGTCGCCCCTGGACCTCACCCTGGTGCAGGCGCTGCCGGCCGGGGAAAAGATGGACTGGGTGGTGCAGAAGGCGGTGGAACTGGGCGCGGCGCGCATCGCGCCGGTGGTTTCGGCGCGCAGCGTGGTGCGCCTGGCAGGGGAGCGGGCGCGCAGGCGCGAGGAGCACTGGCGCCAGGTGATGATCGCCGCCTGCGAGCAGTGCGGCCGCAATCGCCTGCCGCAGCTGGCGCCCCTGGCGGACTTGGCCGACTTTCTCGCCCTGGCGGCGTCCCAGCGGGAGGCGGCCAGGCTGCTGCTGGCCCCCGGCGGCGACCAGTCCCTGCGCGATATTCGGCCGGGGATGCCCGTGGTGCTGCTGGTGGGGCCCGAGGGGGGCTTCACCGAGAACGAGGAGGCGGCAGCGCTGGCCGCCGGCTTCCGGCGCCTGTCCCTGGGCCCGCGTGTGCTGCGCACCGAGACGGCGGGGCTGGCGGCCTTGGCGGCACTGGCGGCGCTGTTCGGCGATTTCCGTTGAAAGCGCTGCGAATATTCGTCTTTCTTGGTGCTAAAGGCGGTTTTTGTCCCATCGGTCTATTTTTTCGGCATTTCCCGAGCGCTAGGCTAGAATCGCGAAAACCCGATCAACAACCGGCCCGCCATGACCGAGCAGGACCTCTCCCGCCTCTTTGTCGCCTGGGTGCGCCAGGCTGCGCCCTATATCCATGCCTTCCGCGGGCGCACCTTCGTGCTGGCCTTCGGCGGCGAGACCCTGCAGGGCGACGCGGCCCAGGCCCTGGCCTTCGACTGCAACCTGCTGGCCAGCCTGGGCATACGCCTGGTGCTGGTGCATGGTGCACGCCCCCAGATCGAGGTCGAACTCAAGTCCCGCAAGCTCAAGCCGCGTTACCACAAGGGCCTGCGCATCACCGATGCCGACGCCCTGGAATGCGTGAAAAGCGCCATGGGCGTGCTGCGCCTGGAGATGGAGGCGCTGCTGTCCAAGGGCCTGCCCAGCACCCCCATGGCGGGCGGCGGCATCCGGGTGGCCAGCGGCAACTACATCACCGCCAAGCCCATCGGCGTGGTGGACGGGATCGACTACCAATACACCGGCGCGGTGCGCAAGGTGGCGGCCGATTCGATCCGCGCCGCCCTGGACGACCAGGATGTGGTGTTGATCTCCCCCCTGGGCGTGTCGCCCACGGGGGAGATCTTCAACCTGGCCATGGAGGAGGTGGCCGAGGCCGTGGCCATCGCCCTCAGGGCTGACAAGCTCATCTTCCTGGGGCCCACGCCCGGCATCCTGGACGAAAACGGCGAGGTCATTGATCCGCTCACCGCCGACGAGGCGGAAGACATCCTGGAGAAGCGCAGCGACCTGCCCGACGAGCTGCGCCGCACCCTGCCCAGCGCCATACGCGCCTGCCGCCAGGGCGTGGGCCGCGCCCACTTCCTGGGCCGGGACGAGGACGGCGCGCTGCTGCTGGAGCTGTTCACCCATGCTGGCGCCGGCACCGTGGTGACGCGCGATCCCCTGGCGCGGCTGCGCGAGGCGAGCATCGAGGACGTGGGCGGCATTCTCGCCCTCATCGGGCCGCTGGAGGCGGACGGCACCCTGGTGCGCCGCAGCCGCGAGCTGCTGGAGATGGAGATCGAGCGTTTTTCCGTGCTCGAGCACGACGGCGTGATCGTGGGCTGCGCCGCCCTCTATCCCTTCAGCGACGAAAAGGCCGCCGAGCTCGCCTGCCTGGCGGTGCAGCCCGAGTACCGGCGCAGCGGCTACGGCGAACAGATCCTGCAGCACTGCGTGGCCCGCGCCAGGCGCATGGGCCTGAAGCGGCTGTTCGTGCTTACCACGCGCACCGCCCACTGGTTCATCGAGCGCGGCTTCAAGGAGGTGGGGGTGGACGACCTGCCGGCCAAGAAGCGCGAGCTCTACAACCTACAGCGCCGCTCCAAGGTGCTGAGCCGGGCCATTTAGCGGTGCGTTTGGGATAACGGGAGGCGGCCATTACCGTAAGACGCTGGCACCAGTCCCTGCGCTTCCGCATCGTGTTCGCGGCAAGCATGGTATTGATCGTGATGCTGGCGCTGCTGGTCGCCAACGGCATCCGGCTGATGGACGCGACCCTGACGGCGTGCGATGCCGAGTTCATGCGCCAGGCGGGCGCCGACCTGTTGTGGCAGAGCCTCGCCATAGGGGCGGTGGCGGTGCTGCTCACCGTCTTCCTGCTGTCCATCGTCGCCTTCTGGCTCACGCGCGACCTGCGTTCCCTGCAGCGCGGCGTGGCCGCCCTGGAGACGGGCGAGTCGCCCATCAAGCTGCCGGTGTCCAGCAACGACGAGATCGGCGCGCTCACCCGCGCCTTCAACCGCATGGCCCAGACCCTGGACGAGCGCGTCGAGGCGCTGAAGAAGAGCGAGGCGCGCTTCCACGCCATCGCCGATTACACCTTCGGCGTCGAGGCCTGGTTCAACCCCCAGGGGCGCCTCATCTGGGTGAACCGCTCGGTGGAGCGAGTGACCGGCTACACGCCCCTGGAATGCCTGTTGTCGCGCGACCTGGTGGAGCTGATGGTGTTCGAGAAGGACCGCAAGCATGCCCACGAGGTGGCGCTCAAGGCGGTGCGCGGCAGCACCGGGGAGAACTTCGAAGTGCGCCTGCGCCGCAAGGACGGCCGGGTGGTCTGGGTCTCGGTGAACTGGCAGCCCATCTACGGCCCCAACGGCGAATACCTGGGCCTGCGCGTATCCGCCGACGAGATCCAGAGCCGCAAGGAAGCGGAGCTGAAGCTGCTGGACACGGTGGTGGAGCTGCGGCGCGCCCAGGCCCTCAAGGAGTATTACCTGAACCACAGCAACGAGGAGCGCTCGCGTCTGGAGGCCCTGCTCAACGTCATGAAAGTGGGGGTGTTGTTCGTGGACGCCGGCCACCGGGTCGTGTACTGCAACCGCCCCTTCCGCGAGATGTGGGGCTTCGGCGAGGAGGACAACCTCACCGGCACGCGCGACGCGGTCCTGGTGGACCGGACGGCCGGTCTGTGCGCCGACTACGAGGCCTATCGCGAGCATCTCGCCGACGTGCTGAGCCGCCGCGAGCCCAGCACCAATTTCGAGATCCGCCTGAAGGACGGGCGCATCATCGCCGAGACCTCGGCCCTGGTCCCCGGTGCCG
>JBMOQT010000078.1:0-13086 GCA_049320945.1 Pseudomonadota bacterium
CGATGTTCATGTTGCTCATCACCTTGATGCGCACCGCCATGGCCGGCCAGTAGGATTTGTGCAGCGCCCGGATCTGGCGCAGGATGCCGTCGATGCGGTAGCGGATGCGCAGGAAATTCTGTTCCGGTTCGAAGTGGATGTCGGAGGCTTCGCGCTTGACCGCATCGGTGAGCAGGGCGTCGATCAGGCGCACCACCGGCTGGCTGTACTCGTCCGAGGAGGCGGCGAGACTCCGGTAGTCGATCTCCCCGGTCTCGATCTCGTGCAGGATGCCGTCGATGGACAGCTCATGGCCGTAGTACTGGTCGATGGCGCGGGCGATTTCCGATTCGCCGGCCAGCACCGTCTCTATCGCCAGGTCGTCGCTGGACAGGGCGCGCAGCTTGTCCAGGGCGACGATGTCGTTGATGTCGCTGATGGCCACTGTCAGGCGCGGGATTTGCCTGTCGTAGTCCAGGGGCAGCAGGCGGTGGCGCTTGGCCAGTTCCCGCGGCACCAGGCGCAGGGCTTCCGGGTCCACGATGGCGCGCGACAGGTCCACGGCCGCCTTGCCCAGGCTCTGGCCCAGGGCGTCGCGCAAGGTTGCCTCCGAGACGAAGCCCAGGCTCACCAGTAGGCGCCCCACCGGCTGGTTCGACTTCATCTGCTCCAGCAGCGCGATGCGCAGCTGGTCCTCGCTGATCACCCCTTGCGAGATCAGGATCTGGCCCAGGGGGCGGCGATGGGGAGTGGGAGAGTTCATCCTGCTTCTGCTGGCGCGCGCCCTCGCGGAGCCCTACTGCTGCAAGTCCCGGATGCGGCTGCCCGCCTGGGCCCGGTCGAAGCCGGCGGGCCGGGCGTCGGCGGCCGCGAGCGCCTTCTGATAATACTGCAACGCCAGCTTGGGCTGGCGCAAGTGATCCAGGGCGACCGCCAGGTTGAACAGGTAGTCGGGGTTGTCGCCGTCTCCCGCGAAGGCGCGGAAGTAGGCCTGCTGCGCCTCGTTCCAGCGCTCCTGGCGCGCATAGACATTGCCCAGGGCGAAGTTGAGCGGGGGGGAATCGGGCTGGTCGGCAAGCAGCATCTTCAGGCGGCTTTCCAGCTGCACCGGGTCACTCTGCTGGTGCAGCCCGGCCAACCCGGCCTGGGCGGTGGCGTTCTTGGGATCGCTTTCGGCGGCGGCGAGGAAGTGGCGCTCCGCCACCTCCGGCCGCACCTGCTGCAGGGCGATCATGGCCATGCCCAGCAGCGCATCCACGTTCTTCGGCTCGGCCTTCAAAACCTGCTCGTAGCCGCGCTGCGCCGCCTCGATTTTGCCCGCCTGGAAGGCCTGGTAGGCTTGGCTCAACACCGGATTGACCGCCATCCTGGTCTTGCTGATGCGCACGGTTGCCGCCGGCTCTTCCCGCACCGGCTCGGGTGCGGCCGGCCGCGCCGGCTCGGCGGCCTTGGCCGGCGGCGCTGCCGCAGGTGCCAGCTCCGCCGTCAAGGGTGTGGCCGCCGGCGGCGCAGCGGCCGGCGCCGTAGGGGGGGATATCGGGACGGGTGCGGCCGGCGCGGCGGAAAGGGGCGCGGCGGCGGGTGCCGGGGGCGCCGCCAACTGCCGGTTCGAAGCGGGCCGCAACTGGAGCCAGAAATAGATGGCGATTGCCACGATGGCGGCTATCGTCCCTATGCCCAGCACGAGATAAAAAGATCGCCGCGATGGCGGCTGCTTGGCGTCGAACAGATTCCGGGCGGTTTCGCGCTGCTGCGCCGCGTCCGCCGCCGGCGCTGCAGACGCCAGGGCGGGTGCCGGCCCAAGCTCTTCGTCGAGTAGTTCCATGTCGAGGGCCCGTCTCGTCTCCGCCGGTTCCTGGCCGCCTGCGCCGGGGGTGGCCGCTTGCGACTGGCGCTTGGCCTGCTCGGCTCTCCTGAGCGCGTCCATCAGCAGGCTCACCGGTTTGCCTCCCGGGGGGCCAAGGCAGGCTGTTTCGGGCCGGGCAGGTTGTCGAAGAAATCCTTGCCCGGCAACTGGTCGCGGAACATGCGGAAATCGCCGCTGATGCTGGGGTCATGGACCACCACGGGACGCAGGAAGATCACCAGCTCGGTCTTGCGGTTGGTGTCGTTGCGGTGCTGGAACAGGTTGCCCACCACCGGGATCTTCGACAGCCCCGGCACCGCGTCGTCCTTGTAGTCCACCCCGTCCTGCATCAGTCCGCCCATCACCGCAATGTCGCCGTTATGCACCCGGATGAGGGATTCGATCTCCCGCGTCTGGATTTCTGGCACGAGGTTGGAAACGCCGGCGGCGGCGAGCGCCGGGGTGGGGTCGGCCACGAAGCCGCTGATGCGGGAGATGGTGGGCCGGACGTTGAGCACCACCACGTCGGCTTCGCTGATCTGGGGCGTGACCGTCATGACCAGGCCCACCGACACGGTGTTGGGCTTGGCGGTAATGGTGGAGGGGATCACCGTGCCGCCGCTGGTGACCGTGGTCTGGGTGGCATCGACGGTGAAGAAGACCCGGTTGTCCACCACCTTCAGCAATGCCGTCTGGTTGTTGAGCACCGAGAGCTTCGGGCTGGACAACACCTTGAGAGTGCCGAAGGACTCCAGCAGGCGGATGGCCGCGGTCAGCCCTCCGTTGCGGAAGGCCAGGGTGAATAGGGTGTTGGCCACCCCCGAAGGCAGCGTGGAGTTGATCTGCTCGAGAGCGCCGGTGACGGGGTTGATGCGCTGGGTGGCGGCGCCCTGGCCGGCCGTCACCTGGGCGCCCTTGTTGCGCAGATACTGCCAGTCGATGCCCTGCTGGTACTGGTCGCTGAGGCTCACTTCGACGATGGTCGCCTCGATCAGCACCTGGCGCCGCGCCGACGACATGACGTTGTCGAGGAATTCCTGCACCTTTTCGTGCTGGCGCGAGGTGGCGCGCACGAATACCACACCCGTTTCCGGATTCACGATGACCGAGGCGGCCTCGCGGAAGGTGGTCCTGCGCACCACCGTCGTGCCGGCGTTCTCCAGGGTGGCGGGGTTGGGGCTGCCGGCCAGGTCCGGCTGCTGGGCGCGGGAGCGCCCGGCGTTGGGAGGCGCTACGCCCGTGCCGGTGGTGCTTTGGCTGGCGGACTGCTCGACGACGGTTTCGCTGGAACCATCGGGCAGGATCTTGTCCGTCTCGCGCAGGATGTCCTTGATGTTCTTCTCCAGGTTTTCCCAGAAGCGGTTCTTGGCGTTGTTTTCCACCGAGGTGCGGGACACGTTGCCCGCGCCCGCGGCGCCGGCCGCCGCCGCGCCGCCGGTGGCGCTGCCGCCCGAGGGAATCTGGGTGTTGATGGCGATCGATCCCACCACGTCGCGCGCCATGTTGACGTAATCGATCTTGTAAGTGCGCAGGTAGGGCGTGTCCGGCATCACCACCAGGTTCGGGCCATCCAGCTCGTAGCGCATGTCGATCTGCTTGGCGATGCGGTTGAGCAGTTGCGGCAGCGTCTGGTCGATGGCGTTGAGCGTCACCGTGCCCGAGATGCCCGGGTGGATGTCCACGTTGAGCTTGGCGTCCCGCGCCAGGGCGAAGAGCAGGTCCTGGGCCGGCACGTTATTCACCACCACGCTGTAGGTTTCCGCCTTGGGGGCAGGCTTGGGCGGAGGCAGGGCCAGGGCCTGGGGCACTGGCGCGGGTATTCTTGTTTCGGCCGGAGCGGTCCTGACGTCCTCCGCCCGGATGTGGGCGTCGGAAGGCTTGAGGGCAGGGGCGCTAGTGCACGCCGAGACGGCCAGGGCGGTGACGATGGCAGCGGTGGTGTATTTGATAGTCATGATGAGCCGGGAAGCGAGCCCCTCGTCCGTTGCAAGGCTTTCCGATCATAGCACATTAAGTATTAAATACAACTCGATGATTTTTATGTTCAAAATTGCGAGCAAGGCTCACCCTGCTTAAACCGCCGGAATATGCTCCGGTTAAGGTCGAAGATGGCGGATCGGACGCGCATAGGGGCCGAAGGCCTTTAGGGGTTCGGGCAGCTGCGCCAGGGCGGCCAGGGCCGCCTCCCGGCTCGGATAATCGCCGTAGATCACGCCCACGCGCGTCGTGCCCTCCAACTCGACCGAATAGACGCGCACCTGGGCGGCGTCGGCGAGCCTGGTGGCGCGGGCGACGAAGGATTCCACGTGGTCGTATTGCTGGCCATCCGTAGCCAGAAGCTGGATGAACCAGCGGCCCGGGCCGGCCGAGTCGAGCCATGTCCGGGTTGCCAGCAGGCGTTCCCGTGTCGCCGGCCCGAACTTGTCCAGGTTGGGTGCCGGCGTTTCTTCCTGCGCCACCGGCACCGGCGTTTCCTCCTGCGCCGGCGCCGCGCTGGGCGCTGGCGTGGCGACGGCCGCCACCATGGGCGCGGCAGGCGGTGCCTCGGCGGGCGGCGCCGGCGGCGCCACGGCCGCCGCCGGTCCGCCCTGGCTGCCGGCGTAGGAGTCGTACAAATACCAGGCGGCGCTGACCGCACCGGCCATGGTGGCGGCCAGCGCCCCGCCCCACAGCCAGCGCCAGCCGTGCCGCGGGCGGCGGAAGAAATCCGAATCGCGCACCGCGGCGCGTACATGCCTGGCCGTCACCAGGTGCGTGTTCTCGGCAAAGGCCGCGAGCAGCGACTTGTCGGCAAGGATGTTGACCCGCCGCGTCAATCCCAGGGACGCCTTGGCGATGAGGCGCACGGCCGCGGCGCTGAACACGTCCGGCCCCCGGTAGCCGGCCGCGCGCATGCGAAAGCGCAGGTATTCGGCGATGTCCGAGCGCACCAGCGGTTCCAGGGCGAAGTTGTGGGTGATGCGCTCCTTCAGCTGACGCATCTCGGTGCGGCTGAGATTGGCGTCCAGTTCCGGCTGGCCGAACAGCACGATCTGCAGCAGCTTGTGGCGGTTGGATTCCAGGTTGGACAGCAGGCGGATCTCCTCCAGGGTTTCCGCCGGCATGGCATGGGCCTCGTCGATGAGCACCACCACCTGCTTGCCCTCGCCGTAGTGGGCGATCAGGTGCTCCTGCAGGGCGCGCAGCACGGCGCTCACGCGGTTGGTCGCCAGGTTGATCTTCAGCTCGTCCGCCAGGGCGAACAGGATTTCATCCCGCGACAGGGAGGGATTGGCGAGATAGACGGTCTCCACATGGGGCGGCAACCGCTCCAGCAGCACGCGGCACAGCATGGTCTTGCCGCTGCCCACTTCGCCGGTGACTTTGACGATGCCTTCGTCGTGGGTGATGGCGTAGAGCAGCGCCTCCAGCGTGGCGCCGCGATTGGCTCCCTCGAAGAAGAAATCGGTATGGGGGGTGATGCGAAACGGCGCTTCCTTGAGCCCGAAATATTCCAGGTACATGCCCGGTCCTCGTCCCCTTTCCGGTCAGCCGAAGTTGCCCTGTTCGCGTTCGATGACTTCCATGCGATTGTATAGCGTGGTGCGGTTGATGCCGAGCAGCTTGGCCGCCTGGCTGACGTTGCCGTGGGTGATCTTCAGGGCCGCCTGGATGTAGCCGTGCTCCCAGCGCCGCAGGGTGTCGTCCAGGCTGAACTGGCCGCGCTGCTGCAGGTGGCGCAGGGCGATCCGGGCCAGCTCGTTCGCGTCCTGGGGCGGCAGCCAGGCGGCGGGCATGGACTCGGCTCGCGTGTCCAGTTCCGCCTCCAGATCGGCCACGGTGACCACCTGCCCGGGGAACTTGGTGGTGAGGCGGATGGCGATGTTGCGCAGCTCGCGCACGTTGCCCGGGAAGTGGTAGTTGCGCCACAGGGTCATGGCCTCCGGCGACAGCTCGCAGGGCCGCTGTCCGGCCTGCCGGGCATAGAGCGCGGTGAAGTGGCGCAGCAGCAGCACCTTGTCTTCGCCCATCTCGCGCAAGGGCGGCACGGTGATGGTGAACACGCTCAGGCGGTGGTAGAGATCGGCACGGAAGCGGCCTTCGCGCACCTCCTTGCGCAGATCCCGGTTGGTGGCGGCGATGACGCGGGCGCGGCTGACCCGTTTCTGGGTCTCGCCCACCCGCTGGAACTCGCCGTTTTCCAGGACCCGCAGCAGCTTGGGCTGCAGGTCCAGGGGCAGCTCGCCGATTTCGTCCAGGAACAGGGTGCCGTCGGCGGCGTCTTCGAAATATCCCGACTTGTTGCCCGTTGCGCCGGTGAATGCCCCCTTGGCATAACCGAACAGGGTCGGCTCCACCAGGGCGGGGGAGATGGCGGCGCAGTTGAGCGCCAGATAGGGTCGGTTGCCGCGCTGGGTGAGCTTGTGCAGGTAGCAGCTGGCGACAATCTCCTTGCCGCTGCCCGACTCGCCCTCGATCAGCACGGGAAAGGGTGAGTCGGCGTATTGGCGGATCTGTGCCCGCAGCTTCTGCATGGGTACGCTCTCCCCCAGGAGCTGGCAGCGGTCCTCGGGCGCGCGGGGGCGGGCGGACAGCTCGACAGCCCGGTAGCTGAGCACCCGATGCAGCAGGCGGCGCAGCTGTTCCGGATCGGCAGGCTTGGCGACGAACTCCACCGCTCCCTGGGCGCGGGCGTGGCGCGCGTTGGTTTCGTCGTTCTGCCCGGACAGGACCACGATCTTGATCTCGGGCGCATGGGCCAATAGGTCGGAGATCAGGGCCAAGCCCTCTTCCGGCTCGTGGGGCAGGGGCGGCAACCCAAGGTCCACCAGGGCCAGCTGGGGTGGCGCCCCACGGGCGCGCACTAGGGCGATGCACTCGGCGCGACTGGCGGCCGTGGCCACGTCGAACTCGCGGCCGAGGATGTAGCTGAGCGTATCGGTGATCAGTGGATCGTCATCGACGATCAACAGGGACGGTCTGGTGTCAGGGCCATTCATGCGCAAGGGAATAATCGACGGGGCCGAGCAATCATACAGTAGCAGGAATGGTCAGGGGCGCGCCCGCCAAGCGGGTCACGCAGGGAAAGCCATGTCTCTGTTAGAATTTCCGTTTTTTCGTTTGGGATACTCTCGGTGGCGGGCGACGCCCTCATAACAATCCGCGATCTCAATTTTGCCTACGATCGGCGGCCCGTCCTTACCGGCATCAACATGGACGTTCCCCGCGGCAAGGTCATTGCCATCATGGGGGCGAGCGGTTGTGGCAAGACCACCCTGCTGCGGCTGATCGGCGGGCAACTCAGGCCTACCCAGGGCGAGGTGCGCTTTGACGGCCAGGTGGTGCATGAGCTGGATACCCATGGGCTGTACGCCCTGCGCCGGCGCATCGGCCTGCTGTTCCAGTTCGGCGCCCTGTTTACCGACATGTCGGTGTTCGACAACGTCGCTTTCCAGATGCGCGAACACACTGATCTGCCGGAAGAGATGATCCGCGACCTGGTGCTGCTGAAGCTCAACGCGGTGGGCTTGCGCGGCGCCCACCGGCTCATGCCTTCGGAGCTTTCCGGCGGGATGGCGCGGCGCGTTGCCCTGGCCCGCGCCATCGCCCTGGATCCGGCGCTGATCATGTACGACGAGCCGTTCACCGGCCTTGATCCCGTGTCCCTCGGCGTTATCGGCCAGCTCATCCGCAGGTTGAACGATGCCCTCGGTGCCAGTTCCATCATCGTCACCCACGATGTGCACGAGGCGCTCAGCCTGGTGGACTACGTCTATTTCGTCTCGGAGGGCAAGATCGTGGCCCAGGGCACGGCCGACGAGATCCGCGCTTCGCAGACGCCCTATGTGCACCAATTCGTGTGGGCCGAGCCGGACGGTCCCGTGCCCTTCCACTATCCGGCGGCGCCTTACCGCGCCCAGATACTGAGGGAGGCCGTCCGTGTTTGACCGCTTGCTCGGATTGATCCGCGGCCTCGGCCGCCGGGTGAATGACCGCATCTGGCGCCTGGGGTATGCCACGCGCTTCTTCGCCATGACACTGGTGTATTCCGGGGCCAGCTTCCGCCGCTTCTTCCTGACCATACGGGAGATCTATTTCAGCGGCGTGCTGTCGCTCATCATCATCCTCGTGTCGGGGCTGTTCGTGGGCATGGTGCTGGGCTTGCAGGGCTACGACACGCTGCAGCGTTACGGCTCGAGCGAGGCGCTGGGCATTCTCGTGGCGCTGTCGCTGGTGCGCGAGCTGGGCCCGGTGGTTTCCGCCCTGCTGTTCGCCAGTCGCGCCGGGTCGGCCATTACTGCCGAGATCGGGCTGATGAAGGCCACCGAGCAGCTCTCGGCCATGGAGATGATGGCAGTCAACCCGGTGGCGCGCGTGGTGGCGCCGCGCTTCTGGGCGGGGGTGATCTCCATGCCCTTGCTGGCCGCCCTGTTCTCGGCCATGGGTATCTTCGGCGGCTACCTGGTCGGGGTGGTGCTCATCGGGGTGGACGAGGGCTCGTTCTGGTCCCAGATGCAGGCCTCGGTGGACTATCGCGAGGACATCCTGAACGGCGTGATCAAGAGCGCGGTGTTCGGCGTGATCGTGTCGTGGATCGCCGTGTTCGAGGGCTACGATTCCGAGCCCACCGCGGAAGGGGTGTCCGGCGCGACCACGCGTACCGTCGTCACCTCCTCGCTGGCGATCCTCGCCGCCGATTTCATTCTTACTGCATTCATGTTTCGGGGGGCATAATGAACCGCACGACGCTCGACCTGTGGGTCGGATTCTTTGTCGCCATCGGCTTGGGCGCCCTGTTGTTCCTGGCGCTAAAAGTGGGCAACCTGAGTACCGCCAACATGGGGGAAACCTACGTGCTGAAAGCCAAATTTGATAATATTGGCGGCCTCAAGGTGCGCGCGCCGGTGAAGAGCGCCGGTGTCGTGATTGGGCGGGTGGCCAGTATCGGCTTCGATCCCAACAGCTACGAAGCCGTGGTCACGATGAACATCGGCAGCCAGTACCAGTTTCCTCGCGATACCTTCGCGACCATCTTGACCTCCGGGCTGCTAGGGGAGCAATACATCGGCTTCGAGGTCGGCGGCGACCCGGAAATGCTCAAGAGCGGCGATACCATCAAGAAAACCCAGTCGGCGGTAGTGCTGGAGAAACTGATCGGCCAGTTCCTTTTCAACAAGGCGGCTGAAGGAACCGAGCAGAAGTGACGTTAATGGGGTGTCAGCCATCAAAAGAAAGGATTGCTTCGTGAAACTCTCCGTTGCCAAACGTGTGGGTTCGCTGGCCCTGGCGGCCGCCTGTACCGGGCTTCTGGGCGGCTGCGCCTCCACCGGCAATCCGAAAGACCCCCTGGAGGGCTTCAACCGCGCCATGTTTTCCTTCAACGAAGGATTGGACAAGGCCGTGATCAAGCCCGCGGCCCAGGGCTACGCCTATGTCCTGCCCCAGCCGGTGGAGACCGGCGTCGCCAATTTCTTCTCCAACATCGAGGACGTTTTCATCGGCGTCAATAACCTGCTGCAGGGCAAGCCGGCCGATGCCCTCACCGATGGCATGCGCTTCCTGGTCAATACCACTTTCGGCCTGCTGGGCTTTATCGATGTAGCCAGCAGCATGGGAATGGAGAAGCACGAAGAGGACTTCGGCCAGACTTTCGGTCGCTGGGGCGTGGGCGAGGGCGCTTACATAGTGCTGCCCTTCTTCGGCCCGCGCACCGCGCGCGATGCGGTCGGCCTGGCGCTGGACGTTTACGCCGATCCCGTGGCCAACGTGGACCACGTGCCGACCCGCAACACCCTGCTTGCCACCCGCGTGGTCAGCCGCCGGGCGGACCTGCTGAAGGCCGACCGGATCATCGAAGAGGCCGCCCTCGACAAGTACAGCTACATCCGCGACGCCTATTTGCAGCGGCGCCGCAGCCTGGTGCATGATGGCGCGCCGCCCAAGCGCCTGGACGACGAGGCCGCCCTGGAACAGAGGGATGAGGCCCTGGTCGAACAACATAAGGCGCCCGCCTTGGCCGCTGCGCCCGGCGGGAGCCGGCCTGCCTCTCAATAATCCTTTGCAACTGGATCGAGAAATGTTCATGAAGCTTTTCACTTTGCTGTTGGCCGGCGCCAGCCTGCTGCTGCCGGCTGCCGCACCGGCCCAGGAAACCGCTCCCGACGTCCTGGTCAAGAACGTCACCAACGAAGTGCTGGAGATCATCCGCAAGGACAAGGACATCCGGTCTGGCAGCACCAAGCGCGCCATCGAGCTGGTGGAACAGAAAGTTCTGCCCCATTTCAACTTCGCCCACATGACCGCCCTGGCGGTCGGCCGCGACTGGCGCCAGGCCACGCCGGAGCAGCAGAAGGCGCTGATCGACGAGTTCCGCACCCTGCTCGTGCGCACCTATTCCAACTCCCTGACGGCATACAAGGACCAGACCGTGGACTTCCGCCCCTTCAAGATGAACCCGGGGGACTCGGACGTGGTCGTGAAGACCCAGGTCAATCAGCCGGGAGGCAAACCCATCACCATCGATTACAGCCTGGAGAAGACTCCCCAGGGCTGGAAGGTCTATGACGTGGTCGTGAGCGGCGTGAGCCTCGTGACCAATTACCGGGACAGCTTCGCGCAGGAAGTGCGCGCCAACGGCATCGACGGGCTGATCAAGGCCCTGCAGGCCAAGAACCGCAGCATGGCTGCGGTGGCGGCGGACGGCGGGGCCAAATGATCCGTGACGCCGGGGATCGCCTGGAGGTTTCCGGCGCCATGACCCTCGCCACCGCCCGACGCCTGGCGCAAGCCGGCATCGGCATGCTGGGCCGGGAACAGGTGGTGTTCGACCTGGCGCAGGTGCATGAAGTGGATTCCTCCAGCCTGACCGTCGTCTTCGCCTGGGCGCGCGCGGCGCGCGCCCAGGGCAAGCGCATAGTGATCAGCAACCCGCCCCAGAACATGCTCAGCCTGGCCGAGCTCTACGGCGTGACCGAGCTGCTGCCGCTCGCTTGAGCGGCTGCGGACGCCCCGGCGCCCGGTTTCTCCCATGATTCCCGCCATTCGCGTCGAGCAGGTCGCCAAGCGTTTCGGCTCCGTTCAGGCCCTGGCGGGCGTGGACCTGGTCGTGGAGCAGGGGGAATTCTTCGGCCTGCTCGGGCCCAACGGCGCGGGCAAGACCACGCTGATTTCAGCCCTGGCCGGGCTGGTGCGGCCCGACCGGGGCCGCCTCGAGGTCATGGGGCGCGACGTGGTGCAGGACTATCGGGCGGCGCGCCGCCTGCTGGGCGTGGTGCCCCAGGAACTGGTGTTCGACCCGTTCTTCACGGTGCGCGAGACCCTGGAGATCCAGTCGGGCTACTTCGGCATCCGCGACAACGATGCCTGGATCGACGAGATCATCGACAACCTGGACCTGCGCGCCAAGGCCCATGTGAACATGCGTGCCCTGTCGGGCGGCATGAAGCGCCGGGTGCTGGTGGCCCAGGCCCTGGTGCACCGTCCGCCGGTGATCGTGCTGGACGAGCCCACCGCGGGCGTTGATGTGGAGCTGCGCCAGGGGCTGTGGCAGTTCGTGCGGCGCCTGAACCGCGATGGCCATACGGTGGTGCTCACCACCCATTATCTGGAAGAGGCCGAGAGCCTGTGCGGGCGTATCGCCATGCTCAAGCAGGGCCGCATCGTCGCCCTGGACACCACCGACAATCTGCTGCGCAGCTTCTCGGGCCACAGCCTGCGCGTGCGCCTGGCGCCCGGCGACCGCCTGCCGCCGCCGCTGCTGGCGCGCCTGGCCGAGGAAAGGGACGGTTTCCACGCCTTCCGGCTCGACAGCTTCCAGGAAGTGACGTCCATCCTCGACGCCCTGCGCGCGGCCGGATGCAGCATCGAGGACATGGAATTCGGCAAGCCCGACCTGGAGGAAGTGTTCGTCAGCGTCATGCAGAAGGAAACCGCGTGAGGTACTTCTCGGGCGGCTTTGCCACCTTGCTGTACAAGGAGCTGCTGCGCTTCTGGAAGGTGAGCTTCCAGACCGTGGCCGCGCCGGTGCTGACAGCCCTGCTCTACCTGTTGATCTTCTCTCATGTATTGGAGGAGCACGTGCAGGTCTACGGCAGCATCCGCTACACAGCTTTCCTGGTGCCCGGCCTGGTCATGATGTCCGTTCTCCAGAACGCCTTCGCCAACAGCTCCTCTTCCCTGATCCAGTCCAAGGTCACCGGCAACATCGTGTTCGTGCTGCTGCCGCCCATTTCCTATCGCGAGTTCTTCGCCGCCTACGTGCTGGCGGCGGCGATCCGCGGCATCGTGGTGGGGCTGGGGGTGCTGCTGGTCACCGTGTGGTTCGTGCAGCTGCCCTACCGCAACCCCCTCTGGATTTTCGCTTTCGCCCTGGTGGGCGGCGCCATCCTCGGCGCCCTGGGGGTGATCGCCGGCATCTGGGCGGAAAAGTTCGACCAGTTGGCCGCTTTCCAGAACTTCCTCATCATGCCCCTGACTTTCCTCTCGGGCGTGTTCTACTCTATCCACTCCTTGCCGGCCTTCTGGCAGGAGGTTTCCCGTTTCAATCCGATCTTCTATATGATCGACGGTTTCCGCTACGGCTTTTTTGGCGTGTCCGACGTGTCGCCCTGGACCAGCCTGGCTGTGGTGGGCGGCTGTTTCGTCGCGCTGACCGGCTTTACCCTGTGGCTGCTGAAGATCGGCTACAAGCTGCGTGCATAGGTGCAAACATGGTTAGACCTGAAGACATCAAGCAGTACATCGAGCAGGGGCTGCCCTGCGAATACCTGGAAGTGGAGGGCGACGGCCACCACTTCCAGGCTCTGATCGTCAGCCGCGAGTTCGCTGGCAAGTCGCGCGTGCAGCGCCACCAGCGGGTGTATGCCGCCTTGGGCGAGCGCATGCGCGAGGAGATCCACGCCCTGTCCATGCGCACCCTGACGCCCGAGGAATGGAAAGGACAATAGGCCGGTGGACAAGCTCCTGATCGAAGGCGGCGCGCGCCTGGAAGGTCAAGTGACCATCTCCGGCGCCAAGAACGCGGCCTTGCCGCTGATTTGCGCCGCCCTGCTGACGGAGGCGCCGCTGCACCTGTCCAACGTGCCCCATCTCAAGGATGTCACCACCATGCTGCGCCTGCTGGCGCAGATGGGCGTCGACGTGACCCTGGACGAGAGAAACGGCCTCACCCTGTGTGCCGCGGGGCTCAACAATCCGGTGGCTCCCTACGACCTGGTGAAGACCATGCGCGCCTCCATCCTCACCCTGGGGCCCCTGCTGGCGCGCACCGGCGAGGCGCGCGT
>JBMOQT010000079.1:0-13081 GCA_049320945.1 Pseudomonadota bacterium
ATGCCGGCCTTCGTCGGCTTCGCCAACTGGCAGATCCCGCTCATGATCGGCGCGCCCGACATGGCCTTCGCGCGCATGAACAACTGGAGCTTCTGGCTGCTGCCGCCGGCGGCGCTGCTGCTGATCGCCTCCTTCTTCGTGCCCGGCGGCGCCACCGCGGCGGGATGGACGCTCTATGCGCCCCTGTCGGTGCAGATGGGTGTGGGCATGGACATGGCGATCTTCGCCGTGCACATCATGGGCATCTCGTCCATCATGGGCGCGATCAACATCATCACCACCGTGCTCAATATGCGCGCCCCGGGCATGACCCTGATGAAGATGCCCCTGTTCTGCTGGACCTGGCTGATCACCGCCTACCTGCTGATCGCCGTCATGCCGGTGCTGGCCGGCGCGGTCACCATGATCCTCACCGACCGCCACTTCGGCACCCATTTCTTCAACGCGGCCTACGGCGGCGATCCGATCATTTACCAGCACGTGTTCTGGTTCTTCGGCCACCCCGAGGTGTACATCATGATCCTGCCGGCCTTCGGCATCGTGTCCCAGGTCATCCCGACCTTCGCGCGCAAGCCGCTGTTCGGCTATGCCTCGATGGTGTACGCCACCGCCTCCATCGCTATCCTGTCCTTCATCGTGTGGGCCCACCACATGTTCGTGACCGGCATGCCGGTGGCGGGCCAGCTCTACTTCATGTATGCCACCATGCTGATCGCCGTGCCCACCGGCGTGAAGGTGTTCAACTGGGTGGCCACCATGTTCAAGGGCTCCATGACCTTCGAGACGCCCATGCTGTGGGCGACCGGCTTCATTTTCGTGTTCACCATGGGCGGCTTCACCGGCCTGATCCTGGCCATCGCCCCCCTGGACATCCAGCTGCAGGAAACCTATTACGTCGTCGCCCACTTCCACTACGTGCTGGTGGCCGGGTCGCTGTTCGCCCTGTTCGCCGGCACCTATTACTGGCTGCCCAAGTGGACCGGCCACATGTACGACGAGAAGCTGGGCAAGTGGCACTTCTGGCTGTCCATGGTCTCCTTCAACGTGGCGTTCTTCCCGCAGCACTTCCTCGGGCTGGCCGGCATGCCGCGGCGCATGCCCGACTACGCGCTGCAGTTCGCCACCTTCAACGAGATCTCCACCATCGGCGCCATGGTGTTCGGCTTCTCCCAGCTGATCCTGCTGTGGGTGGTGCTCAAGGCGATCCGCGGCGGCGAGAAGGCGCCCGCAAAGGTGTGGGAGGGCGCCCAGGGCCTGGAGTGGACCGTGCCCTCGCCGGCGCCGCACCACACCTTCGAAGAGCCGCCGGTGGTCAGGTGACGGAGGCATGGCAATCGTGAGCGCGCCCAACAAGTCCGCCGCCAACAGGCGCACGGCGCTGGCCCTGGTGTCGGCCATGCTGGCCCTGTTCGCCGGGTTCCTGCTCAAGAAGATGTGGCTGGGATGAACAGGCGCGAAGCCAACACCCGCCTGCTGAAGAAGCTCAGCATCGTCGCCGTGGTGATGTTCGGGTTCGGCTTCGCCCTGGTGCCCTTCTACGAGCAGATCTGCCGCGTGACCGGCATCAACAACATCCTCAAGCCGGACGAGGAAGTGGCCAACACCCAGGTGGACAGCTCGCGCCAGGTGACGATCGAGTTCGATGCCAACATCCATGACCTGCCGTGGCGCTTCAGGCCGGCGCAGACCAGCGTGACGGTGCATCCGGGCGAGATCGTGCATGTCATGTACGAAGTCACCAACACGCGCGACCAGGCGGTGGCCGGCCAGGCGGTGCCCAGCTACGGCCCGCAGGAGGCCGGCCAGTACTTCCGCAAGCTGGACTGCTTCTGCTTCACGCGCCAGACGCTCGCCGCCGGCGAGACCCGGCAGATGCCGGTGGTATTCGTGGTCGATCCGCGCCTGCCCCGGGACGTGAATACCATCACCCTGTCCTACACCTTCTTCGAAGTGGCCGGCGCCACGGCCCAGGAGAAGGCCGCGCCGCGTCCGGAGGGCCGATCGTGATGGCCGCCCGGCCGCATGGACGCGAGACGCACTCCCCCGGCGTGCTGGCCGTGATGAAGGCCGTGCTGTGGTCCTTCTTGGGCATACGCAGGCGCGACGATTACAACCGCGACGCCGTGTCGCTCAAGCCGCATCAGGTGATCATCGCCGGCGTCATCGCCGCGGTGTTGCTGGTGGTGACGCTGGTGCTGATCGTGCGCTTCGTGGTGAGCCAGTGAAACAATAATTCGGATACTCAGGAGGAAATCTTATGGTTGACCAAGCGCAGAAGTACTACGTGCCCGAGCCGTCGCGCTACCCGATCTTCGGGTCCATCGCGCTGCTGCTCATGGCTTCCGGCGCGGTGATGTGGATCAACGGCGTGGGCGCCGGCAGGTTCGTGCTGGGCGCCGGCGTGCTGGTGCTGATCTACATGCTGTTCGGCTGGTTCGGAACCGTGATCCGCGAGAACGAGAGCGGCAAGTACAACAAGCGCGTGGACACCTCCTTCCGCTGGAGCATGAGCTGGTTCATCTTCTCGGAAGTGATGTTCTTCGCCGCCTTCTTCGGTGCCCTGTTCTACGCCCGCGCCATCAGCGTGCCCGACCTGGGCAGCCTGGAGCACCAGCAACTGCTGTGGCCCAACTTCGCGCCGCGCTGGCCCGAGTCCGTGGCGCCGGGCGGCATGGATCCCTTCCAGCCCATGGCCGCCTGGGGCATCCCGGCCATCAACACCCTGATCCTGCTGACCTCGGGCGCCACCCTCACCTGGGCTCATTGGGGCTTGGTGGCCAAGCGCCGCGGCCAGCTCAAGCTGGGCCTCATCCTCACCATCCTGCTGGGCGTCCTGTTCCTGGGCCTGCAGGCCTATGAATACGTCCATGCCTACACCGAGATGAACCTGAAGCTGTCGACCGGCATCTACGGCTCGACTTTCTTCATGCTCACCGGCTTCCACGGCCTGCACGTGACCATCGGCGCCACCATGCTGATCGTCATCCTGGGCCGGGTGCTGGCCGGCCACTTCAAGCCCGAGGACCACTTCGGCTTCGAGGCGGTGGCCTGGTACTGGCACTTCGTGGACGTGGTGTGGCTGATGCTGTTCGTCGTCGTCTACTGGTTGTAATCGGCCGGGACGGGGCGCATAATCGCGCCCATACAAAGGAGGAGGGCCGCTGCACGGCCCCGACCAAGGGGAAAGAGACGAACGCCGCACCCAGTGCGGCGTCTTTTTTGCAGCTTGTGGGTTACAGCTTGTGGGTGATCAGGCCGAAGTAGTAGCCGGCCATGAGCATCAGGAACAGGGCGATGGACAGGCCGACGCGCACGGCCAGGGCCTTGACGGTGCGGGAGCGGCCCAGGCCGCGGTCGCGATAGACGAACACCAGCGCCGAAGCGAGGCTGGCGACGATCAGCAGCAGAATGACGATGACGACGATACGCATCGGTGAAGTGTAGCGAATGGCGGCGAGCACCACCAGAGCGACGCCGCGGGCGCGGCTGCGCCTGCGGCCGATACCGACATTGGCCGCTGTGGCCGCCTTCCTGCTGGGACTGGTTCTGGCCTACTGGCAGCTCGAGCGGGCCGAGCAGAAGCAGGCGCTGCAGGCGCGCATCACCGAGGGCGCGCGCCTGCCGCCTGTGATGCTCACTGGCGCACCGGCGGCGCCCGAGGCGCTTGCCTACAGGACTGTCAGCGCCCGCGGCGAATGGCTGGCCGAGCGCACCATTTTGCTGGACAACAGGGTGCGCCAGGGCGTTCCCGGTTACCGGGTGGTCACGCCGCTGCATCTCGCCGGCAGCGACATGCATGTGCTGGTGGACCGGGGCTGGATCGCCGCACCGCGCCTGCGCAGTGAGCTGCCCCGCGTGAGCACGCCGGGCGGCAGCGTCGAAGTGGTGGGCACGGCGCGGCTGCCGCGCCCCGGGTTCACCCTGTCCGACCAGACGGTGGAAGGGCAGGTGTGGCAGAACCTGGATCTGGAGCGCTATCGCCAATGGTCGGGGCTCAAGCTGCAGCCGGTGCTGCTGGTCCAGCAGGGCGGTGCCGACGACGGCCTGGCGCGCGGCGAGGACCGCCCGGACCCGGGCATCGGCCGCCATTACGGCTTTGCCGCCATGTGGTTCGCCCTGGGGACCCTCGCCGTGGTGATGATGTTGTACTACGCCTGGCGCGGAGACGGGGAATGAAGCCGGTGACACGCACTCTCCTGCTGATGGCGGCGGCGGTGCTGCTGCCCATGGCGGCGGCGGTCGCCTGGTATTTCCTCGGCGCGCCGGGGGGCAGGATGAACTATGGCGAGCTGCTGGCGCGGCCGCTGCCGCCGGCGACGCTCGCCTCCCTGGACGGCCAGCCGGTGGACTTCGCCTCCCTGAAAGGGAAATGGCTCCTGCTGCAGGTGGATGCCGCCGCGTGCGATGCGGCCTGCCGCGCCAAGCTCTACCACATGCGTCAGAGCCGCGCCGCCCAAGGCAAGCATCAGGAGCGCATCGAGCGCGTGTGGCTGGTGAGCGACGGCGCGACACCGGCACCGGAGCTGATGCGGGAATACCAGGGCACCCTCGTGCTGCGGGCCGCCGGTTCGCCCCTGCTGGCGGCCCTGCCGGCCCGGGGCACGGTGCGCGATCACATTTACCTCATCGATCCCCTCGGCAACCTGGTGCTGCGCTACCCGGGCACCCCCGACACCAAGCGCATGGCCCAGGACCTGGACCGGCTGCTGCGCGCGTCGCGTATCGGTTGACCGGCGTGTTAAACTGCATCGGTCGGTGCCGCCCACCGTCCCCAAACCATCGGGTTCATTCATGAAGGCCATACCAACCCAGCGCAATCCCCTCGTTCATCGCCTGCACCAATATTTCCTGCTCACCAAGCCGCGGGTGGTGTCCCTGATCGTCTTCTGCGCCGTGATCGGCATGTTCCTCGCCGTGCCCGGCGCCGTGCCGCCCACGGTGCTGGTGGCGACCACCATCGGCGTGGCCCTGGTGGCCGGCGCGGCGGCGGCGGTGAATTGCCTCATCGAGCAGAAGATCGATGCCGTCATGGCGCGCACCCGCGCCCGTCCGCTGCCACGCGGCGAGCTGACCTCGCGCCAGACCCTGGTGTTCTCCGGCGCCCTGGGCGGCCTCGGGCTGTGGATCCTGTACCAGCACGTGAATCCCCTCACCATGTGGCTGACGCTCGCCACCTTCGTCGGCTACGCCATCATCTACACCATCTTCCTCAAGCCGGCCACGCCCCAGAACATTGTCATCGGCGGCGCCTCCGGCGCCATGCCGCCGGTGCTGGGCTGGGCGGCGGCCACGGGCGAGGTGGCGCCGGAAGCGCTGCTGCTGTTCCTCATCATATTCATGTGGACGCCGCCCCATTTCTGGTCCCTGGCTCTCTATCGCACCAAGGAATATGCCAAGGCGGGCATGCCCATGCTGCCCGTCACCCACGGTCCCGAATTCACCCGGCTGCACATCCTGCTTTACACCGCCGGCCTGTTCGCCACCACCCTGTTGCCTTTCGCCATCGGCATGAGCGGGCTGATTTACCTGATCGCCGCTGTGGCGCTGGGAGGCGTGTTCCTGTACTATGCCCTGCGCCTGTATCGGGCTTATACGGACCATCTGGCCCATTCCACTTTCCGTTACTCGATCTGGTATCTGTCCCTGTTGTTCGCGGCCCTGCTGATCGACCACTATTTCAAGTTCTGACATGCTCCGCTGGCTTTTCCTGGCGCTGGCCCTCGTCCTGGCCGGCTGCGACAGCAAACCCCAATTCGCCAACACCGACATCACCGGCGCCGACTATGCCAGCGATTTCGCCCTGACCGACCACACGGGCAAGCCGCGCACCATGGCCGACTACCGGGGCAAGGTGGTGGTGATGTTTTTCGGCTACACCCAGTGCCCCGACGTCTGTCCCACGACCATGATGTCCATGGCCCAGGTGATGCAGCAGCTGGGCGAGGACGCAAAGCGGGTGCAGGTGCTGTTCGTCACCCTGGATCCGGAACGGGACACCAAGGAATTGCTGGCCCAGTACGTGCCCGCCTTCCATCCCGATTTCGTCGGCCTTTACGGCGACGCCGCCACCACGGCCAGGACCGCCCAGGCTTTCCGCGTCTTCTACCAGAAGCAGCCGGGCAGCTCGCCCACCAACTACACCATCGACCACGCCGCCGGCACTTATGTCTTCGACACCCTGGGCAAGCTGCGGCTGTACGTGCGCCACGGGGAGAAACCCGAAGCAGTGGCAGCCGACATCAAGCAGCTGCTAAAGGCCGATTGATTCCCGTCAAGATTTCACTTCTTCGGTGATATTTGGCATTCAATGCTAAAGATCACTCGATCCAGGGCGCACTAGGACATCTTATTTCCCGCCTGTTCCGCTACCCTCGCTTCATCAACAATCGAGGAGAGTGGCTATGAACTTGGCACAAGCCCTGTTGAGCGCCCTGCGCGAGCAGGGGGCGCGGGAAATCTTCGGCATACCGGGCGACTTCGCCCTGCCCTTGTTCAAGGTGATCGAGGAGTCCGGCCTGCTGCCCCTCTACACCTTGAGCCACGAGCCGGCCGTGGGCTTCGCCGCGGACGCGGCGGCGCGCATACGTTGCGGCCTGGGGGTGGCGGCCGTGACCTACGGCGCCGGCGCTCTCAATGTGGTGAATGCCGTGGCCGGCGCCTACGCCGAGAAGTCGCCCGTGGTGGTGATCTCCGGCGCCCCGGGCAAGGGCGAGGCGGGCCGCGGCCTGCTGCTGCACCACCAGGCCAAGACCCTGGATTCCCAATACCGCATCTTCCGGGAGATTACCTGCGCCCAGGCGCGCCTGGACGACGCCGCCGCTGCCCCCGCCGAGATCGCCCGGGTCCTGCGCAGCTGCCTGGCCGAGTCGCGCCCGGTCTATATCGAGTTGCCCCGGGACATGGTGAATGCACCCTGCGCCCCGGTGGCGGCGCTGCCCGAGCAGCCGGTGGACCGGGAGGCACTGGCGGCCTGCGTGGACGAGATCCTGGCGCGCCTGGAGGCGGCGTGCGCCCCGGTGCTGATGGTGGGGGTCGAGGTGCGGCGTTTCCGCCTGGAGGAGAAGGTGGCGGCGTTGGCGCGCCGGCTCGGGCTGCCGGTGGTGACCAGCATCATGGGACGTGGCCTGCTGGCCCACACCGATGCGCCCCTGCGCGGCACTTATCTGGGGGTGGCGGGCGCGCCGGAGGTCACGGAACTGGTGGAACAGTCGGACGGGCTGTTCCTGCTCGGAGTGATCCTGTCGGACACCAACTTCGGCGTGTCCGCGCGCAACATCGATCTGCGCCGCACCATCCAGGCGCTGGATCATCGGGTCACCCTGGGCTACCACACCTATGCCGACATCCCCCTGGCGGCCCTGGTGGATGCCCTCCTCGAACGGGTGGCGGCGCGCCCCGCCTCGGGCGCCGCGCTTTCCCAGCGCTATCCGCGCGGCCTGGTGGCCGACGAGGCGCCCATTGCTCCGGACGACATCTGCCGCGCCGTGAACGACCTGATGGCCGAGCAGGGCCGCCTGCCCATCGCCACGGACATCGGCGATTGCCTGTTCACCGCCATGGACATCGACAACACCGACCTGGTGGCGCCCGGCTACTACGCCTCCATGGGGTTCGGCGTGCCGGCGGGGCTGGGCCTGCAGGCGGCGACCGGGCGCCGCCCCCTCGTCCTGGTGGGCGACGGCGCCTTCCAGATGACCGGCTGGGAGCTGGGCAATTGCCGCAAGTACGGCTGGGACCCGATCGTCATTGTCCTCAACAATTCCAGCTGGGAGATGCTGCGCACCTTCCAGCCGGAATCCCGCTTCAACGACCTGGACGACTGGCACTTCGCCGAGGCGGCCTCCGCCCTGGGCGGCGAGGGGGTGCGGGTGCGCACACGCGCGCAGCTGGCTGCGGCCCTGGGGCGCGCGGCGGACAGGCGCGGCCGGTTCCAGCTGATCGACGCGGTCATTCCGCGCGGCGTCCTGTCGCCCACGCTGGCGCGCTTCGTGGCAGGGGTGAAGCGCCTGTCGGCCGGCGGCGCCTGCTAGAAAGCGACGACGGGCAGCCGAGGCTGCCCGTCGTCCTGGCTCGTGGTCTCAGCAAGCCGCCGTCAGCAGGCCGCGCATCTTCTGCATGGCCTTGGCTTCGATCTGGCGGATGCGTTCAGCCGAGACGCCGTATTCGGCTGCCAGTTCGTGCAGGGTGGCGCTGTCGCCCTCATTCAGCCAGCGCCGCTGGATGATCTTGCGGCTGCGGTCATCCAGGCTGGCGAGTGCTTGCTTCAGCCCTTCGTCCTGCATTTTCGCCATCTCGCGGCTTTCCAGCACCTCGGACGGCTCGGCGCCCGGGTCGGCCAGATAGGCAATGGGAGCGAAGTGTTCGTCCTCGTCGTCGCTGTGCGCCTCCAGGGCCACGTCCTGGCCGGACAGGCGGGTTTCCATTTCCACCACTTCCTCCGGCTTGACGCCCAGCTGCCTGGCCACGGCCCCGACCTCGTCCTGGGACATGGTCGCCAGCCCTTGCTTGAGGCTGCGCAGGTTGAAGAACAGCTTGCGCTGGGCCTTGGTGGTGGCGACCTTCACCAGGCGCCAGTTGCGCAGAATGTATTCATGGATCTCGGCCTTGATCCAGTGGATGGCGAAGGACACCAGGCGCACTCCCCGTTCCGGGTCGAAGCGCTTGACCGCCTTCATGAGGCCGACGTTGCCTTCCTGGATGAGGTCGGCGTGGGGCAGGCCATAGCCCAGATAGCCGCGGGCCACGGCAATGACCAGGCGCAGGTGGGACAGCACCAGTTGCCGTGCCGCCTCCAGGTCGTTCTGGTAGCGGAAGCGCCGGGCCAGCTCGAGCTCCTGCTCCTCGGTCAGGATGGGGAAGCGGTTCGCCGCCTGGATATAGCTGTCCAGGTTGCCGACTGCACACGGGACCGGAAAAGTCAGCGCTTGGCTCATTAGCTTTACCTCCTTCACGCCGATTTTAGCACTCACCGCCTTGGAGTGCTAACGCCCGGGTGAGTTCCTGCACCGCAGCACCCCGGCTCAGCCCGGGAGAAACACCAGGGCCAGCAGGCTCAGGGCCGTGGTAGCCCAAAATACCAGCCCATCGATGGAAATCAGCTCCAGGTTGTCTGTGTCCATGAATCGCTCCCGTCCATACACAGGCGAGAGGATAGGACAGGCCAGGCTCAGACAATGAGCCTGTCGCGCTACTCGTAGCGGGCGGCGGCGGCGTGCAGGGCGGCGGCCACTTCCTGGCGCAGGGCCGCCGGCGCCAGGACTTCCACATCGGCCCCGTGGCGCAGGATGTCCATTACCAGCTCGCGGCTGTCGGAATAGGGGATCTCCAGCAGATAGCCGCCGTCCTTGTCGAAGCGGCCCTTCTGGCGCGGATGCCATTGCTCGGCGGACACCCAGCGCGCCCGCTCCGGCGTGAAGCGCAGCCTGGCCCAGCTCACGCGCCGGCCCGAGAAAATGCCGTAGCCGGCGCCCAGTACCTGGTCCAGGGTCTTCTCCGGCACGTTCTTGGCGGGCTGCTCCAGGATCTCGGCGCGGCGGATGGCGTCCACCGCGAAGCTGCGCAGGTCGTTGCGCAGGTGGCACCAGGCGTCCAGGTACCAGTTGTCCCGGTAATGCACCAGGCGCTGGGGCGAGATCTCCCGCTCCAGCGCCTCGTCCCGGGCGCGCACGTAGTGGGAGATGAGCAGGCGCTTGCGCCGCAGCAGGGCCGAGCCGATGACGGCGAAATGATCCAGGGCCACGCGCCGGCGCGCCATGCCCAGGATGCGGATGCGCTTGCGCACTTCGTCGCTGGGCGCATCCGCCGTGCCCAGCAGGGCAGTCAGGCGCGACAGCAGCGGCTGGATGTGGGGGCCGAGCAGCCCGCCGGTGTCCAGGTTCATGAGCAGGTGCTGCATGGTGAGCAGGGCGTGCACCTCCTCGGCCGAGAACCACAGGCCCGGCAGCTCGTACTGGGCGGCGCCGCGCCGGGGCTGGTCGAAGCGGTAGCCGCCCGCCTCCCGGTCCCACACGATGGGGGCGTTGAGGCGGTTGCGCATGTATTCCAGGTCGCGCTTGATGGTGGCGCGGGACACTTCCAGCTTTTCCAGGAAGGTGTCGAAGGGCACCAGCTTGCGCTCGTTGAGCAGCTGGTCGATGCGGTAGAAGCGTTCGGTTCGGTCCATGGCGTCCTGGGGGCAAGGCTCACGGTGTGAGCCTGGCAATTGTAAGGCTTCAGCCCGGCCTGCGCCGTTGACCGAGACTACTTCTCCGCCCGCGCCGCCAGATAGATGCCCGCCAGCAGCAGGCCGAATCCCAGCAACTGCAGGGGCGCGAACTTCTCGTCGAACAGGAAGAACGCCAGCACCGCCCCGCCCACGGGCTCGCCCAGGGTCGCCACGGCGACGAAAGTGGCCGAGACGTGGCGCAGGGACCAGTTGTAGGCGGTGTGGCCCAGCAGCTGGGGGCCCAGGGCCAGGCCCAGCAGCACCGCGTAGGCGAGGACGGAGTACCCGGCGAGCGGCGTGCCGCTCACCAGGGCGGCGAGCAGCAGGAACAGGGCGGCGCCGCCATAGGCGAGCCAGATGTAAGCGGTGAGGGGCAGCCCGGCGCGCACGCGCCGGCCGATGAGCAGGTAGGCGGAAAAGCACAGGGCGCCGGCCAGCGCCAGGGCATTGCCCAGGACGGGGCGGGCGCCGGGGGCGGCGCTGCGGCTGTCGCTCAGGAAGATGGCGAAGCTGCCGCCCAGGGTGAGCACGATGCCGGCCAGGGTGGCCGGCTTGAGGCGCTCGCGGAAAAAGACGACCGAGGCGAGCCCGATCCACAGGGGGTTGGTGGTCACCAGGGCGGTGCTGCTGGCCACCGAGGTGTATTCCAGCGACGAGATCCAGGTGGCGAAATGCAGCGCCAGGAAGAAGCCGGCGGCTGCGGCGGCGAGCAGGCCGCGCGGCGACATCTGCGCCAGGGCCTCGCGCGAGCGCAGCCAGGCGATGGGCGTGACGATGGCCGCGGCAATCCCCAGGCGCAGGGTGGCCACCGCCAGCGACGGCACGCCCTGGCCCTGGGCCAGGCGCACCAGGATGGCGCCCAGGGACACGACCAGCACGCCCGCGGCCAGCACGGCGAAGGGCAGCCAGGGGCGCCGGGGCATCAGGCCGACACCTGTGCGCCGCCCTCCAGGTAGGCGGCCCGCACCTGGGGATCGGCCAGCAGTTCCCGGCCCGTGCCCGCCAGGACGATGCGGCCCTGCTGCAGCACGTAGCCCCGGTGGGCCACGCGCAGGGCGTGGTGGGCGTTCTGCTCCACCAGCAGGATGGTCATGCCGTGGTCCTCGTTGAGCTCACCGATGATCTGGAACACCTTGCGGATGTAGATGGGTGCCAGCCCCAGGGATGGCTCGTCCAGCATCAGCAGCTTGGGCCGGCTCATCAGCGCCCGGGCGATGGCCAGCATCTGCTGCTCGCCCCCCGACAGGGTGCCGGCGCGCTGGGCCTGGCGCTCCTTGAGCACGGGAAAGAGGGCGTACATGCGCTCCAGGTCCGTGGCGAAGTTGGCCCGGTCCGCCCGGGCGCAGCCCATCTGCAGGTTCTCCAGCACCGTCATGCGCGGGAAGATGCGCCGGCCCTCGGGCACCAGGGCGATGCCGCGGCGCGCGATGTGATGGGGCGCCAGGCGCGTGATGTCCTCGCCGTTGAAGACGATCCTGCCGCTGGAGGCGCGCGGCGTGCCGAACAGGGTGATCATGAGGGTAGACTTGCCCGCCCCGTTGGCGCCGATCAGGGTCACGATCTCGCCCGTCTGCACCGACAGGTCGATGCCGCGCAGGGCGTGGATGTGGCCGTAGTGGGTGTGCACCCCTTCCAGTTCGAGCATCACGCGGCCGCCTCCGTCTCGTCCGTCTCGCCCAGATAGGCCTTGATGACGTCGGGATGGTGCTGGATGTCGCGCGGGCTGCCCTCGGCGATCTTGCGTCCGTAGTTGAGCACATGGATGCGGTGGGACACGTTCATCACCACGCTCATGTCGTGCTCGATGAGCAGGATGCCGATGCCTTCCTCGCCCGCGATGCCCCGCAGCAGCTCGTTGAGCTGCGCCGACTCGCGCGGGTTGAGGCCGGCGGCGGGTTCGTCCAGACACAGCAGCACCGGACCGGCGCACAGGGCGCGGGCGATCTCCACGCGCCGCTGCACGCCGTAGGGCAGGTCGCCGGCGGCCACGTCCGCCTTGTCCAGCAGGTCGGTGCGCGCCAGCCAGCGCCGCGCCACGTCCACCGCCCGGGTTTCGGCGTCGCGATAGCGCTTCAGGCCCAGCAGGCCGGCCAGGCTGAAGGCCGAGGCGTGCTGCAGCAGGTTGTGCTGGGCGACGACGCAGTTCTCCAGCACCGTCATCTTGGGGAACAGGCGGATGTTCTGGAAGGTGCGCACCACCCGGGCGTGCCGCGCCACCTCGTGGCTGGCCAGGCGCTCCAGGCGCAGCTCGCCGTGATGGGGGTGATGCAGCCGCAGGCTGCCGGCGGTGGGCTTGTAGAAGCCCGTGAGGCAGTTGAACAGGGTGGTCTTGCCGGCGCCGTTGGGGCCGATCACCGCCGTAATGCGGCCCGCTTCCGCCTCCAGGGACACGTCGTCGATGGCGGTGAGGCCGCCGAAGCGCATGGTGAGATGCTCGACGGTCAGCAGACTGCTCATCGCCGCGCCTCCCGTGCCAGCTTGAGGGTCGGCTCGCGGCTGGCGAGCAGCCCGCCCGGGCGCCACACCATGATGGCGATCATGGCGGCGCCGAACAGCAGCATGCGGTACTCGGCGAATTCCCGCCCCAGCTCGGGCAGCAGCACCAGCACCAGGGCGGCCAGCACCACGCCCAGCTGGCTGCCCACGCCGCCCAGCACGACGATGGCGAGGATGATGGCGCTCTCGGCGAAGGTGAAGCTCTCGGGCGAGATGAAGCCCTGGCGGCTGGCGAAGAACACGCCGGCGAAGCCGCCCAGCATGGCGCCGATGGCGTAGGCGGAGAGCTTGATGTTGGTGGTGTTGAGGCCCAGCGCCTTGCAGGCGATCTCGTCCTCGCGCATCGCCTCCCAGGCGCGCCCCAGGGGCAGGCGGCGCAGG
>JBMOQT010000080.1:0-13022 GCA_049320945.1 Pseudomonadota bacterium
GCAGCGCAGGGCGGCGCGGGAGAATTTCCAGAAGCTGCAGAAAGCACCCCCGGAGCAAAAGCAAGTCATCAAGGAGAAGTGGCAGGAATACAAGGAGCTGCCGCCCGAAGAGAAGAAGCGCCTGGCCGAAAGCGCGGCACGCAGGCAGCCGGGCACCAAGCCCGGCGCGCTGCCCCCGGCCAAACCGGCGCCTGCGTCGGCACTCACGCCGCCGCCAACGCCCGCCGCCCCCGCCCTGGCCGCGCCCCAAGCGGCGCCCGCCCAGTAAGCCCGTGGCCGTGCAAGCCCTCCTTGAGGCGGCGAGCCTGCGGCGCCGCCTGGCAGCCATGCTCTACGAGTCCCTGCTGATCCTGGGCGTGCTCAGCCTGACCTTCGTCGTTCCCTATGTGCTGATTGGCCTGATATGGGGGGTGGCGGTGCCGGGATGGGTGGAATGGGCCCACATCTTTGTGGTGCTGGCGCCCTACTTCGGCTGGTTCTGGTGCCACGGCGGCCAGACTCTGGCCATGCAGACCTGGCGCATCAAGGTGGTGGACGCGGCCACCGGCGGCGCGCTCACGTGGCGGCGCGCCCTGTTGCGCTACGCCCTGGCCTGGCCCTCCTTGATGTTCTTCGGCGCCGGGCTGGTGTGGGCCCTGTTCGATCGCGACCGCCAGTTCCTGCACGATCGCCTGGCCGGGACACGGGTGATCCGCGTATCCTCGCCCGCCTGAAGCGCAAAGCAGCCGCAGCGGCTCAGGCGTTGAAGTGGGCGACCAGGCTGTGCAGCTGGCCGGCGGTCTGGCGCAGCCCTGCCACGGTCTGCTCCACCTGGCGCACCGACTCGGTGTTGCGCTCGATCAGTTCCGACATGTGCTCGGCGTTCTTGGCCACGTCCTCGGTGGCGGCCGACTGCTCCTTGGCCGCCGCCGCGATATGGGACGACATACGCGTGACCTCGGTACTGGCCTCGGTGATCTTGCCCAGGCTCTCGTAGGTCTCGCCGATCAGGGCACGCCCCTCGTCCACCCGCTCGGCGGCGACGCGCATGGACTCGACGGTGGCCGCCGTGGTGGCCTGGATTTCCTCCACCATGCGGTCGATGTCCTCGGTGCTGCGCGCGGTGCGCTCGGCGAGTTTGCGCACCTCGTCCGCCACCACGGCGAAGCCGCGGCCGTGCTCGCCCGCCCGGGCGGCCTCGATGGCGGCGTTGAGGGCCAGCAGGTTGGTCTGGTCGGCGATCTCCTTGATCATGCGGGTGACGGCGCCGACGTTGCCGATGGCCTCGTTGAGGCGGTCTATGCCCTCGCTGGACGCCTTGACCGCCGCCACCACCTGGTCGGTGTTGCTCAGGCTGTGGGACATGCGGCGATTGCCCTCGCCGACGATGTCCATGGTGTGCTTGGCCGAGGCGGCGGCGCCCTCGGCGCTCTTCGCCACCTCGCTCACCGACACCGACAGCTCCTCCATGGCGCTGCTCACCTGCATGATGCGGTCGGTCTGGGACTGGGAATGGGAGGACACCCGCGCCACTTCCGTTTCCAGCTCGGCACAGCGGGCCTCCAGCACCTCGACGCTTTGCCGGATCTCGTCAATGATGATGCGCAGGCGCGCCTGGGTCACGGCGAGCGCGGCCAGCACCCGGCCGGCCTCGTCCAGCCCTGTCACGTCGATGTCGTTGTCGAGGCTGCCTTGGGAAATCTGATCGAAATGCTCGAGGATCTTCTTGAGGGGGCGGCTGACCGTGTGGGCCATGAAGATGGTGCTCACCACCGCCAGGCCAGCCACCGACAGGGCCAGGCCCATGGCCGTCCACTTCCAGCCCGCCAGTCCCGCCATGCCGGCGCCCAGGGCCAGGATGGCCATGGTGGCCATGAACAGGAAGTACCGGGTGTTGAAGGACATGCGGAAGAACCGGTCCACCAGGCCCACGGAGCGATGCAGGTGGGCGCGCTTCTCCCGCACCGCCTGATACAGGCGCTCGTGCTGTTCCACTTCCTGGCGCGTCGGCTCGGTGGCCAGGGACAGGAATTCCTGGGCCTGGTTCTGCTTGGCCACCGGCGTGATCAGGGTCTTGACCCAGTAGAAATCACCGTTCTTGCAGCGGTTCTTGATCAGGCCGCGCCAGGGCCGGCCGCTCTGGATGGTCTTCCACAGGTCGGCGAAGGCCTCCGGCGGCATGTCGGGATGGCGCAGCACGTTCTGCCCCTGGCCCACCAGTTCTTCCCGGGCGAAGCCGCTGGTGACGCTGACCGCATCGTTGGCGTAGGTGATGACACCCTTGAGATCCGTCCTGGTTACCAGATTCCTGCCCCGTGGAAAGGGGCGTTCCACGCTGGTCACAGGAAGATTTGTTCTCATGATTGCTCCCTGGATGAAGATCGACTACCGCTGTTAGCGGCAAACCGGGGGCAATCCTTTAGCGCCGCTCCGAGCGCCACAGCATGGTGGCCGCGGCCAGGAGGAATAACAGGCTGGGTGTGATGGCGCTGAAGAAGGGCGGCCAGCTGTTGATGATTCCCAGATTCGAGAAAAGACCGTTGAGGGTATGGAAGGTGATGCCCAGCATGATGCCGGCGAACACCTTGACGCTTACGGCGCCCATGCGGTCCTGCAGATAGGCGAAGGGCAGGGCCAGGGCCATCATCACCAGGGACGCCAGGGGATAGATGATCTTCTTCCAGGCGGCGATCTGGTAGCGCTGGGTCTTGAGATTGTTCTCGGACAAGTGGCGGATGTAGAGGTAGAGATTCACTACCGACATGCGCTCCGGTTTGAGCAGCAGGACGCTGAGGATGTCCGGGCTGAGGGCGGACTGCCATTCCGCTTCGGCGGTGCGCACCACCCTTGCCCTGTTGTTCTCGAACACCGTTTGCACCACACCGGTAAGGCGCCAACGGTCGTGGGGGATGTACTCGCCCTCTTGCGCCTCGGAAATGGAGCGCAGGGCATAGTTGTCGTCGAACTCGTAAATGCGGATGCCCTTGAGGCGCGTATCGGGCAGGACGGTCTGCACGTTGATGAAACTCTTTTCGTCCTTCACCCACAGGCCGGAGCGGAACTCCTGGCCCACCACGGATCCCATGGCCTTGAGCCGCAGCTGCTGGCCCAGGCGCTCGGCGGGCGGCGCCACGAACTCGCCCACCAGGAAGATCAGCACCACGAATACCGAGCCGATCTTCGCCAGGGTGCGCAGCGCCCGCCCGGTGGACAGGCCGGCGCTGCGCAATACCGTGATCTCCGAATGCCGCGCCAAAGTGACCAGGGCATACAAGGTGCCGATCAGCACCGCCACCGGCATCAGCTCGTACACCCGCCCGGGCACGGTGAGCAGCACGAACAGCAGGGCATGCTGCAACTGGTAGCCCGCCTGCCCCACGTCCTTCAGCTCGTTGATGAGATCGAAGAAGGCGAACAGCGCCAGGAAGGCCGCCAGCACCAGGGCGGTGCCGGCGTAGATCTCCCGGGCCAGATAGCGCTCGAAGGTCTTCACCGGCGCAGCCTCACCCAGGAGAACACCGCCAGGCGCTTGAAGAACAAAAGGATCATGGTGACAAACATCAGCCCATGGACCAGGAAACCCAGCTCGAACTGCAGCCGCCCCTGGGCCACCCAGGCCTGACTGATGCTGATCAGATTGCTGTAGATCATGTAGGTCAGGATCGCCAGCAGCAGGTTGTTGGTGCGCCCGGCGCGGGGATTCACAAAGGACAGGGGAATCGCCAGCAGGGCCAGCACCAGGGCCGACAGGGGCACCCCCAGGCGCCACAGCATCTCGCCCAGGTTGGGCGGGGAGGGGTTGAGCATGAGATCCCAGGTGGAAGTGTTGCGCGGCGTGGTCTCGATGCCCTGGGCCTCCTTGGTCTCGATGCGCACCGCATAGGACTCGAACTCCATGACGCGATACTCGGGCGTGCCCGGCGTGCCCTCGTAGCGGCGGCCCTTGGTCAGCACCAGGAAGCGGTCGCCGTTGGGCATGGTCTCCTGATAGCCCTGGCTCGACATCATGATGCCCAGGCGCCCATGCTGCATGGAGCTGACGAACACATTCTTCACCCGCCCCTCTTCGCCGGCCACGGTCTCCACGAAGAACACCCGGTCCGCCCGCGCCGACTCGGCGAAGGCGCCGGGAGTCACGCGCGAAATGTCGTCGCGGTTCTCCATCTGCTTGCGGAAATCGTCACTGCGCTGCAGCGCCCAGGGCGTGAGCAGCAGCGACAGCAGGGCGATGGCCGTCACCTGGGGCGCGGCGAAGCGCAGCACCGGCCGCACCCAGGCGGTGAGCGGCAGGCCCGAGGCGAACCACACCACCATCTCGGAATCCCGGTAGCTGCGGCTCAGGGTGAGCAGCACGGAAATGAACAGCGTCAGCGACAGGATGATGGGCAGATACTGCAGGGCGCCGAAGCCCAGCAGGGCAATGACCCCTTCGGACGCGATGCGTCCGCCCGCCGCCTGCCCCAGCAGGCGGATGAGCAGCGTGGTGAGGGTGATGGCGAACAGGGCGACGAACACACCGCCGGCGGTATTGGTGAATTCGCGCACCACCGCGCGCTCGAAGATCCGCCCCATTTTGACTTTTGCCGAAGGGTGAAGGGATAATCCCGCTGCTGAAAGAATTGCCTGAAAACTGCCTGAAACAACAAGGAGCGGCACGTGGAATTTAGCATAAAAACAGGCGCCCCGGAGAAGCTGAAGACCGGCTGCGCCGTCGTCGGCGTATTCGAATCGCGCAAGCTCACCGCCCCGGCAGACGCGCTGGACAAGGCCTCCAAGGGCCATATCGCCAACCTCCTCAAGCGCGGCGACCTGGACGGCAAGGCCGGCAGCACGCTGTTGCTGCACCAGGTGCCGGGTGTGGCCGCGGAGCGGGTGCTGCTGGTCGGCCTGGGCAAGGCCGAGGAATTCACCGCCAAGGCCTACCGCGATGCCGTGGCCGCCGCCCTGGGCGCACTGAAGAAGACCGCCGCCAAGGACGCCCTGGTGACCCTTGCGGAAGCGGACGTCAAGGACTGCGACGTCCAGTGGCGCCTGCGCCAGGCAGCCATGATCGCCGAGGAGGCGGCCTATCGTTTCGATCAGCTGAAATCGAAGAAGGACGACAACAACCTGCTGCCGGAGCGCCTGGCGTTCACCGCCCCGGCCAAGGAGGCAACCCAGGCCGAGGCCGGTCTACAGCAGGGGCGCGCCATCGCCCTGGGCATGAATCTGACGCGCGACCTGGGCAATCTGCCGGGCAACATCTGCACGCCCAGTTATCTCGCCGACCAGGCGCGCGCGCTGGCCAAGCAGTACAAGCTCAAGTGCCAGGTGCTGGAGCGGGCGCAGATGGAAAAACTGGGCATGGGCGCCCTGCTGGCCGTCGCCAAGGGCTCGCACCAGCCGCCCAAGTTCATCGTCCTGGAGTACCGGGGCGGCAAGGCCAAGGAAGCGCCGGTGGTGCTGGTGGGCAAGGGTATTACCTTCGACACGGGCGGCATCTCCATCAAGCCGGCACCCGAGATGGACGAGATGAAGTACGACATGTGCGGCGCCGCCAGCGTGCTGGGCAGCTTCAAGGCCTGCGCCGAGATGAAGCTTCCCCTCAACCTGGTGGGCCTCATCCCGACCACCGAGAACATGCCCGGTGGCGGCGCCAGTCGGCCGGGAGACATCGTCACTTCGTTGTCCGGCCAGACCGTCGAGATTCTCAACACCGATGCGGAGGGGCGCCTGATCCTGTGCGACGCCCTCACCTACGCCGAGCGCTACAACCCGGACTGCGTGGTGGACATCGCCACCCTCACCGGTGCCTGCGTCATCGCCCTGGGCCATGTGGCCACCGGGTTGCTCGCCAACAACGACGAGCTGGCGGAAGAACTGCTGGAATGCAGCCGGCGCGCCTACGACCGCGCCTGGCAGCTGCCCCTGTGGGAGGACTACCAGGAGCAGTTGAAGAGCCCATTCGCGGACATGGCCAACATCGGCGGCCGCCCCGCCGGCACCATCACCGCCGCCTGCTTCCTGGGGCGCTTCACCAAGAAGTATGCCTGGGCCCACCTGGACATCGCCGGCACGGCCTGGCGCTCGGGCAAGGACAAGGGTGCCACCGGCCGGCCCGTGCCCCTGCTCACCCACTTCCTGCTCAAGCGCGCCGGCAGGCTGTGACCAGCATCGAGTTCTATCACAATGCGCCCGACAAGATCGCCGTCACCTGCCGGCTGATCGGCCGCCTGTACGGGGAAGGCCGGCGTGTCATGGTGTTCGCGCCGGAGCCGCGGGTCGCCGACCAGCTGGACCGCATGCTTTGGATGCAGCCGGCCATCGGCTTCTTTCCCCATGTGCGCGCCGACTCACCCCTGGCGGCGCATACGCCGATCGTCATCGGCGGCACCCTGGAGTCCCTGCCCCATGACGACGTGCTGATCAACCTCGATGGCGAGCTGCCGCCGGGCTTCGCGCGCTTTGAGCGCCTCATCGAGATTGTCGGCCAGGAGGAGGCGGACCGGCTGCCGGCGCGCACTCGTTTCAAGTTCTACCGCGACCGGGGCTATCCCCTCACGGCGCGCGACTGCAGCGAGCTGCGATGAGGACTTGGCGCGCGCGGCGCCGGGGGGGGTAAATCATGAGTGAACCGGAAGACGTCCTGGGCAAGGCCGATGCGCTGATGCGGCGCCATCGCAGCTTCGTGGCGGGAGGCCGGCCGGCCGCGGCAGACGATAACGACATCCCGGTGCTCACCGACGAGGTGGAGCTGGACCAGACCGAGGCGGATGCGGCGGATGCCACCGCGGCCGAGCAGCGCCTGCAGGAAATCCTCAACCGTCTGGAGCCGGAAATCGCCCGGCGTGTCCAGGAATGGCTCGCGGCCGAGTTGCCACACATCGTGGCGCGTGAGCTGGGAGCGCTGGGCCCGCGCCTGATCCAGTCGGCGCACCAATCCCTGGAACAGGCCCTGATGCCCGAGCTCTCCCGCCTACTGCACTCGGCCCTGCGCGACAAGTCCGCCGACGAGACGCCCTGAGGGCCCCGGAGCGTCCGGTATAATTTGTCTCTTTTCATATTCTTACGCGCCGTCACGTGATGGAACTCGCCAAGAGCTTCGAACCGGCGGAAATCGAGCGCCGCTGGTACCCCCTATGGGAGTCCCACGGCTATTTCCGGGCCGGCCTGGACCCCGCCAATCCCAACAACTTCTGCATCCTGCTGCCGCCGCCCAACGTCACCGGCACCCTGCACATGGGCCATGGTTTCAACCAGACCATCATGGATGCCCTCACCCGCTACCACCGCATGCGCGGCTACAACACCCTGTGGCAGCCGGGCACGGACCACGCTGGCATCGCCACCCAGATCGTGGTGGAGCGCCAGCTCGATGCCCAGGGCATGTCGCGCCACGAACTGGGGCGGGAAAAGTTCCTGGAGAAGGTGTGGGAATGGAAGGAATACTCGGGTGGCACCATCACGCGCCAGATGCGGCGCCTGGGCGCCTCCTGCGACTGGTCCCGGGAGCGCTTCACCATGGACACCGGGCTGTCGAAGATCGTCACCGAGACCTTCGTGCGCTTGTACCACGAAGGATTGATCTACCGGGGCAAGCGGCTGGTGAACTGGGACCCCAAGCTGCTCACCGCCGTCTCCGACCTGGAAGTGGTGAACGAGGAGGAGGACGGGTTTCTCTGGCATATCCGCTATCCCTATGCCGACGGCGGGGGCCATCTGGTGGTCGCCACCACCCGGCCGGAGACCATGCTGGGCGACGTGGCGGTGGCGGTGCATCCGGAAGACGAGCGCTACCGGGCGCTGGTAGGCAGGCACGTGGTGCTGCCGCTCACCGGACGCACCATCCCCATCATCGCCGACGACTACGTGGATCGGGAATTCGGCACCGGTTGCGTGAAGATCACACCGGCCCATGACTTCAACGACTGGCAGGTGGGCCATCGCCACCAGCTCATGCCCATCAACATCTTCACCCTGGACGCGCGCATCAACGAGCACGGCCCGGAAAAGTACCGGGGCATGGACCGCTTCGAGGCACGCAAAGCCATCGTCGCCGACCTGGAGGCGCAGGGGCTGCTGGAGAGCGTCAAGCCCCACAAGATGATGGTGCCCCGCGGCGACCGCACCGGCGTGGTGATCGAGCCCCTGCTCACCGACCAGTGGTTCGTCGCCATGAGCAAGCCCGGGCCGGACGGCAAGTCCATCGCCGGCAAGGCGCTGGAATGCGTGGCGAGCGGCGAGATCAAGTTCGTGCCGGAGAACTGGGTCAATACCTACAACCAGTGGCTCAACAACATCCAGGACTGGTGCATTTCGCGCCAGCTGTGGTGGGGCCACCAGATTCCCGCCTGGTACTCCGACGACGGCCGCTACTGGGTGGCCCACGATGAGCAGGAGGCGCGGGCACTGGCCCGGCGCGACGGCTATGACGGCCCGCTGGAGCGGGACCCGGACGTGCTGGACACCTGGTACTCCTCGGCCCTGTGGCCCTTCTCCACCCTGGACTGGACGCCCGAATACCCGGCGAAATCCAACCCGGCCCTGGACCTCTACCTGCCCTCGTCGGTGCTGGTGACCGGCTTCGACATCATCTTCTTCTGGGTGGCGCGCATGGTCATGATGACCAGGCACATCACCGGCAAGATCCCGTTCCGGCACGTCTATGTGCACGGCCTCATCCGCGACGCGGAGGGCCAGAAGATGTCCAAGTCCAAGGGCAACGTGCTCGATCCCATCGACCTCATCGACGGCATCGACCTGGAGTCCCTGGTGGAGAAGCGCACCAGCGGACTGCTGAACCCGAAGCAGGCGGAGAGCATCGAGCGCCGCACGCGCAAGGAATTCCCCAACGGCATACCGGGCTTCGGCACCGACGCCCTGCGCTTCACCTTCCTGTCGCTCGCCTCGCCCGGACGCGACATCAAGTTCGACCTGTCCCGCTGCGAGGGCTACCGCAACTTCTGCAACAAGCTGTGGAACGCCACGCGCTTCGTGCTGATGAACTGCGAGGGCAAGGACTGCGGCCTGGCCGAGCACGGCACGGACGCCTGCGCCGGCGCCTACCTGGACTTCTCGGCGGCGGACCGCTGGATCGTCAGCCGGCTGCAGCGCACGGAAGGCGAAGTAGCCCAGCACTTCGCCGAGTACCGCTTCGACCTGCTGGCCCGGGCCATTTACGAGTTCGTATGGGACGAGTACTGCGACTGGTACCTGGAGCTGGCCAAGGTGCAGATCCAGAACGGCACGGAGGCGCAGCAGCGCGCCACGCGCCGCACCCTGGTGCGGGTGCTGGAAACCACGCTGCGCCTGGCCCATCCCCTCATCCCCTTCATCACCGAGGAGCTGTGGCAGAAAGTGGCCCCGGTGGCGGGGCGCGCGGGCGAGAGCATCATGTTGCAGCCCTATCCGATTGCTGATTCCGGCCGCATCGACGAGAAGGCGGAAGGAGAGGTGCAGCTGCTGAAGGATCTGGTGAATGCCTGCCGCAGCCTGCGCGGCGAGATGGGTCTGTCGCCGTCCCAGCGGGTGCCCCTGCTGGCCGCCGGCGACGTCGCCCGGGTGAAGGGTTTCGCGGCCTACCTGCAGACCTTGGCACGGCTGTCCGAGGTGACGGCGGTGGGCGAGACCCTGCCCGAGTCGGAAGCGCCGGTGCAGATCGTCGGCGATTTCCGCCTGATGCTGAGAATCGAGGTGGACAAGGCGGCCGAGCGCGAGCGCCTGACCAGGGAGATCGCCCGGGTCGAGGGCGAGATCGCCAAGGCCCAGGGCAAGCTCGCCAATCCCAGCTTCGTCGAGCGGGCGCCGGCGACCGTGGTGGCCCAGGAGAAGGAACGGCTGACAGGCTTCACAGCCCTGCGGGAGAAGCTGGGCGAACAACTGGCGCGCTTGCAATAGCGCGGAGGGCAGAAGCCGCTCGATGCCCGAATTGCTGCGCGCCCTGGAGAGCCGCAACTTCCGCCTGTTCTTCATCGGCCAGGGCGTCTCCCTGGTTGGCACCTGGATGCAGCAGCTGGCGGCGGCCTGGCTGGTCTATCGGCTGTCGGGCTCGCCGCTGCTGCTGGGGGTGACCGGCTTCGCCAGCCAGATTCCCATTCTCTTCCTGGCGCCTTTCGGCGGGCTGCTGGCCGATCGCCTCGACCGGCGCAAGACCCTGCTCGTGTCCCAAGCGCTGGCGGCGGCCCAGGCGCTGCTCCTGGCGGGACTCACTTTCAGCGGCCGGGTCGAGGTGTGGCATGTGATCGCCGCGGCCGCCTGCCTGGGCGTCATCAATGCCTTCGATGTGCCGCTGCGCCAGGCTTTCCTGCTGGAGATGGTGGGCTCGCGCGAACTGCTGCCCAACGCCATCGCCCTCAACTCCTTCCTCATGAACGGCTCGCGCCTTATCGGGCCGCCCCTGGCGGGCCTGCTGCTGGCCCTGTTCGGCGAAGGCTGGTGCTTCCTGGCAAATGCCGCTTCCTATGGCGCCATCATCGGCGGGCTCGCCGTCATGCATGTGCCGCCCCGTGCGCGTCCGGCGGCGGCGTCCCGCTGGCGCGCAGAATTGCGGGAAGCCGTGGACTTCGCCGCCCACTACCTGCCCTGCCGCACCCTGCTGACCCTGGTGGCGTCGCTGAGCCTGCTGGCCAACCCCTACAGCTCGCTGCTGCCGGTGTTCGCCAGGGATCTGCTGGGCGGCGATGCACGCACCCTGGGCTGGCTCAACGGCGCAGCCAGCGTCGGTGCTGTGGCGGGCGTGGTCTTTCTCGCCACGCGCCGCGGCATCCACCGCCTGGAGCGGGTCACGGCTCTCTCGGCGGTGACCGCCGGCGCCGGCCTGATCGCCTTCGCCCTGTCGCGCACGCCGACGCTGTCTCTCGCGCTCCTGCCGCTGGTGGGATTCGGCATCCTGCTCACCACTGCCTCGGCCAACACCATCCTGCAGACGGTGGTGCCCGACCGCCTGCGCGGGCGTATCGTCAGTTTTCACGTGGCAGCCTTCCTGGGCATGGCGCCGGTCGGGCATTTCGCCCTGGGACTCATCGCCGAGCACTTCGGCGCCCCGGCCGCCCTGATCGCGAGCGGCACCGGCTGCCTGGCCGCCGCCACATGGTTCGCCTCGCGCCTGCCTGCCATGCGCCAGGCGCTGGCCACCCATCCGGCCGTCGCGGCGGGGCCACCGGCCTGAGCCATGTGCTAGATTGAAATCCGGGCAAGCATGCGAGCCACGAGGCGGCATATGGCGGACAAGCAGGCGGCGCCGCTGGAGCAACCGGAGATCATCCGGCTGTTTCCGACTTTCGTGTGGAAGACACGGCTGACGCCGGGCGCGCGCGAAGCCATCGACAGCGCCCTGCTGCACCAGATTGACCTGCTCACGCGCGAGTCCGGCGGCCCCGCCCCGGGGGAACTGTGGCAGTCGCGCCACGGGCTGCACCAGCTGCCGGAACTCCAGGGATTGGTAGCCTGCCTGCAGCAGGCAGTGACGGAGGTGCTGGCCTTCCTGAAGATCGGCTACGGCGCCGTGCGCATCACCGGCTGCTGGGCCAACGTCGGGGCACCCGGCGCGGCGCACCGGATGCACAGCCATCCCAACAACTTCCTTAGCGGCGTCTATTATGTCCAGGTCGCGGCGGGGGGCGATACTATAAACTTCCACGATCCGCGCCCCCAGACGGCGATCATCCGGCCCCCGGTGACGGAGCTGACCGCCTACAACACGGACCAGGTGGTGGTGCGCGTGGATAGCGGCACGCTGCTGCTGTTCCCCGCCTGGCTGCCCCACTCGGTGTCGCCCAACGAGAGCCGGGAGCGACGCATCAGCGTGAGCTTCAACGTGATGTTCGAAGGCTTTGCCGAAGAGGTGAGCAAGCCCCTGTGGGGCGAGGAGTAGCGCGGCCGAGGAGAACGAGCAAATGGATGCCAAGCAACTGAAGGAGCTGCAGGCGCCCCTCAAGGAAAAGTACCGGCAGGACCAGGGCGCGGCGCTGATCACCCTCAAGGCACGCAGCCGTCTGGGCGAGGGCGTGACCTGCAAGGTGGAAACGGGCAAGGCCCTGGTCCAGGCGGGGCTGCATCCGGCCACGGGTGGCGACGGCATGTCCGCGTGTTCCGGCGACATGCTGCTGGAGGCCCTGGTGGCCTGCGCCGGCGTCACTCTGTCGGCGGTGGCTACTGCCCTGGGCATTCCGCTGCGGGATGCCACCGTGTCGGCGGAAGGCGACCTGGATTTCCGCGGTACCCTGGGCGTGGCCAAGGAAGCGCCGGTGGGCTTCCGGGCGATCCGCCTGCACTTCCACCTGGATACCGACGCCCCCCAGGAGCAGATCGACACCCTGCTGAAGCTGACCGAGCGCTATTGCGTGGTGTATCAGAGCCTGTGCACCCCGCCGGCCTTCGCCATCTCCCTCAGCCGCTGACAGACCATCAGCCGCCCCAGCCGAACTGCTGGCACAGCTGGGGCAGCACGGTTTCCAGTTCGTCGCGTTCGAAGAAGCGGTCGGCCCGCGCCAGCCGGGCGTCGTCGCGCCGGGAGGCGGCTCCCCCGAAACAGAAAATGGGGATGTTGAGCATCATCTCCATGCGCGCCTGGCGGATCGCCGCCAGGGGGTCGAAGGCGGGCTGCTCGTCCAGGTCGAGCAGGATGAAGCGATGCAGCAGCACCGCGGCGAAGTCCCCCAGGGAGCGCAGATCGGTGGTTTCCGCCAGCTCCCAGCCGGGCGGCAGCGCGGCGCGCACGCGGCGCGCAGCGTCCGCATCGGTGCTCATGAGGATGAGCCTGCGCGCCAGGCGCGCGGCGATGGTGGGGCGGGTCATGGTCGCTCGGCTGTCAAGGAAACGACCTCACGCCGGCGGGCGCGCCCCGCGATGCGGAGCTCCCGCACCACGAAGCCGGGCGCCGGCGTTTCGGTGAGAAAGGTGTGCTGGTTGAGCTTGATGCCGTGGGGCGTCAGGCGCCGGCCCGGCTCGATGGGCTCGGCGAGCTCGGCGCGGGCCGCGGCGATCTCTGCCTGCTCCCGGTCGTCCAGCCGCGCGTCTTCCGTGCGCCAGCCCAGGACGGCGTCCAGGGCGTCACGGAAGGCGCG
>JBMOQT010000081.1:0-13013 GCA_049320945.1 Pseudomonadota bacterium
TTGCGGTTGACGTACATGAACTTCTTGATGGTCCCTTCGCTCATGGCTGCCTAGTCTCCGAAGGTGACGGTGCGGTCCGCCTGGATGCCTGCCTCGATGAGCTGGCCCAGGCCCGAGATGCGGAAGCCGCCGGCCAGGTTTTCTTCCTTGATGCCGCGGCGCAGGGCTGCGGCCACGCACACCACCAGGTCCACGCCATGCTCCTCGGCCAGCCTGGACCAGCGATTGACGATGTGGCGGTCGTCCTGGGGCGGCTCGGTGAGGCGGGTCGCGTTGTTCACCCCGTCGTGATAGAAGAACACGCGCACGATCTCGTGCCCCTTGGCCAGGGCCGCGCGGCAGAACAGGTAGGCGCTGTCGGCGGCCTGGTGGGTGTAGGGTCCTTCGTTGACCAGAATGGCGAACTTCATGGCTCAGAAGCGGATATGGACCGACGCGTTGAGGTTGGCGCGGCCGCCGCGCCAGTCGTCGATCAGGTACTTGGTGAACGTGAGCCCGGTCTTCTCGAAGAAGCGCGGCCAGCCGATGCGCTCGATCCAGTCGGCCATGCGCTCCCAGGGGCGGCCGTCTTCCTTGTACACGTGCAGGATGCGCTTCACCACCTCGGCCACCTCGGGCCAGCGGGGCGGATTGTTGGGCAGGCCGGCGGCCACCATCTTCATGAACTGGGGCTTCATGCGGGCGTTGGAATTCTTGCCGGCGACCCATACCGCCAGCTTGGAATGCTCCGGGTCGTTGATCTGCATGGGCGGGCAGGGCGGGAAGCAGGCGCCGCAGCACACGCATTTCTTCTCGTCCACCTCCAGGGAGGGCTTGCCGTTCACCAGGGCCGGGCGGATCGCCGCCACCGGACAGCGGGCCACCACTGCCGGCCGCTCGCACACGTTGGCCACCAGGTCGTGGTTGATCTTGGGCGGCTTGGTGTGCTGGATGATCACGGCCAGGTCCGCCTGGCCGCCGCAGTTGATCTCGCAGCAGGAGGTGGACAGGCGCACCCGGTTGGGCATCCGCTCGTGCTTGAACTCTTCGTAGAGCTCGTCCATGAGGGCCTTCACCACGCCCGAGGCGTCGGTGCCGGGGATGTCGCAGTGCAGCCAGCCCTGGGTGTGGGCGATCATGGACACGGAGTTGCCGGTGCCGCCCACGGGGAAGCCGTTCTTCTCCAGCTCGGCGATGAGGGGCGCCACCTTCTTCTCATCGGCGACGATGAACTCGATGTTGGAGCGGATGGTGAAGCGCACATGGCCTTCGGCGAACCGATCGCCGATGTCGCACAGCTTGCGCACCGTGTGGATGTCCATCTGGCGCTGGGTGCCGGCGCGCACCGTCCACACCTCGTCGCCGCTGTGGGACACGTGGTGCAGCACGCCGGGGCGCGGGCGGTCGTGGTACTTCCAGTTGCCATAGTTCCTGGCCAGGGCCGGGTGCAGGTAGGCCATGTGGTCCGGCACGCCGCATTCGACGGGCCGGCGCATTTGCGGTTGGGACATAGGGGTCTCCGGGTTCGAACGTTTACGCGGCGGCGGACTTGGCCTTCATCTTCGCCACTTCCTCGTCCCAGCCGTCGGTGCGGACGTAGGGGTTGGTGCGCGGCGCCGAGACCATGTTGGGGTCCACCTCCAGTTCCACGCCCTCGAGGAAGTTCACCAGGCCGATGCGCTCGATCATCTCGCCGCAGCGCTCGTGCTCCAGGGCGTTCTCGGCGAAGAAATCCACGATGCGCTTGGCCAGATCCAGCAGCCGGTCGAAGTCCTCGTCGCTCTCCAGCTTCATGAAGGGCACCACCACCGTGCCCATGAGGTCGCCGATCTTCAGGGTGCGCTTGCCGCCCACCAGGATGGTGGCGCCCCGGTCCTTGCCCGGCGCCAGTGCCCCGGTCATGACGTTGATGCAGTGCATGCAGCGCACGCAGTCCTTGTTGTCGATCTCCAGGGCCTGGGTATCATTGATCGCCACCGAGCTGATCTGGGGCGCCTGGCGCACATCTTTGATCTCCTTCAACTGGATGGCGCGGGTGGGGCAGCGGTTCACCACGTCGTTCACCAGCTCGCTCAAGCCGTGCCTGGCGAACCACTTCTTGGCCAGCGTTTCGTCCGTCTGCATGTTGTCGCGCCAGGTGCCGATGATGGCCATGTCGGAGCGCTGGATGGAGTTCATGCAGTCGTTGCCGCAGCCGGAGAACTTGAACTTGAACTTGTAGGGCAGGGCCGGGCGGTGGATGTCGTCCAGGAAGGCGTTGATGATCTTGCGGTGGGCCTTGGCCTCGTCGTAACAGGACTGCTCGCAGCGGGCGTGGCCGACGCAGGACATGGAAGTGCGCACCGCCGGACCGGCGCCGCCCAGGTCGAAGCCCAGGGCGTTGATCTCGTCGAAGGCCTTCTGCACGTTCTCGGTGGTGCAGCCCTGGAACATGATATCGCCGCTCTGGCCGTGGAAGGCGATCAGCCCCGAGCCGTACTTCTCCCAGATGTCGCAGAACTTGCGCAGGATGTCCGTGTTGTAATGCATGCCCGCGGGCGGCATGACGCGCAGGGTGTGGAACTCGGCCGCATCCTTGAACACGGGCTGGTCCTGCTCGTCCTTGATCTCGGTGAAGCGCGGGATGACGCCGCCGCCGTAGCCGAACACGCCCACGGTGCCGCCTTTCCAGTAGCCCTTGCGCGTCTGGTAGGAATGCTCCAGGTGGCCCAGCAGATCCACCATGTAGTCCTTGTCCGCGGCGAGGCGCTTCAGGCCCGTGACGAAGCTGGGCCAGGGGCCCGCTTCCAGCTGGTCGAGATTGGGCGTGTCGTGGGGCTTCTTGGCCATGGATGATGTCTCCGTGATTGGTCGGCCGCGTCCGGTGTGCGGGTCCATTAGTTGTTGCTGATGCTACGCATGCTGCGCCGCGATCAGCCATCACCCGCGCAGGCTATCGCCGCCCCTCCGGGGGAGTAGGGGCAACCTACCCGGATGGGTTATGGGTCGCCACGCCATACCGGTAATAGGCGGGGCCGGTGGTGCCGTGCATATTGCCGCGCATGAGCGCCGATCACGACGACAAGGAAAGCCTGGTCCGGCTGGACAAGTTCACCGCGCCCCTGTGGGGCCAGGACATCGAGCTGCTGCAGGTGGAGTACCACTCGGGCGGCACGCCCCTGCTGCGCCTGCGCATCCGCGAGAAGAAGCGCTTCACCATCTTCGACATCGACGCCCAGACGGCCCGGCGCTGGGGCCAGGTCATGCTCGACTGGGCGAATGGGGTGACGAGTGACGAGTGACGGCTTGCGGTGCCGGGGCCTTGTCACCCGTCACTCGTCACCCGTCCCGATCCAAAGGAGAAGACATGGCTAGCGACAAACCCACCGTCACCCTGGACATGAGCGGCCTGTCGTGCCCCGCGCCCCTGCTGGGCGCCAAGAAAATCGTCGACGACATGCAGCCGGGCCAGACCATGCTGCTCATCTCCGACTGCCCGGGCACTTCGGATGACTTGTTCGCCTGGTCGCGCCACACCGGCAACGAGATCGCGGAGGTGCGCAAGATCGAAGGCAACCGCGTTGCTTACACCATCCGCAAGGGCAGCGGCGCGGCGCGGCGCTCGGCCCATGCGGTGCTCGACATGCGCGGCGTCACCTGTCCCGGCCCCATCCTGGAGGCGAAAAAGCTGCTCGACGGCATGGCCGCCGGCGAGGTATTGCTGCTCATCAGCAACTGCCCGGGTACGGCGGCGGACGTGGACGCCTGGGTGCGCACCACGGCCCTCGAGCTCCTGTCGCGCGTGGCCGTCGGGCCGAACGCCTACGAGTTTTACCTGCGCAAGAAATAAAACCAAAAACCTCATCTGAACCACAGAGACACAGAGGCACAGAGTGGAAAAACAAGAGAAATGTGTTGGCACTCCCGATCACCCGGAAGGTGACCGTAACGACGCTGACAATCCTTTGTTTCTCTATGTCTCTGTGCCTCTGTGGTGAAGGGTTCTACGGTTATTAGGATAAAACATGGGTGACGCCTATCGCGATACCGCCGCCCGCGTGGTGATGGTGAACGGCCGCGCCGTGCTCACCGACGCGGAAGGCTACCTCATCCATCTGGAAGACTGGTCCGAGGACTTCGCCCGGGCGCTGGCGCGCGAGGAAGGGCTCACGCTCACGGACGACCACTGGCAGGTGATCCGCTTCATCCGCGACTATTACCACGAACACCGGGTGCAGCCCCAGGTGCGGGTGATGATCAAGCACTTCGCCGCCCTGTGGGGGCCGGAGCGGGGCAACAACCACTACCTGCACGAGATCTTCCCCCGCGGCGGCCCCCAGAAGCAGGGCAACCGGCTGGCGGGGGTGCTGCGCACCAAAGGGGAGCACTAGCTAATGGCCGTGCGCATCCGCAGCCGCTTCCATGCGGCGCAGCGCAGCCGCACCGCCGCGGAGCTCGCCAGCGTCGTCGCGCAGCTCGCCTGGAAGCTGGCCCGGGAGTCGATCCGGCGCATGCGCGAGGCGCAGTTCGACATCGATCTCGGGCGTGCCTATTTCCACGTGGTGTGCGAGTCCCTGGCCTTCCACGCCCTGGTCGCCGACCGCATCGCCTACCGGCAGCTGGCGCCGGCCCGGCGCGAGGAATTCACCCGGGCCCTGGTCCTGCGCCTGGCGGACCTGGTCGAGGACAACCGCGACATGCTGCTCGCGGCGCCGGCGCCGGGCGTCTGCCGGCGCCACTTCCTGGAGCTGTTCAACGCCGCCGGGGAAGAGTACGGCGCCTACGGCTACGGCGCCGACGGGCCGGACTTCGGTTTCCGCCGCTGCTTCGCCGCACGCCTGGGCCAGGTGCTGCCGGCCAAGGACCGGGCCTGGGTGCATGACCAGGCGATGGAGATCGAGGCGCCCGCCGCCGTCGCCGCCGTCGAGAAGACGCTGGCGGGGCTGTTGGCGCAACGCTAGCAGCCGCAGGCGACGACGCGATCGCGCCCGGCCTGCTTGGCCCGGTACATGCGCGCGTCGGCCAGATCCACCAGCGCCTTCCAGTTGGCCACGCCGTCGGCGGTGCGCTCCGCCACGCCGATGCTGGCGGTCTGCCCGGTGCCGTCGGGCCGCATCGCCAGCGGCTGCGCCCGCAGGCGCTCCAGTGCCACCAGCGCCTGGCGGCAATCGGTGTGGGGCATGATGAGCAGAAATTCCTCGCCGCCCCAGCGCGCCAGGATGTCGCCCGTGCGCAGCTGGCTGGTGATGGCAGTCACCGTATCCCGCAATAGTATGTCGCCGGCGTCGTGACCGTAGTCGTCGTTGACCTGTTTGAAGCGGTCCAGGTCGATGAAGGCGACGGTCAGCGGTGCGCCGCTGCGGCTGGCCAGGGTGAACTGCAGTTCGAGCAGCTCTTCGCCGCTGCTGCGGGAAAAGCTGCCGGTGAGGGGGTCCCGTATCGCCTGGCGCACCAGCACGATGATGAAGGCGAGCTGGCTCATGCTGGAGAACATCGCCACCGCCGTCACCAGCAGCAGCAGCCAGAAGGCTCCGGCCACTGCGGGCCAGTCGGGCGGCGGCCAGGGCAGCAGGCTGGCCCAGATCTTGGCCAGGAGGACCGGCGCCGCCAGCGCCAGGGCCTCGACGGCGGTGAGGGGGAAGATGCTCATTCCGGCAAGCAGCAGGAAGGGCAGAAAGGTGTGGGTCGCCGCCACGGCGCGCGGCAGGCCGGTGAGCACGTGCTGTTCGAACAGGATCGCCGAGTAGAGATAGAACGCCGTGGGGATGGCGAACAGCAGCCAGATGGCCCATTGGGCGTCCTTCATGCGCGTGCGCCCGCGCAGGCCGAAGAACAGCCAGAGCAGGGCCGCCGTCGCCGCGAACCGTCCCAGCGCCAGCAGCGCCCACAGGTCCAGGCGGAAGGCGAGGTAGTCCACCAGGGTCCACAGGGGCGTCAGCACCGCGAACAGGGCGGCCACCAGTCGCACCCGGGACAGGATCATCTCGGCGCGCCGGGTGCCGAGCAGGGTGATATGGCCCCCCGGGGCTGCCAGCCAGAACAGCTCCTGGCGCGTCAGCCCGCCCAGGGAATGCTCCGCGAACTTGTCGATGTAGTGTCTCTGGGGGGGCGGCAAGATGTCTCCCGGTCGGGATTCGTTTTTCCTCGTCAACGGCAGGAAGGGGGGCCAAGTGTAGGCCTATAAAAAGATTTTCTGCGGGGCTCGGACCTGCGTCGCTCAGGCGGCGGGCGGTGCTGCGCGCGGATGACGGTATACGTGATAGATGTCGCCGCGAAACGGCAATTCCTTCTCCAGCGTCGCGCCCACCGCCCGGGCCAGCCGGATCGAGGGTCCGTTGTGGCGGTGGATGAGGCTGATCAGATGCAGCTCGGGCAGATGACGCGCCGCCATCGCCTGCACGGCGCGTGCCGCTTCCCCGGCGTAGCCCTTGCCCCAGTGCCGGCGCGCCAGGGCCCACTTGATTTCCGGCTCCGGCCACTCCCGGGGATACCACAGGCCCACGATGCCCAGCACCGACCCGCTCGCCTTGTCCTCGACCGCATAGGGCCCGTAGCCCTTGCGCTGCCAATGGCGCATCATGGCCTCCAGCATGCGCCGGCTTTCCTCCTCGGACAGGGGTTGCAGGGTGGTGTAGCGGGTGCACTCCGCATCGGCGTAATACTCATGCAGGGCGGGCCAGTCCTGGTCCCGGAAAGTTCTGAGGTGAAGCCGGGGCGATTCGATCGATTCGGGGATCAGGAAGCTCATGGACTGGTGGTGACGGTGGCGGGCGTTCAATGCCATGCTACGTCAGCCGGCGGGAGGGCTCAAGGGCCGCCCGCCACCAGGCGCTGAAAGCGCGTCGCGTCGTCGAGCATGGCCGTGTTGTTGAACAGGCAATAGGTCGTGCCGCGGCACAGGGCGGCCAGCTCCCGCAGTTCCGCGTCGGAATAGGCGTAAGCGTAGCCGTCCCGCCCGTGCAGCCGGAAGTAGCGCAGGCCGCGCGCCGGGGGCGGGCTCTTGAAGGGGTCGACCACGAGCTCCAGTCCCAACTCGCGGCACAGCCCCGTGACGGTGGTGCGCGGCCAGTCGCCGCGCGGCTCCCAGCACAGGCGCAGCCCTTCGGCCTCGGGGCGGACGGCGCAGAAGAAGGCGCGCATGTTGGCCACATGCTCGGCGCTCGGCACAAAGGACGCCGGGCACTGAAACACTACGCAGGACGCCGCCAGCGCCCGCGCCGCCTCTAGGGTGGCGCGCCAGGCCGCCATGACTTCGTCGCTGGGCCTGAAGCTGCCGTAGCGGTCGCGTGCCTGGGGCGCGATGGGCGTCTTCAGCCGGCGGTAGGTGGGGCTGCCCGGCTCGTGGGTGATGAGCTGCCAGGCCTTGAGGGTGAACTCGAAGCCCGCCGGCGCCTGGGCGCGCCAGCCGGCGAGCGTCGCCGTGCGCGGCGGCTGGTAGAAGGTCTGCTGCACCTCGACCAGCGCAAAGCGGGAAAAGTAGGCGCCGCGGGCGATCGGAAAGCCGCAGCAACCGATGCGTACGTCATTGCCTGGGCGCAACGTGGTTTCCTTCTCCGGGTCCGACAACTCGGTACGGGATTGTCCGCGTGCCGGTGCGGCAAGGCAAGCAACGCTCCCGCCGGCGCTTGCGGGGTGCATCGGCTGGCGGCGACCCGCACCAAGACCTGTCGGAGCCGGGCAGGAAGACGAACACGAGCATCAATGGCAAAATCGCCCTTGATCAAGGCAGCTGGATTGAATGGATACACTTACCCATGCCCTGTCGGGCGCGCTGATCGGCCGCGCCACGGTGTCGCGCGTACAGACCGCGGATGCACTGCCCGTGGGGCGGCGCATGTTTGTCGGCTTCGTCGCGGCGGCGTTTCCGGACATCGACTTCATCGCCGCCTATCTCTCGCCCCTGTCGTACCTCTATTATCACCGCGGCGTCACCCATTCGCTGCTGTTGCTGCCCCTTTGGGCGGCGCTGCTGGCGCTTCTCTTCGCCGCCCTGTGGCGCTGGAGGCCCGGCTGGCGCGCGTATTTCGGCGTCTCGGCGCTGGGGCTGGCCACCCATATCGCCGGCGACCTGATCACTTCCTTCGGCACGATGATCTTCTCGCCCGTCTCGGACGCGCGCTACGGGCTGGGCACGACCTTCATCATCGATCTGTGGTTCAGCGGCATCATCCTCGTCGCGCTCTTCGCCGGGGCACTGTGGCGGCGCACGCGGGCGCCGGCGGTGGCAGGTGTGCTTGGGCTGGCCGCTTACGTCGCCTTCCAGTGGCTGCTGCAGCAGCAGGCGATCGAGTTCGGCCGGGCCTATGCCAACACGCAGGGACTGGAGCGCGCCCAAGTGAGCGCGCAGCCCAGGCCCGTGTCTCCCTTCAACTGGACGGTGATCGTGGACGACGGCCGGAGCTATCGCTACGCCCACGTGAATCTGGTGCGCAAGACGCCCCGGCCCGAGCCTACGCCCCAGATGAACTTCTTCGCGCGTCTGGACGCCGCCTACCGTCCGCCCGGGGATGCCGTCTGGGTGCGGGTGGACCGCTTCGGGGCGCCGGGCGATGCCCGACTCGCCCACGAGGCCTACACACAGCCGGCGTTCCGGTTCTTCCGCTGGTTCGCCGCCTACCCCGCCGTGCTCAAGATCGAGCATGACAATCCGGGCCAGTGCGTGTGGTTTCACGATCTGCGCTTCGTGACGCCGGGACGCGAGCGCACGCCTTTCCGCTACGGCATGTGCCGCGACAGCGGCGGCCCGTGGCAGCCGTATCAGCTGGTGGGTGGCCAGCGTCTGGCTGTTTACTAGAGAAGAAGACGCCTCGATTCCAGCTTGTTCAGGCACCCTTCAAGCGCCGCGCGATCTGCGCCACGTGCTTGCCCTGGAAGCGCGCAATGGCCAGCTCGTTTTCCGAGGGCAGGCGCGAGCCGTCGCCCGCGGTGATGGTGGAGGCGCCGTAGGGCGTGCCGCCGGTGACCTGGTCCATGGCCAGCAGGCGCTGCTCCGAGTAGGGCACGCCGACGATGATCATGCCCTGGTGCAGGAGCGTCGAGTGGAAGCTGGTGATGGTGGTCTCCTGGCCGCCGTGCTGGCTGGCCGTGCTGGTGAAGACGCTGCCCACCTTGCCGATCAGGCCGCCGCTCAGCCACAGGCCGCCGGTCTGATCCAGGAAGTTGCGCATCTGGGCGCACATGTTGCCGAAGCGGGTGGGCGTGCCGAAGATAATGGCGTCGGCCTCGGCCAGCTGCTCGGGCTTGGCCACGGGCACGTGGGCAAAGGCCGCCCGCGCCGCCTTGGCGCCGCTTTTCTCCAACACTTCGTCGGGCACCAGTTCGGGTACCTGCCAGAGGGTCACCTCCGCATCCGCCACTTCCCGCGCGCCGGCGGCGACCGCCTCGGCCATGCGATAGATGTGACCATACATGCTGTAGAACACGACTTGCACCTTGGTTGCCATTGAACGCCTCCTGGTTGGTTGGCTCAAGTGAGGTGAGGCCCGGGGCTGCACTCCGGGCGATGAGATGTCGGGGGGTTATGCACTGCGAGTGGCTTGCGCAGATACAACAACAATAGAAAAGCGGTAGCGGCAGATCAAGTGGGGACCACTTCTTGCTCATTTTGACGATTCCTGCTCTCTTTGCCGCCCCCTCCACGCGCACCTCATCGTCCTCGGATTTAGGATCATTCTGCGGGCGGAGACACCGCCAGTGCGTCAACGAGGCCGGGCGCGCCTGATCCGGTTGTCTCCTTTCGCTGACACGCGGACCTTGTCGTTAGCCGCGTTTTTCATTCACTGGAGGAGACATGATGGATCATAGTCTGCAAACCGCTTCGTACAGCGGGGAACGTCGACTGCCAAACGAACTATGGAAATGGAGTGCGACGGAGGTTGCCTGGGGAATCAGGACTCGCGCGATTTCCTCGCGGGACGCGGTGACGAGCTGCCTCGAACGCATAGCTCAATCCAATTCCGTCGTCCGTGCATTGGTCGAAGTCTCGCCAGAGGAAGCGCTGGCCATGGCGGACGAGGCGGACCGCGCGGTTGCAGCTGGAGGGCCACTTGGGCCTTTGCACGGCGTGCCGGTCTCTATCAAAGTCAATAGTGATCAGGCGGGGCATGCGACAACCAACGGCGTTGTGGCATTCAGGGACAACATGGCAACCGCAGACGGCCCGCACGTCGCGAAGCTGCGCAAAGCGGGCGCCGTATTCGTGGGCCGCAGCAACACGCCGGCGTTTTCGTACCGCTGGTTCACGAGCAACGATCTGCATGGGCGAACGCTCAATCCCTGGAATCCTGGGCGGACACCGGGTGGATCCAGCGGCGGGGCGGCCGCTGCAGTGGCTTGCGGGATGCTGCCCATTGCTCACGGCAACGATATAGGCGGATCCATCCGTCACCCGGCCTACTGTTGCGGCGTCACGGGGCTGCGTCCGACCGTCGGGCGAGTGCCGAGCTGGTATGGCCCTGTGGACGCGGACCAGGCCCTGTCGGTTCAGACCATGCTCGTGCAAGGCCCCCTGGCACGCACAGTGGGCGACCTGCGACTCGCCCTTTCCGCAATGAGCGGCTTCGACGCGCGCGACCCGCTGTGCGCGCCGGCTCCCCTCGCTGGTGAGCCGATCAAGCGCCCCGTCCGCGTGGGTCTGCTACGGGATGTGGACGTTGTGAAGCCGACGCCGGCTGTCAACGCCGCCCTCGACACGGCGGCAAGATGGCTGACTGAGGCCGGCTACGTGATCGAGGAGGTCAGTCTGCCGTTTCTGGCCGAAGCCTATCGGTTGTGGTATCTGTTGGCGATGGAGGAGTTCCGGCAAATCATGCCGCTGGTGGAGAAGGTGGGGGACGAGGCGATGCAGCGGGCGGCGGCGCACTATTATGCGGTCGCCCGGGACTGGTGGGGGCCTCAGCCGGGGCTCGCCGACTACATGAACGGATATGCTCGCCGGGGTACGCTCATTGTGAAACTGCAGCAGTTCCTGCAGGATCACCCGCTGGTTTTGCTCCCCGTGTCCGCCGAGCAGGCCTTCGAGCAGGACGCCGATATCAAGAGCGTGGAAAGCATGCGGCGGGTGATGGCCGCGAACTGGTCGATGATGGCCATCCCCCTCCTGGGTTTCCCTGCCATATCGGTCCCGACGGGCATCGCTGATGATCTGCCCGTCGGCGTACAGCTGTTGGGCAGGCGTTTCCGCGAAGATACGTTGCTCGACGCGGCTGAGGTCATCGAAGCGCGCGCAGGCCTGTTCGCTCCGGTCGACCCGCGTTCATGAACTCCACGCGCTAATCGCTATCGGTCAGGCCCCATGGCCACCTCGGTGGCCATGGGGCTCTGCGACACGGTGTCATCTTGGTCCTCGCGCCAACAGAGATCAAGGGCGGGTCATGTCAGCAGCGATCGGCGATATTGCTCCGGAGAGCAACCCGTCCTGGTCTTGAAGGCCCGGGAAAAGGCGCTCTGGCTGCTGAATCCGAGCGCGGCACCAATCGATGCCGCATCCTGGGAGGTGGTCGCCAGGAGGTGTTTCGCCCGCTCCGTGCGCACCGTCTGGACATATTGATAGGGTGACTGTCCGGTCGTGTTCTTGAAAAGCCTGATGAAGTGGAACGGGCTGACACCGGCCACCCGCGAAAGGGTTTCCACGGAAAGGGGCAGGCCGATGTTTTCATTGACGTAGGCAATCACCTTGCGAAACTGGACGGGAGCCAGTTTGGCTTTCGCCTTGCCGGCCGGTTGTCGGAGGGTCGACCACTTTCTGGCCAGTGCGTGGATGATGGCGATTCTGTAAGTGCTGGCGAGCAGAGGATTGCAGCGAATGGGAGAAACTTCCTCCTGCCACAGCCTGAGCACCATCTCGTGGACAAGCGATTCGCTGAACCCACGAGATGCCAAGCCCCACACGCAGTCTGCCGGCTCGGCTACTCCCAGTTCCTCGAGCAGTGGCACGACATCGGCGTATGGGATGGCGAGGTAGACGCACTGGGACTCATCGTTGAGACACCAGCGGACGTCGGCGTGCGGCGGAATCACGTAGACGGGATTGGGCGCAGAACAGAAATGCTCACGCCATCCCCAGCCAAGATCAAACAACACGGAACTAGATGCAATATTCTGCTGCGCGACGACGACCAGATCCGAAGTCGGGCCACACAGGAACTCATGGGCGGGGGCCCGATGCTGCGACAGCAGCATCCCGCCAGCCGGGTCATCGGATATTCGGAGCGTGCCAACCGCATTGGTCGGATGTCGTAACGCATCCAGGAAGACGCGATCCTTCTTTCCATCGGAACGGTCCGCCATGCGTGCTCCTGATCAGCGGGGTGTTGCCTCGCTACACATTATTGGAAGAAAGTTGTGTGCGTCAAGTTGTTCTGCCTACACCGGGCCATCACCTCGCCCCGAGGGGCCCGAGGTGGGTCCCCGCCTGCTTCCCGGCTTTCCCGCCCACACCGCCAGCACGTAAGCGGCGAGCGCCGCCGCGGCGAAGCCGACCATGCCGAGCGCGAGCCCCCTGGCGCTTTCCGACAGGACCGGCGCCAGCAGTGCGGCGCTCAGGCTGTTGGCGCTCATCTGCACCAGCCCCAGGGTGCCGGAGGCGATGCCGCGCTGCCCGGGAAACAGATCCAGCGCCAGCAGGGTCAGGCTGGGCGTGGCGAGCGCCATGCCGAAGGCGTAAATGGCGACGGGCAGCACGGCCAGGGCGCGGCTGCCCTGGGTGCTCGTCGCCACGTTGAGCGTGGCCGCAAGCAGCATGACCGCGAACCCGGCGCCGATGGTGAGACCGTGGCTGGCGCGGCCGCTGAGCCGGTTCGCCAGGAGCGAGCCGCCCATGATGCCGGCCACGGCCGGGAAGGACAGCCAGTAGAACTGCTCGGGGGTGAGGTTCAGGTGCTTGAGCAGGAACGCCGGGGCCGAGAGTACGTAGGCGAAGAAGCCGTTGAACAGCAGCGCGCTCGATGCGGCGAGCAGCAGGAAGCGGGGCGCGCGCAGCAGGTGCCAGTGGGCGCGCAGCAGCCGGCCCGGGCGCAACGGGGTGCGGCGCGCCGCGGCAAGCGTCTCCGGCAGCC
>JBMOQT010000082.1:0-12944 GCA_049320945.1 Pseudomonadota bacterium
AAGCTCTCCAAGCACCCTGATGCGCTCAGGCGCCATCAGGTCCATGAACAGCTGCTTGCGGTGGCGATGTGCGTCACCGTCGAGCCCCTGAACGCCCCCATCGCCGAGCAGGGTCTTGCGGAATGGCGACGGCATGGCGCCTTCTCGCTTGAAGCGGTCCACGTCGTAGAAGAGTGCCGCGGCTTCCGGTCCTTTCAGGCAGATCGTGTCCTTGAAGAGGACATGCGTTTCGAAGCCGTCTGCGCCGATCCGATCGCACTGTTTGGAGATGAAGCGATAGGGGTCAGTCACTAGGGCTAGAGTGGCGTCATGCGGCGGCTGGTGGCGGGCGGTCATGGATGCCCTTTCGCTGGCGGACTGGATGGGGCGGTGGCGGAGGCCTGCCGGCCAAGCGAGGTGAGCAGCAGCCATGCGACACCGACGGTGATCGCGGTGTCTGCGAGATTGAAGGTCGGCCAATGGAAATCGCCGATGTGGGCGTCGATGAAGTCGGTCACTGCGCCGAGGCGGACCCGGTCGACGATGTTCCCTAGGGCGCCACCGACAATCAGCGCGAGCGGCGCCGCCACGGCGAGACGGCGCTCGCGCCACATCCATGCCATGAGCCACAGCGCGACTGCCGCCGTGCCGGCGACCAGCAGCCAGCGCCCAAGTTCGCCTGAGCCGGCGAAGAGTCCGAACGTGACGCCGGTATTGGACCCGAGCTGCAGGTTCAGAGACGGCCCCAGGGTCGCGGGCTCCGTGAGGTGGGCGCGCGCTATGAGCTTGGTGGCCTGATCGGCCGCGAGCACGCCGAGGCTAAGGGTGAGTCCAAGCGTCCTGTGCATCGAGGCTCCTTTTGCTGCTCAGCCTGCCACCTCTAGCTGCTAGAGGATCAAGCCCGATCTGGCGCCGCTCGAGCGCGCGAGCGGATCGGCCTGCGCCGGCGGCCCGCTGACAGAGCTTCAGGGAAGCGCGCTCGGTCCAGCGCCGCCGCAAAGGGACTGCGCAGCCCAACGTCGCGACGTGCGAGCCACTGCAATCGCTGGCAGGACTGTAGCAGTGCTTGCTGAAGCACAGCAATTTCAGGGCTTGTCCCGATGGCCCAGCAGGCGCAGGGCGTTGAACACTACGAGGAGCGTCGACCCTTCGTGGAAAACAACGGCGGCGCCGATCTTTAGGCCGAAAATGGTGGCCGGGATCAGGAAGGCGACCATCCCAAGGCTCACGAGCAGGTTCTGCTTGATGATGGCGCTGGTCTGACGGCTTAGGCTGACCGCGAAGGGCAGTCGCCGCAGGTCGTCCGCCATTAGGGCGACGTCTGCGGTCTCGAGCGCCACGTCGGATCCGGCTGCGCCCATCGCGATCCCCACGGTCGCGTTCGCCATGGCCGGCGCATCGTTGACGCCGTCCCCGACCATCGCGACGCCGCCTGCTTGCTCGCGAAGGGCCTTGATGAAGGCGACCTTGTCCTCCGGCATCAGTCCGCCGCGGGCGTCGGTCAGACCGAGCTTGGCGGCGATGGCGTCAGCAACGCCCTGATTGTCGCCCGACAGCATGATCATGCGCTTGACGCCCAGCCGGCGGAGGGCGGCGATGACCTCTGCGGCGCCCTCGCGCGGCGTGTCCTGTAGGCCGATCACGCCGAGGTAGGTCTCGCCGCTCCGAACTACCATGACGGTCCGCCCTGAGCTGGAGAGCCGCTCGACTTCACTGCGCACCTGCTCGGGCACGGGCGCCCCCGGAACGGTCTCGAAGAGCTTGAGCTTCCCGATGAAGACGTCTTCACCGCCAAAGCGCCCGCGGACACCTTGTCCGGTGATGCTCTCCACCGCTTCGGCGCGTCCGGGCGGGCCAGGCAGCCTTTCGGTGGCTGCCGTGACAACCGCTGCCGCAAGCGGATGGTCGCTCAGCCCCTCGACCGCCGCCGCCGTCTCAAGGAGCCGCGCTTCGTCGACCCCCACGGCAGGCACGACGTCGGTGACGCGGGGGCGTCCCTCCGTCAGGGTGCCGGTCTTGTCGAACGCCAGAGCCTGCAGCCTCCCAAGGTTCTCCAGCGGCCCGCCCCCCTTCACGAGGACGCCGCCGCGTCCTGCGCGAGCCACGCCGCTGAGGACGGCGCTCGGGACGGAGATCGCCAAGGCGCAGGGGCTGGCGGCGACCAGGACCGCCATCGCCCGGTAGAAGCTCACGCTGAACGGCTCATCGACTACGACCCAGGCGAACATCAGGGCGAAGACACCCAGGAGGACGGCCGGGACGAAGATCCGTTCGAACTTGTCGGTGAAGCGCTGGGTGGGCGAGCGCTGCGCCTCGGCCTCGGCGACCATGGTGACCACACGAGCTAGGGTCGACTCACCGGAGAGGCGCGCCACGCGCACCTCCAGGGCTCCAACCCCATTGATGGTGCCCGCGAACACCTTTTGCGCGGCATCGGCCGTTTCGAATGCGATGTCGTGGCCCGCCGCGCGCTTGTCGACCGGCATGCTCTCGCCGGTGACGGGGGCCTGATTGACCGAACTCTCGCCTACGACGACGACCCCGTCGGCCGGCAGCCGTTCGTTGGGCCGAACCATGACGATGTCGCCGATCTCGAGCGCCTCGACGGGGACATCTTCGAAGGTGTCGCCACGCTTGCGGCTTGCGCGCTCCGGCGCCAGTTCGGCCAGCGCCTCGATGGCCCTGCGAGCCCGCCCCATCGCGTAGTGTTCCAGTGCATGGCCTAGGCTGAAGAGCACGAGCAGCAGGGCGCCTTCGGCCCACTCGCCCAACGCCGCCGCACCCGCCGCGGCGACCAGCATCAGCGTGTCGATCTCGAAGCGGCGCTTACGGAGATTTTCGAGCGCTTCGCGCAGCGTGAAGTAGCCGCCGAACCCGTACGCCAGGAGATAGAAGGCCAGCGGGATAGCGCCCTCAAGGCGGAAGGACGCAAGCCAGCCGATCAGCAACACCACGGCGGACAGCCCGGCGAAGACCAGTTCCGTCCGCTCGCCGAACGGGCCACCGTGCTTGTGCTCGCGTCCCTCTCCCGGCTTGTGCTCGTGGCCCCCGTGCTCGCCCTCCTTCGCGGAGGACTTGCGTCGTGCGGCTTCCGCGTTTGACTGCCCAAGGGCGGCCGCGCGCTCCAGCAGGTAGGCCTCCAGGGCGACGGGCTCGACCTTCGCGGGGTCGAACTCGACCAGGACCGCGCCGGTCACGCCCACATCGGCGTGGAGCACCCCCGGACGGCCTCGGAGGTCGTCCGCCAGGGTCCGGGCGGCGCGGGCATGCAGCGGCTGGCTCAGGCGAAAGTTGGCGTGGCCGGAGGCGCTTGCGAGGCGGGCGCCCTGCTGCACGGCCAGGGCGCGAACCTGGGACGCAGAGATTTGGGCTGGATCGAAGTGCACGCAGAGCACCGCGTCCTCGCGGCCCTGCACATGCGCTTCGGCGACCCCGGGCCTTGAGGCAAGGACCTCCGCGAGTTGCTGCACACAGCGCTCGCAAGCCTCCGCGGCGGCCGGCAGCAGGACCGGGATCTCGAGACGAAGCTTGTCTTCAGCCACAGCGCGTCCTTTCAACTTTCCGTCGCGGGCTCTGCGCGGCTCTCGGCCGCGTCCCGTAGAATTTCCAGCCCGCCCTTCGCCGCGATCAGGGCCACCAGCACGCCCACGACCAAGTCCGGCCAGGCCTGGTTCAGCCACATGATCAAGGCCCCGGCGACGAGGATGCCGCCGTTGGACGCGAAGTCATTGAGGCTGAAGGTCTCTGCCGCGCGCATGTTCACGTCGTCGCTTTGCGCACGGCGCAGGAGGAATAAGCAAACGAGGTTCACGCCCGCAGCGACGAGCGCCAGGGCCATCATGGTCCAACCGACGGGCTCGGTTCCGAGCCACCAGCGGCGGATCACGTCCAGAAGCACGCCGCCCGCGAAGATCAGCAGCATGATACCGGAGACCCCCGCCGCTCGGCGTTTCCAGACGGCGGCGCGGCCGACGGCCAAGAAGCTGATCGCGTAGACGGCGGCGTCTGATGCGTTGTCAACGGCGTTGGCGATCAGCGCGCTCGAGTCGGCGAGCAGACCGGCTAGGCCAAGGCTGACGAACAGCGCTGCGTTGAGCACGAACACCCAAAGCAAGGTCCGCCGTTGCGCACGGTCGACGTCGCTCAATGCGGCCATGTCTCCTTGGCAGTTGACTTCGGAGACCTCCCTCATTGCTCGGGGCCGATGGGGTGCGCGCCCGCGGGTGCGTAGTTGACCCGGATGCGACCGATGAGGTCCGCGGGCACTCCGAGGCGAGCGGTATAGGCCGCTGCTGCCGGATGCCGGCCCACGAGGGAGCCGCGCCATCGGACGTGCTTCAACGCCAGCAGGCCGCCCTGCCGGTCGAAGGCGGCGACATCCAGGTGGCCCCCAGTGGGGAGCCTGGACGTTGGGCGGCGGCGCACCAAGCCGCGGACCACGGCCGGATGTTCGCCGACCCGCAGATAGCCGGTGAGGATCTTTAGCGGGCCTCCTTCGACGAGCTCGACGGCTGGGGTCGGCTCGGCCAAGGCCGCGCCGGACGCCGCAGCGATCAAGCCCGTGGCGAGAGTCGCTACACGGCAGAACCGCTGGGCAGCCCGGGGGCCCGGCCGTGGCGCGCCTCGCACCCGGCCGCTCCGGACCTTCAACGGGCCTCGTTCCATTCCGCTCATGGTGTCAGTCCTCAATCCCTTCGGCGCTCCGATGTCGGACCGCCTGGGCGGCAAACGTCGGCAACACCAACAGGGTCAGAGCGGTTGCTGTGAGCAGACCTCCGATGACGACTGTGGCGAGAGGCTTTTGCACCTCAGCGCCTGCGCCGTGTGCGATGGCCATGGGGATGAAGCCGACAATGGCGACAAGAGCGGTCGTCAGGACAGCGCGTAGCCGGCTAGACGCACCTTCGATGGCTGCATCCTTCGGGAGCAGCCCTGCTGTCAGGCGCTCGCGGATCGCCTGCATCAGGACGAGCCCGTTCAGTGTCGCCACGCCCGACACCGCGATGAACCCCACAGCCGCGGAGACGGAGAAGGGCATGCCCCGCAGGAGCAAGGCGACGGCGCCGCCGACGAGGGCGAGGGGAACGCAGGCGAAGACGAGGGCCGCCTCCGCAAACGAGCCAAGCGCCATGAAGAGCAGAATGCCGATGAGCACGAAGACCACCGGGATCACCAGTCCTAGCCGTTGTTCGGCACGCTGCAGGTTCTCGAACTGACCGCCCCAGTCGAGGTAGACCCCGGTGGGCAGGGCGACTTTCGCGACGCGCTGCTGGGCGTCGCTCACAAATCCGCCGAGGTCGCGGCCTCGAACGTTGGCCTGCACCACCATCCGCCGGCTCCCGTTCTGCCGGCTGATCTGGTTGGGGCCTTCTGCTGTGTCGATGCGAGCCACGGACGCCAGAGGCACCACGGCGCCGGAGGTCGACACGACTGGCAGAGCTGCAAGGGCGGCGGGATCGTTGCGCGCCGCTTCCGGCAAGCGCACGACGACATCGAAACGGCGGTCGCCCTCGAAGATCTGACCCGCCTCAGCGCCCCCAATGCCCGCCGAGACGGCCTCACTCACGTCCGCCGCCGAAAGGCCGTAACTGGCCGCAGCGAACCGATCGACTTTGATGGTCAGGGTGGGCAGGCCGGAGGCCTGCTCGACCCGCACGTCCGCCGCGCCGGGGGTCTGCCGCAGGGCGGCGGCGACCTGATCGGCTGTTCGCTGCAACGTTCCGAAGTCGTCCCCATAGACCATCACAGCCAGGTCCGTGCGGACACCCGAGATCAATTCGTTGAAGCGAAGTTCGATCGGCTGGCTGAACTCGAAATTATTGCCGATCTGTTGGCCCGCCGCCTTCTCGATTCGTTCGATCAGTTCCTCTTTCTGAAGTCTCGGGTCCGGCCAGGCCTTGCGATCCTTCAGTACGATGACGCTGTCGGAGATGTTGGGCGGCATGGGATCCACCGCCGCTTCTGCGGTGCCTGTGCGGGAGAACATGGTCTCCACTTCCGGCTGAGCCTTGATGGCGCGCTCAAGCGCCATCTGCATGGCGATGGATTGCTCCAGAGAGGCCGACGGCACACGCAGGGCCTGCATCGCGATATCGCCTTCGTCCAGGGTCGGGATGAATTCGCGGCCGAGTGTGAAGAACGAGATCACGCCAACGAGCAGCGCCATGCCCGCCGCCATGAGCACCATCCTTGGTCGCGACACCGCCGCTCCGATCGCCGGCTGGATGCGCTGGCGCGCCCAGCGAAGGATGCGAGTCTCGTGCTCCTCCACCCTTCCGTCTGGGCCCGAGTGCACCGACTTAGGATCCCGCACGAGCAAGGCGGCCATGGCAGGCACGAAGGTGAAGGACAGGATGAACGCGCCGACCAGGGCAAGCATGACCGTCGCGCCCATGGGCTGGAAGGTCTTGCCTTCGACGCCTTCGAGGGTGAGCAACGGGGCGAACACGAGCAGGATGATGAGCTGACCAAAGGCGGCGGGCTTGACCATCTGCCGGGCGGCCTCAACCGCCGCGCCGAGACGCTCGTGTCGGGTCAGCACCCGACCCAACTCGGCACGGCGCTGGCTGAGCAGTAGCAGCGTATTCTCGATCACGACGACGCCGCCATCGACCATCAATCCGAAGTCGAGGGCACCGAGGCTCATCAGGTTTCCGCTGATCCCGAACCGGTTCATCCCGATCACCGCGAACAGGAAGGAGAGCGGGATCATCAGCGCCGTGATCGTCGCCGCGCGAATGTTGCCGAGCAGCAGGAAGAGGATGACGATGACGAGAAGCGCGCCTTCGGTCAGGTTGCGCGCAACGGTCTTGATGGTCGAGTTGACCAGCTCGCTTCGGTTGAGCACCGGAATCGCGACCACGTCGGGCGGAAGTGAATCATCCACTTCTGCCAGCCGTTCCGCCGCGGCTTGAGCGACGGTGCGACTGTTGCCCCCGGCGATCATCAGCGCGGTGCCGAGAACGGCCTCGTGGCCGTCGCGACTGGCGGCGCCGAGCCGCAGGCCCTGTCCGATCTCCACGGTCGCGACGTCTGCGACCCTCACGACCAGACCATCCCGGTTCACCACCGGAGCCTGCGCCAGGTCCTGAATGGACCCGGCGAGGGCGTCGCTCCGCACGACCAGGGCCTCGCCCGCCCGCTGAACGAAGCCTGCGCCAGCCTGGGTGTTTGCGCGCTCGAGCGCCTGCACAAGATCGCCCAGACTGAGCTTGTAGGCTGACAGTCGGGCGGCGTCCGGGCGGACTGCGTACTCCTTTACATAACCACCGACGGTATCCACGCCCGCCAGCCCCGGGGTGGAGCGCATCTGCGGCGCGATGATCCAGTCCTGCACCGTGCGCAGGTAGGTCGCCCTCTGCTGCGGAGTCGCCAGCCGCTCTCCCTCGGGCGTGAGGTAGACGCCATCCGGCTGCCAACCCGGCCGCCCAGCCCGCGCCTTCGCCTGGTCGAAGGCCGCGTAGTCGACTGTCCACATCAGGACTTCGCCGAGCCCGGTGGTCACGGGGGACAGCGCCGGCTCGACACCGTCGGGCAGGTTCTCCTGTGCTTCTCTCATCCGCTCGGCGACCTGCTGACGAGCGAAATAGATATCAGTCTGGTCGGTGAAGACGGCGGTGATCTGGCTGAAGCCGTTGCGCGAGAGTGAGCGGGTGCTCGTCAACCCTGGGATCCCCGCAAGGGCGGTCTCCAGCGGATAGGTGACCTGCCGTTCGATCTGCTCGGGGGCGAGCGAAGGCGCGACGGTCGTGATCTGGACCTGACGGTTGGTGATGTCCGGGACTGCATCGATCGGCAGCCGGGTGAGTTCGAAAAGCCCGAGGCCAGCCACAACGGCGACAGCGAGGATCACGAACCAGCGGAAGCGTACGGACGCTTCGATCAAGGCTTTAAACATAGGAAGTCCTAGTGTCCGTGCTCGGCTTCGCCCTTGGCGAGTTCGGCTTTCAGGAGGAAGGCGTTGGCCGCGGCGACCCGCTCCTCGCCGCCCAGCCCGCGGAGGATCTCGGTGCGGCCGCCGGCTTGGCGCCCAACCAGCACCGGTGTGGCACGGAAGCCTCCGTTCACCGCCACGAACACGACGCTCGAGCCCTCGATGCTCTGAACGGCATCGCTTGGCACTGTCAGCCCGCCTGCCTCAGCGCCGGTGATGACCGCGCCCGTCACCGCCGAGCCTGCCGGGGGGAGCACGCCTCCAGCCGCGCGTGCGCGGATGACCGTCGCACCCGTCTGCTCGCCGGCAGCCGTCGCAACTCCGACGATCACGGCGTCAAATTCGCCCGTGGGCCCTTGGACCCGAATCCGGGATCCTGCGCGAACGCCGGTGGCGACACTCGGCGGTGCATTGAAGACCAGTTCGACCCGGTCGGGGTTGGTCACTTCGGCGACGACGCCGCCCTGCGTGACGAAGCCGCCAGGCCCGATCGCGACAGAGGTGACGACGCCGGAAATCGGGCTGGTGACGGTCAACCGGCCCGCAGCGTTCGGCCCCCCCGACGCCGACGCCCGCGCACGGGCGGCCCGCGCCGCCGCCTCGGCGCTGAGCGCTTGAGCTCGCGACGTCTCGACCTCTTGCCGTGCAACGATCCCCTGGGAGCCAAGGCTCTGGTCACGTTGATAGGCGCGTCGCGCGGCGTCGGCCGCTGCGGCTGCAGCGTCGGCGTCGGCTCGGAAGGTAGCGGCTTCGCCGCTTACCAGGACCGCAAGGCCCTGGCCGGCGCGGACCGATTGCCCGGCGGCTACGAGAACCCGTTCCACGCGGCCGGCCACAGCCGCTCCAACGCTGGCCCGGGCATCGATCATCGGCTCGACACGCCCCGAAAGCCGGACTTCGCCGCCGCTGCCACGGGTGACCGCGACCAGCTGAATTCCGGAAGCGCGGATCTGCGTCGGCGTGAGCGCAACGACTCCTTCGGGCGCTGCGGCGCCCTCTTCGCTGTGGCCTTCTTCCTCCGCGCCTTCTTCCGCGTGCTCCTCGCCAGCGGCGGGAGCCGCGGGCTTGCTCATCATGTTCGACAGGACGAACCCGCCCCCGCCGGCCAGCATCACTGCGGCCGCGACCGCGCCATATAGGCGCGCATTGTCCCTCTTCATTGTCATCATTGTACTCCGGGGGTGGCGACGCCGCTGAGCCGAGCTTGCGCGGCCTGGGCGCTGATCCGCTCGACGGCGGCTGCAATGGTTTGGGCGCGCGCTTCAGTCAGGGCGCGGCGGGCGGCGACCAGTTCGGCGAGCGGGAGTTTGCCGGCCTCGTACCCGATGCGGGCGAGACGATAGGCTTCTTCGGCGGTGCTCTCGCCCTCGCGGGCTGCCGCGAGCCGGGTTTCGGCCGCTGAGATGCGCGCCGTGCTGGTGCGGACGGCGGCTTCGGCGTCGAGCCTGGCCGCGTTCAGCCGGGCCTCGGCGGCTGTCTGTTCAGCCCGAGCGGCGGCGATATTGCCGCGGTTCTGATCGAACAGCGGCAGGGGCACAGAGACGCCCGCGACGAGCGCGGTGGCGTCGTCCTCTTGGAAACGGCGCAGGCCGACGGAGAGGGTCACATCCGGAATGGCTCGACGTCGTTCAACGCTAAGGCGTCGCGCCGCCGCTTCTCGCTCAGCCTGTGCAGCGAGGAAGGCCGTCGTCGCGTTCGCTGCGGGATTGGCTCCGGAGAAGAGTGGAGCTTTCGCCTCGAGTAGGCTGACCGGGATCGAGGTGATTGGCGCCGACGCCCCGGCGAGGGCTGTCAGATTGCCGAAGGCAGTCGCACGCGCAGCCTGGGCTTCGTCCACCGCCGCACGGGCGGCTTGCACCGCCGCCTGAGCCTGGAGACGCCGCAGGTCGGCCTCCCGTCCCGCCGCGACCAGGGCTGTGGCGATGCGCGCATCCTCTTCCGCGAGGCTTCGCGAGTCATGGGCGAGTTTCAGTCTCCGTTCGGCCGCCTCGGCATCAGCATAGGCGGCCGCCAAATCGAAGGCGTATTCCGCTTCGATCCGGCGGGCCTGGGCGCGAGCCGCCTCGACTTCCGCACGCCCAGCCGCGACCCGCCCCGAGCGCTTGCCGCCAAGCTCGACAGTCTGACCGATCGTCGCGGTGGTCTCCGACAGGCTCGTCCCGCGGAAGGGACCGGAACCGGAGAAGTTTTCGATCTCGAGTCCCACGCTCGGGTTGGGGATCGCGCCTGCCTGCCTTGCGAGCCCTTCGGCCCGAGCGATGTTGGCGCGCGCCTCGGCGAGACGGGGGGCGGTGGCCTGCGCCTGGGCCAGCAGTGCGGCGAAGGGCGGCGCAGGTTCGGCCATAGCGGCGCCCGCTGCGCCGAGGCTGACCAGCAAGAGCAGTCCCGCCAAAGGCGAGCTGCGGAAGTCGGGTTTCATGGTGTCCCTCTTGAACGTGACGGAATGAGCGCGTCAGCGCGCGAGCCGTCAGGCTCTGGGAGGTCGGATCAGCCCGAACTTGGGATCGGAGATCGGCACCCGGTTGCGCACGAACGGGTGGGCAACCGCCAGCAGCGGAGCGGACAGCTCGCCGGCGGCTAGCGTGGCCGGTACGTAGGGCGCGCTGTGATGGCAATGTCCGTGGATGCAGATGCCGCGTCCCTCGTCGAGAGGCGGTGGACCAGCATCGTCGGCGGGGGCGGCGGCGACAGGCAGTTCAGCCGCAACGGCGCTCAGGCTGCCTTCGTCGCGGCAGATGAGGCCGTCGAGACCCGGCCCGAGCGTGAGCACGGTCAGCACGAGCGCAGCGAGCACCATGCCGACCTTCCGCCACCAGGGTGAGGTCCATTCCATCGCCCGTCCCTATATCGAGACTGACGAGCGCTGGGAATGCGTTACAAAATCACGTTCGGCTTTCGCCGCGCGACGCTCTTCACGGGCCTGAGCGGTGATCTGCCAAGCGGAGCGGAAAAAGACCGCTGCCAGCAGCACGCCCACGATCACGTCCGGCCAGCGCGACCCTGCCACAGTGACAGCCACGCCGGTGGCTGCCACGGCAAGGCATTGGATGAGGTCATTGCGCGTGCAGAGCCAGACGGACCGGACGTTGGCGTCGCCCTCGCGGAAGCGCACCAGAAGCAGGGCCGCCAGGAGGTTGGCGGCTGCGCCGAACAGGCCCAGGCCGGAGATAGCGCCGCCCTCCGGCGAGGCCCCGGTGAGCGCCCGCCAGATGGCCAGGCCGAGGATGCCGGTCGCCATCACGGCGAGGCTGGCGCTTTTGATGAATGCGGCGCCGGAACGCAACTGGACGCTCTTGCCGATCACCCACAAGCTCAAGGCGTAGGTGGCCGCATCGGCTGCGAAGTCGAGTGTGTTGGCCGCCAGCGCAGCCGAGTCGGCGAGCCAGCTGCCGATGGCGACGACGACAAAGCCAACGATGTTGATAGCGATGACGGCGGTGAGGGCGCGCTTGTAGGCCGGAGACGCGCCGTCGAACGCGACGGCGCTCCCGCAGCCACATCCCGCGGCAGCCGGCCTCTCGGAGGTTGAACAACTGGACATGCAACCACCCTGCACCCTCTAGTGGCTAGAGGATCAAGCACCTATTTTGACGGCACGACAGGAGGCCGCATGCCAGCGCTCACAATCGGCAAACTCGCCAAGGCGACCGACGTGAAGGTCCCGACGATCCGCTTCTACGAGCAGATCGGGCTTCTGCTCAAACCGGACCGCACCGAGAGCGATCGCCGCATTTACGATGATCGGGCCGTGCGTCGGTTGGCGTTCATCAAGCACGCGCGCCAGCTTGGCTTTTCCGTCGACGCGATCCGCACCTTGCTCGACCTAGCCGATCATCCGGATTACGCCTGTGACGACGCAAACGCCCTCGCAGCAGAACAGCTGACCTCAATCGAGACGAAGATTGCCCAGTTGCAGGCGTTGCGGTCCGAGTTGAAGCGCATGGTTGCGACCAGCTGCCGTGGCCTCGCCGGCGACTGCCGCGTCATCGAAACTTTGGCCGATCACGCCCTTTGCGTCACGGATCACTCGACCTCCCGAGCGCTCCCGTGAGGCCGTTTGCTGGCGCCGCCCTGATGCTCCTGCTCGCCATCCTGTTGATCGGCTGCGAGCGGGAGCCGACCGTGGAGCTGACGCCAGAGGAGATGAGCCATTTGAGGCTCAAGCGGTTGGACCCGGAACACGGCCGACCAGTACGCCCGCTGATCTCGCAGTTCGGCACCGAGGAAGGACTTGGAGAGGTGGTCGCAATCGATCCGAGCAGGTTGACGGTCTCGCTTCGTCACACGCATCAATCCCGCAACGACTGGCCGAGCATGGTGATGAACTTTCGTGTCCGGCAAAGCGATATCGCACGCCTTCGGCCGGGCGCGCGCGTCTACTTCCGCGCTACCGTGCAGGATGAGGCGGGCGAGATCCTCTACGTTTCTCCAGCGCCGGCGAGCTGATGGGCCACCAGTTCGAGCCGCCGGGCATGGCGTGTAGCCACCGAACGAAGGGCGAGCTTGCCGACAATGCGGTCGAACGGCGGCTCGCCGAAGCCTCCGACCACTGTGCTCGGGTGGGCCAAACCTGGACTCCAGGGCGAGCACGCATCTACGACTTGTTGGTTCGCGCGGAGAGGCCGATCGGCGCCTATGAGCTGTTGCAGGCGCTCTCGAGGCCAAGCTACGCAGCCAAGCCACCGACGGTTTACCGGGCTCTGGAGTTCTTGGTTCGCGTCGGCCTCGCACACCGGATCGAGAGCTTGAATGCATTCGTGGCCTGCGACCGCCATCACGGCCGCTCAGCGATCGAATTCCTGATCTGCGACTGCTGCGGCAGGGCCCAGGAATGTGAACTCGAAATCGATCAGACCGCATTCGCGGCCGCTTCTGCACGAGGCTTCAAGCCCAACCGTCTCGTTCTGGAAGTCCACGGCGTGTGCCCAGACTGCGTCGGCTGAGTCCCGATAGCAGCCCGGCATTGTCGGAGATTGTTTGGTGCGGGCGGTCGGAATCGAACCGACATGACCGAGGTCGCGGCATTTTGAGT